>DATLHO010000042.1:0-10324 GCA_035539855.1 Kapaibacterium sp. (SeqCode) | reverse complement strand
GCGGCCACTCTCGCCTTTTCTCTTGCGGCCTGCGCCGGCGACGCGCCGACCGCCCTGCAGGGATCCGATCCCGGCACACAGACGCCGACCTACTCGCGCGTCGCCGCGCCGGATCAGGATCTCCGCGACCGCTACATCGTCGTTCTCAAGGACAATGTTTCGAATCCAGACCAGGTGACCGACGAGATCGTCCGCGGCGCCGGCATCGTCGAGGTCCATGCGCGCTGGCAGTCGGCGCTCAAGGGCTTCTCGGCCACGATTCCGGAGCACGCGCTCAACGGGATTCGGAACAACCCGCACGTCGACTTCATCGAGCCCGACGGCTACGTCACCGCCAACGGCACGCAGTCGAATCCGCCGAGCTGGGGACTCGACCGCATCGATCAACGCAGCCTGCCGCTCAATTCGACTTACAACTACCCAAATGACGGAAGCGACGTCACGGTGTACATCATCGACAGCGGCATCCTCCTCAATCACTCCGAGTACTCGGGCCGCGCGGTCTCCGGATATGATTACATCGACAACGACAACGACGCCAGTGACTGCAACGGCCACGGGACGCACGTCGCCGGCACCGTCGGCGGAACGACCGTCGGCGTCGCCAAGAACGTCAACCTGGTCGCCGTCCGCGTGCTGAGCTGCGGCGGCAGCGGCACGTACACGCAGGTGATCTCCGGCGTCAACTGGGTCACGGCCAATCACAGCGGACCCTCGGTCGCGAACATGTCGCTCGGTGGCGGATACTCGGCGTCGCTCAACCTCGCCGTTGCCAACTCGATCGCCGCCGGCGTCGTCTACGCCGTCGCGGCCGGCAACGACGGAGCGCTCGCCTGCAACTACTCGCCCGCGAGCACCGGAGCCGCCATCACCGTCGGCGCATCGGGCTCGACGGATGCTCGCGCGTCGTGGAGCAACTACGGATCGTGCGTCGACATCTTCGCGCCGGGCGTGGGCATCACGTCCTCGACGATGACCACGACGACCTCGTATCAGTCATGGAGCGGAACGTCGATGTCGTCCCCGCACGTTGCCGGTGTCGCCGCGCTCTATCTGCACGACAATCCGACCGCGACGCCGTCGCAGGTGGCGACCGCCATCATCAACGACGCGACCGCGAACGTCCTGACGAGCATCGGCACCGGCTCGCCGAATCTGCTGCTCCATAACTTCTGGACCGATCCGGGCGATCCGGGCGATCCGACGCCGCCAGCCGCGCCGTCGAGCCTGTCCGCGACCGCGACCTCGACGAGCGCCATCGCACTGCAGTGGACCGACAACGCGTCGAACGAGACGAACTGCTCGGTCGAGCGCGCGACGAGCAGCGGCGGTCCGTTCACGCAGATCGCGACGCTCGGCGCCAACGTGACGTCCTACAGCAGCACCGGACTCACCGAGGGCACGCAGTACTGGTTCCGCGTGCAGGCCACCAACGGCGACGGCGCCTCCGGCTACAGCAACGTCGCCAACGCGACGACGCTGCGCCGCGTGCACGTCGACGGACTGTCGGTCACCTCGAGCTCGGTCAGCGGCGGCTGGACCGGACGCCTGACCGTCACCGTCGAGAACGCGTCGGGCGTCGCCCAGGCGGGCGTGACCGTCACGGTCTCCTGGGGCAGCGGCAGCTCGAGTGCCGTCACCGGAACCAACGGTCAGTGCACGATCGCGAGCTCCAAGCAGAAGAACTCGACCAGGAGCCTCACGATGAGCGTCACGAACCTCACCGGCACGGGCTTCACGTACGACAGCGGGGCGAACAACCCCAACCCGCCGAGCCTGGTGGCAACCAAGCCATAGCGCGCGGCGTGCCGAAACGAAACGAGGCGGGATCGTACGATGGGTACGATCCCGCCTCGTCGTTTGCGATGCCCGCAGCGCCGCGAGACGACTGGCCAGAGCATTTTCCGATTGGGTTAACTACCTTTCACCTCGAATCCTCGTCGCCGGATTTATTCCCCAACGCTTCGCTCCACGGCCATGACGAAGAGAATTACCGCCACTGCCATCGGGCTGCTGTTTGCCGCGCTTGCCGTCTCTCGCGCACAACCCGCGGCGCACGTCTTTTCGGTGGACACCACCGGCTACCCATCGGTGACGGCGCGGCTGATGGCGTTCGATGCGTCCTGGCGCCGCGTCGACGCGGACGCACCGACGGTGACGGTTCATGAGAACGGTGTCGCTCGTGCGCTCGTCTCGGTGGCCTGCGAGCCGACACCGTCGACATCGCTCTCGACCGTGATCGCCGTCGATCTCTCCCGGTCGATGATCGGCGGCCGGCTCGGTGATGCGCGTGCGGCGATCGGCACGTGGATCGACAACATGCCCGGAGCGTCCGAGGTCGCGATCACCGGCTTCGATGCCCGGAGCGATTTCTACAGCGATCTGACCAGCGATCGGACGCGTCTGAGGGATGCCGTCGCCGGCTTGCGGGTCGGCTCCGGAGGCGACTTCAATGTCGCGCTGCTGCGTCCACCCGCCGGCGCCTTCGCGGTTCTTGAGCGTGCACGGCATCGACGTGTCGTCGTGATCATCGCGGATGGCGTCATGGCGGTGCGCGCCGATGAGCTCGCGCGGCGCTCGATTGAGGAAGAGACGACGATCTATGTGGCACTGGTTGGAGTCTGGGCGTCGGACAGCATTCGAGCGCTCGCCGAGCGAAGTGGCGGCGCGGTGATCGACGGCATCGAGGGGGAGGCCGAGGCACGTCTCGCGCTACGGACGCTTCTCGAGCTTGCGCAAGGAGGCAGGCCGTGCGAGCTGCGATGGTCCAGCGGATTCGACTGCTCTGTCGATCGCCTGGTCAACATCGCGCTCGGCAGCGGTACGAGCGCGTCGGTACGCTACAGAGCCGCGCCGGCGCTGACACCTCGCATTGCGCTCCAATCGGACGCAGTCTCGCTTGGACCGGTCGTTCCCGGTCGCTCGGCGGAGCGGGATGTGACGCTCGGGGTGATCAACGGTCCGGTGCATCTGCGTGGAGTTTCCATCGACGCGCCGGGCTTCACGATCGTCGAAGGAGGCACCGTCGACCGCGTACTCGAGCCGGGCGAGGTGCACCGCTTTCGCGTTCGCTATGCTGCGACCGATTCACTGTACCGATTCGCACGGATTTCGATCGCCTCCGACGCGTGCGGCGGCGACCTTCTCTTCGCTGTGGCCGGGTATCGCGGAAAGCGGATGCGCCCGCAACTGCGCTTCGTCACGCCGCGCGACCGCGACACGCTCGATGTCATGCGCTGGGGCAAGGTGCGATGGGAAGGTGTTGCGTCGAGCGACTACGTGGACGTCCGGTTCGGCAGCTTGATGAACAAAGTCGGGATGGATCAGGTCACAGGGCTCGCCGTCGACTGGTATCCGACGGAGACCATTCCGCACGAGGACACGCTCTACCTGTCCGAATCGCGTGAGCTCCCGTACCCGCTGGAACAGCTCCACATCAACCGTGCGGAGTTCAGCGACAACATGGCCTACGCGTTCACGATGCGGCAACGAGCATCCGTGACCGAGCTGACCAGCTGTCGCGTCGTCTGGACGTACGGCGATTCGCTTGCAGCGCTGTACGGCGACGCCCAGGATGGCGCATTCGGGCCGCGCGGCGATACGTTCGCGATCGCCACCAATCGTTCGAAGATCGTTCTGGCCGACATCAATCGGGGAACGGTCATTGGCGCGTATGATGCTCCGGTGACGGGCATCGCCTATCGTCCCGACGGAGCGCAGATGGCAACCTGTCAGGCGACCAACGTCAGACTCCTTGGTGTCGACGCCTCGGTCGAGCGCGTGATCGAAGCGCACGCCGGCAAGGTACATCACATCGTCTACAGTCATGACGGCACGCTCCTGGCGACCGCCGGAAGAGATCCGGGCGTGCCCTGGTCGACGTTTCCGATCAAACTCTGGGATCCGCGAACGGGAGAGCTCGTCAGAACGCTCGACGGTCATCCGACCGACATCTTCGGCATATCCTTCTCCCCCGACGACAGGATGCTCGTCTCGGCGTCGGCCGATCGCACGGCGACGCTGTGGGACGTCACGACCGGCGCGCGCATCGCGGCGATCGACAGCATCACCGAGCCGGATCCGCGACCGGTTTTCGATGCGGATTTCACTCCCGATGGCCGGCAGCTCATCACGTTCGTCGGCGGAGGTCTTCGCCGCTGGGACATCGCGACGCGTCGTCGACTGGACACCGTCGACTACGACGTTCCTGGCGGAGCGACTGCGTTGAGTCCCGACGGTACGCTCTACTTCACCACGACGGGCATCAGGTATCTGGGGAACGTGCCGCTCGGCGCCGATACGTCTCTGATCACGATCGGCACCGCGGTCGTGACACCACGCGAGATCCCGCTCGGGACCATCATCGCCGGCGAGCAATTCGACACGGTCCTGACCGACCTCGTCCGCAATTCAGGCACCGCGAAGCTCACCGTCCAGGAGCTCGTCCCCTACTGGCCCCGGACGATCGACATCGCCGTACTCTCGCCGTATCTGATTCCGGTGAAAACGCCGCGCGACACCGTACCGATCGGGGAGGCGCTTCCCGTCGAGGTGCGCGTCGAGCCCCGGGCGGCCGGCGCCTATACCGGTGTCTTCTACGTCGCCGCGTACAAGCTCCTCCGGTATGTCTCGCGCGGCACTGCGGTCGATCGGCCGCTGGCGCCGCAGGTGGACCTCGTCGACTTCGGCGCTGTCGATGTCAACGATCGGCTCGACACGTCCATTGCCGTCGCGCTGCGCAACGTCTCACCCTCGCGCCTGCAGCTCGGGCGCGCGCGGATCATCGGTCCCGACACGTCGCAGTTCGAGCTCACGCTCGGTCCACCGCCCGGTCCGCTCAACGTGAGTGGCAACCTGCCGTTGAGTATCGGGCTGCGTCCGAAGCGCGCCGGGCGAGTGAGCTCGCGCATCGCGTTCGAGTACGATGGGCCCGGCTCGCCGGCGATCATCCAGGTTGCGGCGGATATCACCGGCGTCCTTGGCGCCCCCGCCGATGGGTTCGATGCGGCCGTGCACCAGGTCGTATCGATCGCCCCGAACCCGGCATCGATGCGTGTCGACGTCACGATCGACGTCCCCCACGCCGGCGTCGTTCGAATGCGGGTCGTCGACCCGCTGGGTCGGGATGCGCTTCCGATGATCGAGCGCCGATTGAGCGCCGGTCGGCACTCGATTTCGATCGATGCGGCGGAGCTCGCGAGCGGATCGTACTTCATCACGCTCAACGGCCGATCGGGCGCGAGCGCAGTCCTCACGGTCATTCGGTAGCGGCGTCCGACGACATCGAGCGCACGACCGATAGCCAGCACCGAAGCCAACTCGATGATGCTCAGTATTCATCCGCTTTTTCTCGCTCCGCTGATCCTGCTCGGCGCGCTCCTGCCGGCGACGGCATCGTCGGAGCCCCGGCTCGAGGTTCTGACGGCAGTCATCGGCTTCGGACCGGTTGCTCCGGGATCGACGATGCGCATCGACGTTATCGTCGTCGCGCGCGAGGACTCCGTCATCGTCACGGGCTTCGACAGTCGCAGCGAGCGCTTCCTCGTGAGCTCGCCCTCGACGCTTCCGATCATCCTGGAGCCGGACGAGCGTCTCACGCTCACCATCGAGTTCAGGCCGACTGACTTCTACTACGCGCAGGGAGCGATCTGGGTCGAGACCGACGCACGCTACGACCCTTTGATCTTCGCCTGGGGCGGGATGTACACGCTGCGCAACGACGACAATCCGTTAAACATCCATCGCCCGTCGCATCGCGATCAGTTGCGTCCGGAGGACACGGTCGCGATCGAGTGGAGCGGCGTGCTGCCCACCGATCTCGTGCACCTTGAATTCTCGTCCGACGCCGGCGCGACCTGGAGCACGATCACGCGTCGCGCTTCCGGCCTGCAGCACCGCTGGATCGTTCCATCGGTATTGAGCGGCGACTGCATGATTCGCGCGACGCTGTGGAGGCCCGACAGCCTCCTCGAGCGCGACACGCTGCCGGTGCGCCATGATGCCTGGCCGCTCGACGGAGATTTCAGCAGAGATGGGAGGTGGCTCGTCACGGGTCGATACGAGGGTCCGGCTTCATCGCAGGGGATCGTCGATCTGTGGGATGCAGAATCGCGCTCGATCGTTCGAAGCGATACGCTTGCGCGCCATAACGTCTACGTCGCCACGTTCTCGAACGACAGCCGTCTGCTTGCGCTCGGACACGATGCCGACGACGTATCCGACACCTCGATGCGTATCATCGATGTCACCTCGGGCGACCTCCTGTCCGCGATGACGGGAAGCAGCGCGGCGGTATGGTATGCGCGTTTCAGTCCCGATGACCGATTCCTTGCGACCGCGGGCCACGGAGTGGACTGTCGCATCTGGGATGTCGCGAGCGGAACACTCGTTCGTTCGTTTTTCGATACGCTTGCGTCGACGACGCCACGCATCGCCTGGAGCGCGGACGGACGTCGTTTTGCGCTGGCTTCCTACGGCAGTCGACGGATTCGGATGTACGACGCCGAAACGTGGACGGTACTTCTCGACATCTCGACCGTCAACGCCGACGGGATCGCCAGATTCGTCACGGCGCTTGATTTCTCTCCCGACGGCCGCTGGTTGCTCACGGCGACCAATGACCAGGATCCGATTCTCTTCGATGTTGCGACCGGAGCGGTGACGGACTTCCTCATAGGGCTCTATCAACCGAATCGGGTGATGTTCAACCTCGATGGCCGGATCGCCATGGCGGCCCGGGACACCGTTGTGCTGTGGGATTCGTATGAGCGGGGTCAGTTGCTTGCGTTCAAGACCGGCGATCCGCGCACCGACGCCATCCTCTCATCCGACGGCGCATCGATGCTCCGGGATCTGCCGGGCGGTTCTCCGGTCATCTATACCTTCGCCGGCAGTGCGATCGACGCCGACAGCACTGACGGCGCGTTCGGCATCGGCATGCCGGCCGCTGCCGAGCTCGAGTCTGGACCGGTGCTCTCCGTGCGCCCAAACCCGGTGACCGGCGAGCTCCGCATCGTCATGGATTCAGAGGACGAGACCATCGTAGAGCTCATCGACCTGCTCGGGCGTCGCGTCCTCCGGCAGCACTTCGACGACCGTCTCGGACGGAGCCGATCGATCGATCTACGAGGGGTACCGTCAGGCGCATACAACGTCGTCATTCGACACGGCGGACGTGTTGCGATGAAGCAGATCGTCGTGCAGTGACGGCCCCTCGTCCAGTTCAGAGCAGCGGGGATCACGGACGCGCCGTGATCCCCGCGACAACACGATCCGCCGCACTCTACTCCCAATCCCCTCTCACGCGTATCCGCCCTTCTCCCGCCATGTGTCCTCCTGCTGGCGGATCTCGTCGGAGACCGTGCCCTCGGCGAAGTCCTCGAGCTCGAAGATGCGGCGCACCTCGACCTCGTCGTTCGGATCGAATGGCGCCCTTCCGAACGGCGCCTTCTTCATCCACTCCTCGATCTCCTCGCGCGAGTTGACCTTCAGGATCCAGAAGCCGGCGACGAGCTCCTTCGACTCGGCGAACGGACCGTCGATCACGGTGTTCTTGCCGTTGTCGTAGCGGACGCGGAATCCCTCGCTGCTCGGAGCCAGGCCCTCGCCGGCGAGCATCACGCCCGCGTCGATCAGCTCCTGATTGAAGACGCCCATCGCGTCGAGCTGCTCCTTCGACGGCAGCACGCCATTCTCCGAGTCCTTGCTTGCCTTGACGATGACCATGTACCGCATGACGTTCCTCCGTTTCGGTTGATGGTTGGTCAGAATCACTTCCTGCGCTCGTACCAATGTCGAACGACGGAAGGGTGAATTCGACAGGCTGGCGGAATTTTTTTTGCGGGCATCGACGGAGCCATGCCGCGGTGTCGGCTCGTCACTCGCGACGAATCCCGAGCGCGGACGTGCGCATTCGCTACCTTACCCCATGCAGACACCACCCGACACGCCCTCGCCCGCGGCCGCGGCGCCACTGCGGTTCGACGAGCTCGTCGAGCACATCTGGAGGATCGATCCGACGCAGCCCGAGGAGTCACTGCGGCTGCTCGACGATCTGCGATCGATGGTCAAGGACGGCGTCGTTTCGGGACCCCGCGATCTCGCGCTCGTCGGGCTCACGGAGCTGATGGTCAACCAGCAGCGCGGCGCATCGGGAGTGAGTGTCGAGAAGGCGATCGGCTTCGAGGCCGCGCTGCGCGATCAGGCCGACGTGCTCTGGCGCGCGCATGCCAATCGGCGCATCGCCATCAGTCTCATGGCGCACGGCGAGCCGACGCGGTCGATCGCGTTCGCGCAACTTGCCGTCGACCTCTTCCGCGACGCCGGAGAGCTCGCACTGACCGCGCGCTGTCTCGCGAGCCTTGCGACGGCGTATCAGGAGAGCGGCATGTACCCGAGCGCGATCGAGTCGTATCGCGAGGCGCGGGCGATGTCCGAAGCCACCGGCGATGCCGTCGGGCTCGGGTTCACGCTCAACAACCTCGCGAACGTCCACCTCATGCTCGGCGAACAGGCGCAGGCCATCGAGCTGTACGAGAGTGCTCGAGCGATCGCGGCGACGCATCGGTTGAAGCGGCTCGCGGGGCTCGCCACGATGAACCTGGCGATCGTGATGTCGGACATCGAAGACTACGAGCGGTCGTTCGCGTTGTACTCCGAGGCGCTCTCGCTCGACCTTGCGTCCGGTGATGAATCGGGCGCCTGCCTCGTGCTTCAGAATCTCGCGTCGCTCTCGGTGCGCCGCCACGATGACCGCCAGGCGCTCGAGTATCTCGCGCAATGCATCGAGATCGCGCGCCGCCTCGACGCGCGATCGAGCCTCATGGGCGCTCTGCTGATATCGGCCGGGATCGCCATGAGGGCCGGCGAGCGCGACGCGGCGATGGAATCGATCGCCGAAGCAGAGGCGATCGCGGGCGAGCTCGACAGCGATGATCGACGGACGCGACTGTACGAGGAGCTCCACCGCATCTACTTCGATGCCGGCATGTACCGCGAGGCCTACGAGAACCTGCGCGAATATCATCGCATCGACCGGGAGGTGCGAACCAACGAGTCGCACCGCCGGATTCTCGAGATCGAGGCCGCACGCGAGCTCGAGATCGAGCGCATACGAAGCGTCGAGCTCGCCGGCGCGCTCGCCCAGCTCAAGAGCGCGCAGACCCGGCTCGTCCACGCCGAGAAGATGTCGTCGCTGGCGCAGTTGACCGCCGGCATCGCCCATGAGATCAACAACCCCGTCGGATACATCCGCGCGAGCATCTCGCCCTTGCGTCGGGACCTCGATCAGTTGCTCGATGGCGGGCTCGAGTCGGTCGAGCGCGACGAGCTGCGCTCCGAGATCGGTGATCTGTTGCGTGGTATCGAAGCGGGGGCGACGCGCACGACCGACCTGGTCACGAGCCTGCGGAGTTTCTCACGACTCGACGAGGATGACTTCAAGCAGGTGGATCTGCGCCAGGGCATCGAGAGCGTCCTGTCGTTGCTCGGTCGGCGTCTCGACGGTCGCATCGATGTCCGTCGGGAGCTCGATGCCGTGCCCGAGATCGAATGCCGACCCGGGCAGATCAATCAGGTGATCATGGGTGTCCTGTCGAACGCGATCGACGCAATCGAGGGACCTGGCGCGGTGGTGATCGGGTTGCGGCACGAGGGCGCGAGCGTTGTCCTGAGCATCGGCGACTCGGGACGCGGCATTTCCAGTGACGACCTTCCCCGCATCTTCGAGCCGTTCTTCACGCGCAAGGAGGTCGGTTCCGGTCAGGGCCTCGGCCTTGCGATCGCGCACACGATCATCGCGGAGCATCACGGCAGCATCGAAGTCACGGAGACCTCGGAGCGCGGCACGACCGTGACCATCAGACTGCCCGTATCGCACCAGGTCGCGGTTGACGAGCGATGACCGAGACGCGCACGGGCGGCGCTGCGAAGGCACGCGATCGCTCCTGAGGCTCGCCTCGACATTCATCGCCGCGACGATCACCGCGACATTCACCGCCCCGGCATCATCACCGCCAGCATCTTCTCGAGACTCTCACCCTGCTCGAGGCCGAGCTTCTTGCGCAGTCGCTTGCGCTGCGCCTTGAGTCCCTCGGCGCCGATGCCCATGAACGTCTCGATCTCCTTCGACGAATGGCCAGCGCCGATGAGCGCGCAGAGGCGTTCCTGCTTGCGCGTCAGATCGGGAGACCGCTCGCGCAGCGCACGGTAGAATCCGTCGTCGGCCGAGCCGACGTAGCGCTCGGTCGCCGCGGGCTCGTCGTTCTGCGCGCGGAGCTCGGCGAGCATCTCGCGCAGGAATCCCGTCGGCGTCTGATCGCGGCTC
>DATLHO010000041.1:0-33362 GCA_035539855.1 Kapaibacterium sp. (SeqCode) | reverse complement strand
GCGTGCGTCTGGTCGGGATTGCGCAGTTCGAAGCTCACGCTCTCGACGGAGTTCGCACCGGCGGCCGTCGCGACGTCGATCGCCTCGCCGACGCGGTCCATCGCACCGAGCGCGATCTCGACGCTGTTGCGCGCCTCGAATCCGATGATCGTCGGCATCGACTTCGCATCCCATCGCTGCTGCGGTTGAAGCGAGTATGCTCGGGAGCGCAACTTCGCCTTTGCTCCGAACGCGCGCGTCAGCGCCGTGTCGATCGCGCTCGTTATGCGCGCGTTCTGCTGCTGCGCGGCGAGCGCCTGCTTGTTCTGCGTGACCACCGAGACGACGATGACCGCGGTGTCGGGCGCCGTGTCGACCGTCGCCTCGCCGACGACGCTCAACTGGCTCGGACGCTTCTCGGCGGGCGTGCAGGATTGAAGGGCGAGTGACGCAAGCAGCAGGGATGCGACGGTCGAGCGTGCTGGGGACATGGCAGTGCTCCGTGACGGTTGGGATGAGAGGCGTTCGATGTACTTCAGGCAGTGTTCGCGACCGAGCCGAAGGCGGTGGTAGGGCTCGGTCGTTTGAATCTCAGCGTGCGACCACGACGCGACGCACCTCAATGCCGGATGAAGTGTGCATCCGCAGCAGGAACGTGCCCGCACCGACACCGTCGAGGTCGATCCTCACCGACCGCTGTGATCCCTCCGGAACCACCATTGCGACGACATCGCCACGAATGTCCACGAGCTCGCATCGGCGTATCGAAGCATCGTCCGAGGTCGCCACGGTCAGTGAGCCCGAGGCAGGTATCGGTGCGATCGAGATCGCCGGTGAACCGGCGGGCGCTATGCCGCTTGGCGGCATGCGGCTGACGACCTCGATGTGCAGAGCGTATGTCCCGATGCTCCCCGCGAAGATTGGCCGCACCTTCACGACGACGGTGGTGTTGCCGGGGTCATCCTCGATTGTAAGCGAGTTGTCGTAGACCGGCGTCCAGGTTCCCTCGGCCGAGAGGAAGGCGCTGATGCCGACGTCGGCGGTGTACCCCGTTGCGGGCATGCTCCCGGCATCCCGGACCGAGACGGTCACATCATAATGCGCGCCGGTAGGGAGCCAGAACTGGTAGTAGTCGACATCGTCGACGTCGTGAAGCGTGAGGTCGAAGTAGGTCTGTTTGCGAATGTCGTTCTTCGCCGAGACGTGAAAGATCGTTCGGGCTTCTGCGACGTCGTCATTGGGCTCGTACCTGTCGGGCGGATCCGACGGCTGGGCATGCAGGACGATCGGAGCGGCGGCGAGCGCCACGAGCGCTATAGCGCGGCGAAGAGTCTCCTGGGGTGTAGGCATCGTAGTCGAGGGGAATAGGTAACGAAGCGAAGAATGGAGCGCGTCGGCACAAAGTTACGACGGGTCGCATCCTCCGGTTGGGATTCTCGGACCGTGATCAGGTACTACCCGCGACAGGCGCGGTCAATGACTCGGTCCGATCAACGAGTATGTGCTGGCAGGCCGCCACTCAGCGCTACGGGCAGCCTGAAGCTCCCGTCGTCGTCCGGCGGAAACCCGAGCACGCGCGTGACGGCGCGCATCGGCAGCTCGCCGTAGATGTGCGGGAAAACCCGCGACCCGCCTTCGAGATTCTCCCAGACGATCCGCGCGTCGACGCGCTCCGAGTCGATCTCGACGAGAACGAGATCGCCGCGACCGCGCGCGTTGACGGTCGCGACATGGCAGACGAGATCGCTCGGCGAGCAGTGAATGAAGCCGTCGCGCTCGAGGCTCGCATGACGATAGATCCCGCGCTCGCGTGCGGCATTGACGTCGGCCGAGGGAGCGAAGTGGTAGATCATCCGTCCGGCGTCGCCGACGACCATCGGCCGCTCGACGACGATGGACGCGGGCGTGGCGTAGGCCTCGAGTGTGATCGGCGTGCGCTCGGCGAGCGTCAGCATCGGCACGGTGTGCCCGCAGTCGACGTCGACGACGATCGGGTAGCCACGGTCTCCGACGATCTCCAGGATGATCTCGTCGTAGCCGAAGGGCGCACCCTGCTGGTCGTAGAACTCGGGGCGCCCGACGATCAATCCCGCGATGCGATCGAAGACTCCCATCCGCTCCAACTGGCGCAGCGAGCGCTCCTCGAGCGCGAGCGGCGCGGACATCTCCTCGATGAGCAGGATCACGCCGTCGACGCTCGGGAAGTACGGAGTGCCGGCGGCCGCGACGAGGGTGTTGAGGTTGGCGACGACGAGCTCACCGCTCGCACGACCGGGCAGCAGCACACGCCAGCCATCACTCCGATTCCACTCGCGCTCGACGGTGCGCCACGCGTCGCCGCGGGCGTCGCGGAAGTGGTTGCTCCAGCGCGACGGCATCGCCAGGCGACGGGCGCCGTGCGTGTGCCGCCAGACCGCGTCGAGAAACGAGTCACGCGTCTCGACGAGCATCTCCGGCCATTCGCCGAACGAGGGCATCACCGCCGGGCCGTAGAAGGTCGACACGCCCGCATGCGCAAGGAAGGCGAGGTGCAGCGATGTGACGTCGCTGAACCCGACCAGCACCTTCGGGTTCGCGCGAACGACGTCGAAGTCGAGATAGGGGATGAGGCTCGAGGAGTTCATCCCGCCGATCGTCGAGACCACCGCCGAGACATCCGGATTCGCGATCAGGCTCATCAGCTCGGCGGCCCGCTCGCGCGGACCGGACGTGCGATATCCCTGGTGTTCGCAACTCGCGGTGAGATCCCCCTCGATCCAGCGAAAGCCCAGCGCCTCGATCTGCGAGAGACCGTGCCGGTACTTCTCGCGAAAGTGAACGTTGGCGGGTGTCGACGGCGTGAAGACGCCCAGCGTCGCGCCGGGCGCGAGGGCCGGAGGGCGGATGATCTCGAGTGGCTGGCTCATGTGTCGAGGATACGAACCGCCGCCGAGATGTGCGACCCGCAAGCATCCCTACCGCACCACACTGAGCTTCCGAACCGCCGTGAATCCGTCAACGCTGAGACGATAGAAGTACACGCCCTCCGCGACCGGTGTGCCGTCGCTGCCGGTGCCGTCCCATTCGAGCGCGGCGTTGCCGTCGACCTCGAAGCGGCGGACGAGCCGGCCGTGGACGTCGATGATCTCGAGCGTGCCGCGGCCGCCGCCCGCGACCGCGTAGCTGATGCGCGTCGTCTCGCTGAACGGGTTGGGGACGTTCTGCTCGAGGCGGCTCGCGGTGGATCCGGTCGTCGCTCCGCCCAGTCGTCCCTCGCGGATCTCGCTGTAGGTCACGGCGCCGTCGATGTCCTCCTGGCGCAGACGATACTGGTACGTCGTCTCCGGTGCGACGTCGACGTCGGTGTAGGCGTAGCGCTGCGCGCGGTTGCTCGTGCCGGCGCCCTGCACGAAGGCAATGGCGCTCCAGATCGCGTCGCGATCCCTGGCCCGCCGCTCGATGTGAAAGCCCCGGTTGTCGAGCTCGCTCGCGGTCGTCCACGCCAGACGCAGCGCGGTCGCCAGCGGTGTGAGCGTGAGCTCCGTGAGCTCGACCGGCGTGACGACGCAGGCCGATGACGAACGCGGGCCGAAGTACGGTCGGATCATCGGAATCCACGATCCGCGCGTGTACGTCGGGACGTGGCCGGACTCGCTCGGCGCGTGCGTGCTGCCGCGGTGGTCGAGATGCGGAAAGCCGGGATTCGTCGTCGGCTGGATCATCGCGCTCCAGCGCGAGCTCTCCACGCCGGTCTCGAACCAGAATCGCGCATCGTGCATCTCGGCGTGCGCCGGCGGACTCACATTTCGCAGTCCGGGACTGCTCGCGCTCGTGTCGACGATCGTCGTCACCTGTCCCTGGTTGCGCGCGGCGCCGCCGAGCTCGATGCCGGAGTCGTCGAGCTGCGAGACCGTCGCGTAGTACTCGCCGGGCTCGATGACGTAGGGCGTCGGGAGCATCCACGTGACATACGTGTCGAAGGTGAACTCCGCGACGCCGTTCTGCGCGGACAGCGGAGTCCCCTCGCCGCGACGCGCGAGAACACGCGTCGCGCGAATCGGCGTGTCGGGCGGACTCGACGATTGCCATGGACTCGCTCGGTACAGCGCGTACTGGATGCGCTCCGGCTGCATGCTGTGCGATCCGAAGTATGCCTGGAAGCCGCGAACGGTGTCGCGCGCGACGACCGTGAAGCGCATGGCGAACGTGCCGGAGGCATTGCCCCCGGGCGGCCCGTACGGCTGCAGGCCGAGCCCGTCCTCGGCTGACGGCGCGAGCGTCAGTCCCTTCCCGGCGGTTCCGGAGAACCAGGGGACGTCGTTGCGGCCGGAGACGCGCGACGAGTCGTCGTAGGCGAAGACCGAGCCGAGCGTCAGCGTGAAGTCCTCGTGCGTCCTGTCGTTGTCGGGATTCGCGTCGAGACCGACAGGGAGTATCTGCGCCGCGATTCGGTACTGGCGCGTCTGATAGTGGAACGGCAGCGAGTCGGCGAGCCATGCGCCGCACTCGTGCGCGTTCCAGGTCGGGAACGACTCCGTGCGCTCCTGACCGGCGCCGAGCGAGATCACCGAGCGGAAGCGGTAGTAGCTGAAGAGCCCGGGTCCCGGCGGCGTCGAGAGGCTCCGCACCGACAACGCGACACCGAACGCGGTCGACGAAGCGGATCCGTTGTTCGCGACCGTCGCGACGAGCGGGATCGCGCGCGCCTGCGTCGCGGGCGCAATCGTGTAGGGCCATCGCGCCGCGACGGCCGTGATCTCGAGCTCCGGCCGATCGAGCGAGGTCACGCCGATGTTGTCGACGAAGAACGGGTCGTCGTCGTCGGCCGGCGCGATCGGATCGCCATGGTCTGTTGCCTCGACCATCACGCGGAAACGGAACGTGCGGTTCGTGTTCGGATCGCCCGACCAGCGCGCGGGGATCGGGATGACCGCGCGGTTGAAGCGGAAGTCCTTGCCGGCGTCGAGCTCGAGCACCGTTACCCGTCCCGTCGTATCGGAGCCGCTTCCGCCACCGCCGCCGAAGACGCCCCAGCGCGGACTCGTCGCGCGCCCGGTGAGCGCGCTCCAACGCAGCGAACCGGTCGTGTCGCCGAACGAGCGATCGCTCCAGGAGCGGACGTTGGTGATGTTGTCGATGCCGTTCGGACTCGGCTCGGCGAACTCGACGACGAGGCGGTCGGGCACCTGAAGGAATCCCGTCTTGAGAACGTTGTAGGCCGCATGCTCGGGTCCGATGCGCGTCAGATCGCTCCATCCGCGATCGTACGTCATGCGACCGGCGCGCTCGTAGCTCAGGATCACGACGGGTCGACGGGCGGTGCTGATGTCGACCGGGAACGAGACGAGGGTGTCGCCGAGAGACGCGCTGCGAGGCTCGTAGATCGCGTCGGCGAGCGAGCGGCGATCCATGAGCAGCACCGGCGAGTTGAGCGTCGTGCGCCCGTCGCTTCCGGTGGCGGGCCCGCGTGGCGGCGGCGGACTGTGGGTCTCCCGGTCGCCGTCGACGACGCGTGGACCGATCGAGACCCACTGCCGCGTGTTCGGAAGCAGTCCGTCGAGACACGACACGCTGAAGTCGTTGAAGGTCGTGACCCAGGGTATCGGGCGCGTGACGAGTCCGAAGACGCGCACGCCCGACGTGTCGTCGAACGGCCATCGCTCGCCGAGCGACTGTCCGGTCACGCCGCGGCCCGTCGCGCTCATCTCGACGCGGAAGCGTCCGGCGTGCGCCGCGACCTGCGCGCTCGAAGTGAACGCGTCGAACTCGATCGTGTCGATGCTCGGCGAGCCCGCCGCGGCGACGCGG
Organism: Kapaibacterium sp. (SeqCode); assembly: GCA_035539855.1. Classification (GTDB taxonomy): domain Bacteria; phylum Bacteroidota; class Ignavibacteria; order OLB7; family OLB7; genus DATLHO01. Next base: position 27,596 of record DATLHO010000041.1, on the reverse strand, counting down.
ATGGGGTGGAGGGGATCGCTCGTGCGGACCGACTCGTACACCGGCGGCGCGGTGCAGTTGACGAGATCGCGGATGCGCATCCGCGTCTCGAAGCGCACCGGCTGCGGCGTGCGGTTGACGGGGCCGATACTGTCGGAGACGTTCTGCAGGTATCCGACCGGACGGATCACGCCGAGCAACGGATGGCCGAGCAGGAGCTCATGGTATTCCGACGCTCCCGCTGCGAGGCCGACGAACGACGTGTCGATGCGGCTCGGCACGCGCAGCGTGACGCCGAGCACGCGAGCCTTGTTCGCCCACTGGCGGAAGTTGATCGCCAGTCCCGAGTGCGGCGCGTAGGAATCGCCGTTGACGAGCATGCGCCCACCCGTCACGGGATGGTCGTTGTAGGAGTACGTCGTGTGCTCCGCGCCGGTGGCGCCAGGGCAACTTCCGACGGTGCACGGCGCGGGCGCGTCGGGATTGCTCTGCAGTCCGATCGTCGAGTTGACGCGGTGGATCTCCGAGCTGCTCACCCACGGAGATCGGTTGACGGTCTCGAAGTAGGCGCCGAGAAAGCGAACGTAGTTGAACTGCACGCTGCTGTCGGTGCGATCGAGGATCACCTGGACGTTCGCGCGCATCTCACGCCGCGGCGCTTCCAGTCCGACGTTGAACAGCGGAACCCACACCGGCCCCTTCATCGAGATGTTGACGAAGTAGATGATCAGGCGATTCCCGGAGTCGTCGCGGCGCCAGTAGACGCGGCCGAAGTCGTCGACCCTGCCTGTGACCGGGTCGTACTGCGACAGCTCCTGATCGGTCCACAGCGGCGCGATCGCGGCGCGCAGCGAGGCGTCGGGGAGCGGGCCGTTGCTTGGATTGCGGAGACCTCCGGTGGGCGAGCTCGAGTTGCCGAGCGCGACGTAGCGCCATCCGTAATCGTCGGGCGTCGGATCGAGCGCGGCACTCGCGCCGATGCGCGGTCGCGCGAGCGTGTCGTCGCGCCAGCGGTTGTAGTCGATGCGGCGGCCGAGGCTGTCGTAGTCGTAGCGGCGGTTCGAGAGCGCGATCAGTCCGTTGGTCGAGACGTAGAAGCTGTCGTACGCGCGGCCGTAGTAGTGAAATGGAAATCCGATCGCGATCGGTCCGGCGATCGCGTCATCGGTCGAGTCGGCGGGTGCGTGGGGGTTGCGGAAGAACTCCTTGCCCTGGCTTCCCGGACCCTCCCACGTGCCCGGCGCATCGAGATTCGGTCCGGGCCGGATTCGCCGCCACCGCCGGGAGTCGATTCCGGTGGTGTCGAGGAACACGTACGACGGTCGCCACGGCGCGCCCACCAGCGGGTCGTCGTTGTCGACGACGTAGTAGCCCGTGGCGAGCGGCGCCTTTCCAACGGGGCCGCCGGGTGTCGAGCGAGGATCGGCGTCGAGCGGATTCTCGTCGTGGCTGCGACGCAGAAGCTCTCCGCGGTCGCTCTTCCGTTGCGCGAGCGCATCGGGCGCCGCGAGCGCGACGAGCGTCAGCGCGAGAGCGAGAAGCGTGCGGGAGGAAGGGCAGGGGATGCGGTCGGGGAGCTTCATGCGCGCCGGATGGTCTTCGTGAGGGATTGCCGTCGGACGTCGGCTAACACATGGCTGGGCGTTCGGTTAGCTCCCCCCCCGGAATCTGCCAACCTGTTGGAAACCTAGGGGTGACTCCCGCGCAACCGAATGTAGATTCACGCCCGCCTTCCTCCCCCGCCGATGTCAGCTTCCCCTCCAGGGTGGTCCTCCAGCCCGCTCCCGACGTGGGCAGGACGGCTATTGCCCACACCGTCGAAAACTACTTCCCGCACGAGCTGGCAGACTCGACTGACCAGCGTGATCCGTTCATAACTGCATCAACACGCTCATGACACACCAGGCTGATTCAGATCGGGCACGATCGCCGATCACTCACGCGCTTGCCGCGTTGCTCGTCCTCGTCTTCGCGATCGCCGCCGCGCGACCGTCAGCGGCTCAGCAACCAGGCATCGTCGATGCGGTCGGAGTCGGAGCCGCCGGAGAGGACCGGGGCATGGACATCGTCAGCGACGTCGACGGCAACGTCTTTCTCACCGGCTCCTTCCATGGAGCGGTCGACTTCGATCCGGGCAGCGGCACGGCCGCGCTCACGTGCGAGGCATGCTCGAGCGCGAACCCTTCCTCGGGCGACGGCTACGTCGCGAGCTACGATGCCTTTGGCGGCTTTCGCTGGGCCTTTCGACTCGGTGGAGGCGTAACCGGCAGCTCGGGTCGGTCGATCGCAATCGATGCGTATGGCAACGTCGTGGTCGCTGGTTACGTCCGCGGCATCGTCGATTTCGATCCGGGATCCGGCACGGCAAATCGTGGCACGAGTAACGTCACGTCGGCGTTCGTCGCGAAGTATTCCTCGAGCGGCGGGTACCTCTGGGCATTCGCTCTAGCGGGTGCGTCGCCGATGGAGGATCAGGAGACCGCGCTCGCCGTTCAGGGAGCCGGCGATGTCGTCATCGCCGGTACGTTTTCCGGCACCGTCGACTTCGATCCGGGTGCTGGCACGGCCACGCTCAAGTCCGCCGCATCAGGCTACCGGGGCATCGCGTCGCCCGATATCTACGTCGCCAGATACTCGTCATCCGGCGCCTATCGCTGGGCCTTCCGCGCCGGCGGTCCATCGACCGACATGGCTCAGGGCGTCGCGCTCGATCAGTCCGGCAACGTCCTCGTCACAGGCACGTTCAGCGGAACCGTCGACTTCAATCCGACGAAGTCGATCAACAGTCTCACGTCGAGCTCGACGATCGGCGGCAATATGTTCGTGGCCAGGTATTCCTCGACAGGTTCCTATGCATGGGCGATCGCCGCTCTCGGGACGGCGATGAGCGAGGGGCTATCGATTGCTACCGACGCCGGTGGGAACGTTGTGGTCGGCGGATGGTTCGACGGAACCGTCGACTTCGATCCCGGGATCGGTACCGCGAGCCTCGCGAACGGAGGGATGTTCTTCGCGCGCTACAATGCGGCCGGTGGCTACCTCTCGGCATTCTCGCCCGGCAAGGGCACGACGCGGGCAGTCAAGATCGACGGCGATGGCAACATTGTCATCGCCGGGCACTACCATACCACCGGCGACAACGTGCCGAACGATTTCGATCCCGGACCGGGCACAGCCTCGTTCATGGGCAACGGCGCGTTCGTCGCGAAGTACACGCAGATGGCCGGGTTTCTCTGGGTCACCGGGTCGACGTTCGATCCCACGAATCCCGGATCGTCGGTCGCCCACGGTCTCCTCATCGACTCCTTCACCCGCATCGTCGGCACGTTCAACCGGTCGGTGGACTTCGATCCCGGGCCCGATGGAACGACGCTGACGGCGTCTCCGCCTTCAGGGAACGACATCTTCATCGCGAGCTACGCCGAGCAGATGATGCCGAAGGTATCGACGGGTTCCGATGTCGCAGGGCCGAGTCAGGCACCGGCGAGTCTCCGCTGACATCTGCGCCTCCGACAGGCTATCTTGGGGGGAGTGGCGACGATGCCGCTCCCCCTTCCGATTGACCCTTCGCACCCTCCATGTCTCCTGCCATTGCCGAACTGCGCGCCGCGGTCGACGCGGCTCTCGACGACGAGCAGCGGCTCACTGCGATGATAATTCTCGGTGACGCGCTTTCGCGCGTGGATCCGCCGGAGGCACTCGCTGTCGCCGAGGAGAGCCTCAGGCGCGCCGAGGCGTCCGGCCGACCCGAGCTCTCCGCGGCGTGCCTTCTCCTCATGGGCACCGTCAACTGGCGCCTCGCCGACTACCCGCTCGCGATCGAGCAGCTCGAGGCGGCACGGGCCTCCTACGAGCACCTGGGACTTCGCGAACAGGTGGCGAAGGTGGTGCTCCTTCTGGGAAACGTCCTCCGATTTCGCGGCGACTATACCGGTGCGATCGACCACTACGAGGAGGCTGCGGCTCGCTTCGACGAGCTCGGCAGCAGTCACCGTGCGGAACTGAGCCGAGGCAGCATCGGATTCGCATACCAGTCGATCGGTGACGGCCCACGGGCGCTCGCGTATCTGGAGCCGATGCTGAAGTGGGCGGTTGAGCAGGGGGACCGTGAGTCCGAGGGGCAGGCGATCTCAGCGATTGGAAGTGTCCACATGCTTCAAAGCGACTACGTGCGCGCGCTCGAGTGCTATCATCGCTCGCTATCGATAGCGCAGGAGCGCGGCCACAGGATCGGATACGCCATCGACCTCGCGAACATCGGCAATGTCTATCACGAGGTCGGCGATTATCGACTGGCCCTCGAACACTATGAATCCGCCCTCGCGATCCACGATGAGACGGGCAATCGTGATGGCGTCGCGATTGCAACCGGGAACATCGGTAGTGTTCACTTCAGCCTCGGCGCGCTAGACCGCGCGGAGCACTACTATCGCAGAACGATACTGCTCTGGAGGGAGCTGGGAAATCCTGCGTCGGAGGCGATCTGGCTGGGGAACCTCGGAATCGTCCTCCAGTATCTCGGCGACATCGACGCGGCCCTCGCGGAGTATCGCACGGCGATCGACCTGGCGCAGGAGCACGGCATGACAGGCACGGCCTGCATGAGCATCGGCAACATGGGGAACGCCTACCGACTTCTCGGCGATGTCACCGCTGCGCAATCACACTACGAACGCGCGCTCGCGATGGCGGAGGAGCTGGGAGACCGACGCCTGATGGCAGATTGGATCGGGAACATGGCGCTGCTGGTCGCGGCGCCGTCGGCCGGTCAGCCGGACCTCGAGCGCGCCTGCGAGTTGTCGCTGCGGGCACTGGAGCTGGCGAGCGAGATCCGTGACCGATCGCACGCGCTGACGCTTCACCGCCAGCTCAGCGAGCTCTTTGCCCGACGGGAGCGTTGGAAAGAGGCCTATGACCACACGGTGAGCGGCAACGAGCTCGAGCGAGAGTTGGAGCGTCTCGAAACGCACAAGGCTGCCCAGAATTTCGAGCATCGCCGACAAATTGCCGAGATCGAGAAACGGACGGAGGTCGAGCTGGCAGAGGCGCGGGCAGCGGAGACCGTTCAGAGAATGAAGAGCGAACAGACCGAACAGGAGCTCGCCAACTCCACCCTGCAACTGCTCGCAATGAACGAGCTGTTGCGCGACCTTCGCAACGACCTATTGAAGATCGCCCGCAAGATCCCGCCGAGCGAGCCGGCCGCGCGCGAGCTGCGCGAGCGACTCAAGCGCCTTCCGTGCGAATCGGTCGATTGGGAGAAGTATGATCACCAGTTCCGATCGGTCCATCCGGAATTCGTTCGGTCGCTCACCGACAGGGCTCCCGACCTGACGCCGACCGAGCTTCGCATCTGTACGATGCTTCGGATGAACCTCAAGAGCCATGAGATCGCTGCACTCATCTGCACCACCGAGCGCGGCGTCGAGTTCCACCGAGTGAACATCCGACAGAAGCTGAAGCTCCGGAAGGAGGAGAAACTCCCGATCGTGCTCGGAGCGATGTAGACTGGTCGCGCCCACCGCTCGACGAGCGCGTCGGTTGAATGGCGACCCGTTGAGTAGTGAGCGACCGCCAGCGTATCTTGCGCCCCCGAACGGTGGCTTCCCGCACCCATGCGTGAACCGCGCCCCGCCGTATCGGCTCCCCCCTCGACTCTTCCCCGCAGTCGGTCCCCGCTCGAATCCAATCGATCGATCAACTCCGAGACTCTCGAGAACTCCCGATGGACCTCCTCGACCGCCTCATCGAACACCGTACGCTCGGCTCCGCGCCGCGCGAAGAGCTGCAGTGGCTCGTCGAGCACGGCGAGCTGCGTACCTACCAGGCCGGACACGTCATGGCGTCGAAGGCCGAGGGTCGGCCCGAGGCCATGTTCATCCTGCTCAACGGCCGCGCCTCGATCTCGGTCGATCGAGGCGCCGGCCCGAGGAAGGCTTTCGAGTGGTGCGGCGGCCAGGTGATGGGGCTGCTTCCGTATTCGCGACAGGGTGCGCCTCCGGGCGACTCGATCGTCGAGGAGACGTGCGAGGTGCTGACGATCTTCGAGAAGGACTTCCTCGAGATGATCCGCACCTGCCACGCCGTGACGGCAACGCTCGTGCACGTGATGCTCGATCGCGCGCGCTCGTTCAATACGGGCGACTGGCAGAACGAGAAGATGGTCTCGCTCGGCAAGCTCTCCGCCGGCCTCGCGCACGAGCTCAACAATCCCGCGTCGGCCGTCGCGCGCTGCTCGAAGCAGTTGTTGACGGGTGTGGTCAACGCCGATCGAGCCGGACGCGCGCTCGGCGCCTCGCAGGCCACCGACGCGCAGCTCGCACTACTCGAAGCGACCGCGGAGCGGTGTCTGCAGACGCCGCAGTCACAGGTTCGCTCGCCGCTCGAGCAGGCCGATCGCGAGGAGGCGATCGCCGACTGGCTCGCAGCGCACGGAGCCGACGACTCGATCGCCGACGCGCTCGCCGATACCGCCGTGACGATCGACATCCTCGACGAGCTCGCCGCCGCGCTCGAGCCCGAGATCCTCGCGCTGAGCCTACACTGGATCGCCGCCGGCTGCTCGGTGCGCCGCCTCGCGAAGGACATCGAGCAGGGCGCCAATCGGATCTCCGAGCTCGTGACCGCGGTCAAGGGATTCACCTACATGGACCAGGCGAGGACGCCGCAGCCGATGAACGTGGGCGAGGGACTGCGCAACACGCTCGCGGTGCTGACCGCGAAGGCTCGCTCGAAGTCGATCGCGGTCGCCATCGACGTGCCCGAGAACCTTCCGAAGGTCGTCGGCTTCGGCGGTGAGCTGAACCAGGTCTGGGCGAACCTCATCGACAACGCGGTCGATGCGGCCGCCAGCCGGGTCGACATCGCGGTCGGACGCGAGAAGGCGAACCGGCTCATCGTTCGGATCACCGACGACGGGCCCGGCGTGCCCGACGATATTCGCAAGCGGATCTTCGATCCGTTCTTCACGACGAAGCCGGTCGGCCACGGCACGGGGCTCGGCCTGGACATCTCGCGCCGGCTCGTCGAGCAGAACGGTGGGATTCTCGACTACCAGTCGGAGCCCGGACGAACGACGTTCTTTGTCGATCTGCCGATCGAGCCTTCACAGCGTGAGGAGGTGGCATCATGAGCAAGCCCGTCATTATCGCCGTCGACGATGATCCGCAGGTGCTCGCCGCGGTCCGTCGCGACCTTCGCTCGCAGTACGCGGGGGAGTACAGGATCGTCGGCGCGGGCTCCGGCGCGGAGGCCATCGCCACGGTGCGCGAGCTGAAGGCGCGTGGCGACGCGCTCGCGATGATCCTCAGCGACCAGCGCATGCCCGAGATGCTCGGCGTCGACCTGCTGATGCAGAGCCGCGAGATCTATCCCGACGCGCGCCGCGTGCTGTTGACCGCGTACTCGGATATCGACGCCGCCATCAAGGCGATCAACGACGCGCACCTCGACTACTACCTGTCGAAGCCGTGGGATCCTCCGGAGGAACGGCTCTTTCCCGTCGTCGACGATCTGCTCGACGCATGGCAGGCGGAGTATCTGCCGGAGCCCGCGCGGCTGCGTCTGGTCGGCCATCAATGGTCGCCGCGCTCGCATGAGATCAAGGACTTCCTGGCGAGCAACATGATCCCCTATCGATGGCTCGAGCTCGGCCGCGACCCCGAGGGAACCGTCCTGCTCGACGCCGCGGGCGTGAGTCCCGACGACGTCCCGGCCCTGTTCCTCGAGGATGGGACCGTGTTGCGCCAGCCGGGCATCGCCGAGATCGCCGAGCGCCTGGGACGTCTCAGCTCGGCCGCCTACGAGCTCTACGATCTTGTGATCGTCGGGGCGGGCCCGGCCGGTCTGGCCGCCGCGGTCTACGGCGCGTCGGAGGGACTGCGCACGCTCCTGGTCGATCGCCGCGCGCCGGGAGGACAGGCGGGCTCGAGCTCGCGCATCGAGAACTATCTCGGCTTTCCGGCGGGCGTCAGCGGCAGCGAATTGACGCGGCGCGCGCTCGCACAGGCACAGCGTCTCGGGGCGGAGTTCCTCGCGCCGGTGGAGGTGGTGAGCATCGAGATCGAGGGCGGATACAAGCGGCTCGTGCTCGGCGATGGCCGCACGATCGTCGCGCGCGCGCTCGTCGCGGCGACGGGGATGATTTATCGCGAGCATCCCGCCGACGGCATCACCGCGTTCACGGGAGCGGGCGTCTACTACGGCGCGGCGACCACCGAGGCGCAGGCATGCATCGGCCGGCGCGTCGTCATCGTCGGCGGCGGCAACTCCGCCGGACAGAGCGCGATGCACCTCGCGCGCTTCGCCAGCGAGGTGATCATCGTGGTGCGCCGCGACGGTCTGGCCGAGTCGATGTCGCAGTATCTCATCGACCAGATCGCCGCGACGCCGAACATCACGCTGTGGACGCGCACCGAGATCGAGCGCGTCGAAGGCGACGGACGACTCGAGCGCGTCGTCGTCCGCTGCCTCGATGGCGCGGAGAGCCGCGCCGAGGAGATCGCCGCGCTCTTCGTCTTCATCGGCACGAAACCGCATGGCGCCTGGCTGCCGGACGAGGTGCTGCGAAGTGACAAGGGTTTCGTGCACACCGGCCGCGACATCGCTCTGCACGACGGCTTCGCGCGGAGCTGGAAGCTCGAGCGCGAGCCGCTCCCGCTCGAGACGAGCGTCCCCGGCATCTTCGTCGCGGGCGACCTGCGCGCCGGCGCAATGAACCGCGTCGCCTCGGCCGTCGGCGAGGGCGCGATGGCGGTGAAGCTCGTGCACGAGTATCTGGCGATGACGTAGCGGTTGATTGCGCTCACCGACGACCTGGATGAACGACCACGACCGTATGCGTCGAGCGCTCGCCGTCGGCATCGAGCACGAGCAGATAGATCCCAGACTCGACGTCACTGACGCTCAAGCGCAGCGACGCTACCAGAGGATCGGTCTCGCGGCCCCGTCCTCTCACGACGCCGCGCGCGTCGAGCAGCATGGCCTCGCACGTCCCGCGCGAGCGCGCCGGCAGCGCAATGGTGATCGACTCGTCAGCCGGCAACGGCGCCACGACGACCGCACGTCCAGCTTCGTCGTTACCCGCCGAGAGCCTTCGCTCGATGCTCCACGCAACTACGTCGCCGTCGGACGACGCGGTGGCGACGACGCGCGTCGACGGATGCTTGTCGACGTAGACGACGCCGTAACCGAGGCGCTGGTGATCCCAGAAGTTTCGAGTGATGGATCCAGTCGAGAAATCGAGCCCGTGCATCGCGGTGCAGCCGACGAGGACCGAGCGACCATCGGCACTGATGCCGAGGGAATGCACGCTCTCGGGCATCGTGCGAAGGAGCCGTTGCCCGCCGTCGATGGTCGAGGCGATGACGCGACGATCGGTTCCGGCCGAGACGATCTCGCGACCGTCGCGGGAGAAGACGATGTCAACGATGGGACCGTTGTGGCCGCTGAACATGCGCCGCAACTCTCCGGTGGCGACGTCCCAGGCAACGACTGAAAGGTCTGCTCCCCCACTTGCGAGCATCGAGCCGTCCGGCGAGAATTCCACACATGTGACGCCGCCAGGATGACCGGGCAGCCGACGTATTTCTCTGCCTGTGCGAAGCTCGAAAATCCCGATGCTGCCATCGGCTCGTGCCATCGCGATGTGCCGATCGTCCGGTGCGATGTCCAGCGCGCCCGCGGATCCCGTCTTGAAATACAGGCTGTCCGCAGGATAGAGGCTCAGGATGTGTATGCCGGCATCCGATCCACCAGGGATGGAGAGGGCGACGACCGTTCCATCGGACGTGATGTCGAGCTCGTTGATGATTGCGTACGAAGCAATCTGCAGCGTCTGCAGCAGTCGACCGTCCGCCGCGTCGAACACGCGAAGCTCACCACGATGCGAGCCTGTCACGACGACGCGTCCATCGTGCGAGCTGGCAATGCTCGCCGCGTACATGGGATGCCCGGTCGCGAAACGGCGGATCACGCGTCCGGTCCCCATATCGATTACCGAGATCGTGCCTCCGTCGTCCAGAATGACGATCGACTTCTCATCAGGCGAGAGCGCGACCGCGCGTAGCGGGAACCGTACGTCGACCGCGAAGTCGCGAATCCGACGACGCTCCAGCACATCCCAGACGCGCATCGTCGAATCGCCCGTCGCATGGTTCATGCTCAGCGTCACAGCGTATCGACCGCCGCTGTTCATCACGAGCTTCGGTGCGGGAAAGCCGGGACGGTCGAGCATGAGCGAGGTGCGCTCTCCACTTCGCGCGTTCCACATCGCCAGCCACTGTCCGCTGTATCCGACGATCGTCTCCGAGCCCAGAGCGTACGCGATCTGCTGGACACCGCCCAGTCCGGCGAGTCGCCTGATCTCGGCGCCCGTCGAGGCATCGCGCTGTACGACGATGCCGAGGTCGATGCCGAGAAGCTCCCGCCCGTCGGGCGCGAGCACGCTGCCGGCAAGATTCTCGCCATCGATCTGTCGAACACGATCGAGACTCGGGACCGACAGGAACGTGATGCGATTCCCGGAGGTCGCAAGGATCATGCGGCTGTCGCGCGAGAACTGATACGAGTCGCGCGTGTTGTACACGGAAGTTTTGACAGTGTCTCCCGAGGTTGCCTCGAGCAACTCCAGCACATAGCCACGACGCCGGAGAATGTAGCGGCCGTCCGGCGAGTATGACGACCCGGTGACCATGAGGGTACCGTAGGCGTAGGGAACGACACTCAGCAGGCGGCCGGTTGATGCGTCCCACCGGCGGAACGCCTCGGGCAGGGATTGCAGCATCGAGCGTCCGTCAGCCGCGAACTCGATCCGCGTCTCATTCGATGAGACGAACGGACCGCTGCCGCGGCTTTCCCAAAGCGGCGCGTCCGACTGCGCGATGAGGTCGGCGCAAGCGACGACCATCATGGCGAGCGTAGCAGCGGCGAGCGTGCGGGAAGCGTACATGCGTGGAGCTCGGTTGGTTGATCTGCGATGCTGTTGCCCTAGCGACATCCAACCGGGCGTGACGTAACGAGAAACTGGCGCGAGATCCATGTACGCTGCGTGGCGGGAAGCAGTAGATTGCGATGGCTGTCACCCCATGGCACCCGTCGCGACGCGCTCGAATGCGCGTGGCCGCGAGCGTCGTTCCTCGCAGGTATCTCGATGCGTCCGCTCCTGTCCTCCCTCTGTCTGGTCCTGCTCAGTTTCACCGCCTCCGCACAAATCGTCGGTATAGAGGAGATCGATTCGACGGCTTATCCACTGATGTCGGCGTTCGTCTATGCGTACGACGGTGTGAGCCTCGTCGATCCATCGGTCGCGGAGCTGCGCATCATTGAGAATGATGAACCGCGAGCGGTTGAAGCTATCCAGTGCGCGCCCGCCAGGCCGGCGGAGGCGCTGTCGGTCGTGCTGAGCTTCGATGCTTCGAATGGCATGAACGGCAAGTCCGGCAATTTCGGGAGCGTCGCAATCGCACGCGACGCGGCGGTGGAGCTCGTCGGCATGCTCGGACCATCGGGATCCGACATTGCGATCCAATCCTGCAACGAGACCGCCAGGCTCGGCGTCGACTTCACGACGGATCGTACCGCGATCCTCGGTGCCATTGCGGCAACTCCGACCACGGGCTCCTATGACGGGCTCGCGATGCTGTTTGATCCTTCGGCCGGCGTCCTCGCAATCGCGCGGCGGGGAACCAAGCGACGTGTCATTGTGCACTTCAGCATCGGCGATGACCCTGCACTCTCGGAGTCGGACCTTCAGCGTGCCATCGCGGCTTGTCGTAGCGACGGCATCGAGTTTCATGCGGTGCTCCTCGTTCACAGCTCTGTTGAACGCCATGGGATCCGCGAGACGTTTGCACGCCTCGCCGCCGCGACCGGTGGCACGTTTCACGACGAGATCATGCAGCCCGACCTGGGGCATCGTGCGGCACTGCGACTGCGCGACCGCATCGTCGGGGCACCGCTGTGTCGCGTCACATGGCGGTCGGAGGTCTCGTGCCCGGAGCGGCGGTATGCGACGCTCGTCGAGTGGCGAGGGGCGACGCAGCTCTCGTGGTACGCTCCGCCGCGCTCCGCATCCGGGCGACCGGCGATCCAGCCGGAGTCGATCCTGTTCGACGGTAGACGAGCTGGAACACCGTTCGACACGACCATCTCGATCTCAGCACCCTATCGTGACCTCGAGGTTCTCGACATCACCGCAACGAGCCCCGAACTCACTATCTCGCCCCGCAGTTTTCGACTCGCTGTCGGCGAGTCCCGCGTGGTGACGGTCACGTACACACCGACGGTGGAGCGAAGCCTGTGGGCGGAGCTTTTCGTCGTCACCGATCGCTGCAGCGAGCGCGTTCCCGTCACGGCACTCGTTCCGCTCCGTCGACCGACCGATTCGATGGTGACACTGCTCGCACCTGCTTCCAGCGAGATACTTACCGTCGGCACGGACGCGAACATCGTCTGGAGCGGGACCGGCCCAGAGGAGCGAGTAGACCTCTGGTTCAGCTCGGACGGCGGCTCTACATGGCGTCTGATAGCCGCTTCAGTGTCGGGCAGTCGTTACGCATGGCGCGTACCGCGGAGTGTGGGCAATCGCTGCCTTGTGCGCATCGAGCGAGCGGCGGGGGGCGCCGGCTGGGTGCGAGCATTTGGTTCGGCTGGATTCGATCGGGTCGCTGGCATCGAGGTCGACGCAACCGGCCGCGTGTTCGTCGTCGGTAGCTTCGAGCGCGACATCGATATCGGCGGGCTCAGGCTCACTGGGGATGGCAACGACGGTTTCCTCGCATGCTTTGCTCCCGAAGGGCAGGTCGAGTGGGCCCATGCGTTCAGCGGTCCCGGATATTCGGCCGCCAACGACGTCACTGTCGATCGTGATGGCAGAGTCTACGTCTGCGGGCGGCTCAGTGGCGAAACCCAGTTCGGATCACTCCGTGCAGCCGCCCTCGGCGCCGACGAGGCATTCGTTGCCCGCTTCGATCGCGACGGAGCCGCACAGTGGGTGATGCAGAGTGGCACCTCCGAAGCAACGATGCATGCGACCGCAGTCGCCGTCGATTCGGCGGGGCGGATTGCCGTCGCCGGCGAGTACTGGGATGGCCCGGCACGCTTCGGCGCGACCTACCTGCCGGGACACGGCGGCAATGACCTGTTCTTCGCCAGACTCGACACGTCAGGGGCGATCCTGTGGGTGCGCGACCTCGGTGCCCGGGGAATCGATAATCTCGGCGGCGTGACGATCGACGATCTGGGGCGGTTGCACGCTACGGGCACATACATAGGGCCCGCACTCGTCCTTGACACCGAGCTTTCGCTCCTGGGATCGAAGAGCATGTTCGTTCTTCGGTTGGACCAGCGCGGCGATCTCGACTGGGCCGTACCCATCGGAACGTACGTGCGCTCCGGCGACATGACCGAAGGCCGGTCGATCGACGTCGACGCACGCGGCGGCGTTCGCGCGCTCGGTTCGTTCATGGGTCGCTCCCAGATCGGTGCGTTCCGATACGTCGCGAGGATGTGGGACGCTTTCGCCATATCGATAGACGAGAGCGGATCGGCACGCGACGTGACGCTGTTCGGCACGGACCAGCAGGATTATGGAACGACGATTCGCAGACATCCCGGCGGCGGCAGCTCAATCACTCTTTCTTCCACAGCGACAATGCGGCTGGGGGACAGTCTCGTAACAACCGGGGGCATCGTCCACGGCATGCTCGCCGGCCTCGATCGCAATGGAGTGCCGCGCTGGGGAATGTCGCTGGGTTCGGTCTCGAAAGCCACGCTTGAAGATCACGACCATGGAGAGGACGGCGCGACCGCTGTTGGAATGACGTTCCGCGAGTCGTTCGCTGTCGGCGACACAACGTTTGCGAGCGTCGATCAATCGCTTGACTGCCTTGTGCGCGTGATTCGCTCGCCTCGTCCTGCGCAATTCGATACGACGGGAGCTTTCACAATCGAAGAGCCGGCGGGGCCCAGATTGCAGGCCGTCGCCGCCACGCTCGCGACCGGTCCGTGTCGTCGGACTGTTGACGGGTCGATTGCCATCACCAATACCGGCGGACAACCACTCGAAATCACGAGCGCCTCCATCTCCGGAGTCGATCAGGTTTCGTTCTCGCTCGTCGCGCCGTTCATTCCGCTGACACTTGCCCCCGGTGCGACGTCGAGCATCGCGATTCGCTTCACAGCGGCCCGTATTGGTCCGCACAGCGCGACACTTCGACTCGAGTCGAACGACGAGCGATCGAGCACGGTCGACATCCCAATCATCGGCCGAGGAGAGATGACGACCTACGTCGTCATCGACGCGACAATCGATCTCGGTGAGCGCTTTGCCGGTGCCTCTGTTGACACAGTCATCGGCGTTGCGACAAGCGGCGGTCTCGCGAATGTCCTCTTCGCTTCGTCGACTCCGCCGGTTACGATTGCTCCTCGGACACCAATCCCTGCTACGGACAGCGCGAGCGTGCCGGTGCGAATCGACGTGCCTGACGCCGACGGTCCGTTCGAGTTCACCGTTGTGCTCGTCGACAGTCTCTGCGGAGTCGAAAGCGTGGTGCGTGTTGTAGGCAGTGTCGTCAGGGCAACGATTGCGATTCAAGCCGGCATCATCGAGGCACGCGTCGGAGACGAAGTCGAGCTTCCGATCACTCTCGTCGACGAGACGCGGCTGGCCGCATCCGGAGCTTCAACGGTTCGCGCCACGCTGCGGTTCAACGCCACTCTGCTCGATCCCATCGGCTCCATTCCGCGCGGGCAGGTAATCGACGGAGAGCGCCATATCGATCTCGAGCTCCCGATTGCGTCTCATGAGCCCGGCTCGACGCTCGCACGCCTGCGATTTCGTGCAATGCTCGGGAACGATTCGGCTACGGCTCTCATTCTCGACGATCCGACTGCGATCGGCGGTCCTGCCGTGGTGCGTTCCGACGCCGGTCGGTTCCGCCTGCTCGATCTCTGCACCGTCGGCGGCACACGACTGCTTGCACTTGGCGGCGCCGGCATTCTCCGAGTCGTCTCGAATTCCCTCGATCGCTCGATGTCGATCGACATCACGACTGATGAGCGGGGAGGAACTCATCTCGAGCTCGTCGACATGCTCGGCCGCACCGTCGCAACGCTTCTCGACGGCGCCGTGTTACCGGGACGGCGTTCGATCACCGTCGATGTGTCCCGCCTTGCCGCGGGTTCCTACTACGCCGTGCTGACGACGCCGACGGTTCGGAGCGTCGTCCGGGTCGATCTCGTGCGATGATCACTCGTGCTCATTTCGTCTCTCACCTGCGGATCAATCTCATGCGTAAGCGTCTACTGCCCCTGGTCATCGCACTGATTGCTGTTGGCCCAGCCGGTGCGCAGGAGCACGTCGAGTATGGAGTCTACGCTGGGCTGGGTCCGAATCCGCAGTACCCGGCGTTTCGAGAGCTGCCCGGCATCCCCAGCTGTTGTCCGTCGTTTGAATCCGGGAGCGGATTGGGTTTCACTGCCGGCGTGCTTTACGGAATTCCCCTGGCCGGTCCGTTGGTACTGGACCTGCGTGCAGGCTTCTCGACGCTCTCCGGCACACTGACCGCGATCGAGCCGACCGTCGTCTTCGACGGTGATCGTGCGGTCGATGGCGCGTTCGAGCATCGCATCGACGTCGACCGCAGCATGTTCTTTCTGGCGCCGCAGGTCAGTCTGCGGGCCCCCTTCGGCATGCGGCTGAGCGCAGGACTGGAGGCCGGTTTCGTCCTCGACGCGACGTACGCGCAGCGGGAGACCATCGTCGATCCTCCCGGCGCCTACACTTTCATCGACTCGCTCGGCAATGCAACGCAGAGTCGTATCCGAAACGAGTCGAACGGGGCTCTTCCCGAGGGAGCGCGCCTGCACCTCGCTCTCGTAAGCGCAATTGGCTACCCGCTGAAGTTGAATCCTGCGGGATCTCTCCTTCTGATACCGGAACTGCGTGGCGCATTGGGGATGACGCCGGTCGTCGACGGATTGTCGTGGAATGCTCACACACTGCGATTCGGCGTGGCGGTGATCGTCGCCTCGCCAGTGGATACCGCGGTGCCAGTCGCCGTCGAGGTCGAATCGCCGTCCTTACGCGAGCCTGCGCTCGAGGTCGCGATCAGCGCGCACGGAGTGTCGGCCGACGGAATCGAAGAACCTGTTGCCCGAGTGACCGTCGAGGAATTTCTGTCGGTGCTCATGACACCGTTGCTTGGCGCAGTCTTCTTCGACGAGGGGAGCGCCGAGATACCGTCGCGCTACGAGCGACTCACGCGAGACAGTGTAGAGACGTTCGTCGTCGACCGCATCAATTCGCCGCTGAAGCTCCCAACGTATCATCACGTGTTGAACATCGTCGGCAAAAGGCTGAAAGCAACACCGACGGCCCGGCTCAGCCTCACCGGCACGAATCAGGGTCTTGGCAGCGAGCGTGGCGACGTCGCGCTGTCACGTCGACGTGCGGAGGCCATCCGGGACTATCTCGTTGTGATGTGGGGAGTCGAGCGCGAGCGTATCGATGTCCTGGCGCGGGACCTGCCCGCGAACGCCGCGAACTCTCTCGATCCGGATGGAGCTGCGGAGAACCGACGAGTCGAGCTCGCGAGCAGCGATGCGACCATTCTCGCACCCATCGTCACCAACGACACCCTGCGACGTGCGAGCCCACCGCTCGTGCGCTTTCGTCCAGAGATTACGTCGGACGCCGGCGCCGACCGGTGGCGGCTCGATGTCGATGGTAACGAGCCGATGTGGCATTCAGCCGACAGCGGTAACGTCCCACGCGCGATCGACTGGCCGGTCGACAGGGATGCCGCGAAACTCGCATCCGCCAACGCGGCACTTCGTTTCGCGCTCACGGTTACCGACCGACGTGGTCTGACGCGATCGGCCGACGGGTCGATACCGGTCGAGCAGATCACGATCCGGCGCAAACGAAGCGAACAGCTCGGCGATCGTCGTATCGCACGCTTCAGTCTCATTCTCTTCGACGTAAGGTCGGCGGAGCTCTCGGCGAGCAACCGTGCGCTGCTGCCATCGATGCTCGAGGAGATCGAGCCGGGCTCGACCGTGAGCGTCACCGGCTACAGCGATCGTCTCGGCGATGCAGCGTTCAATCAGCAGCTGGCAGAGCAGCGAGCCGCCACGGTCGCGCGCGCTCTCGATCACACGGAGTCCGTGAACGGCACCGGAGAGGTTGACCTGTACGACGCATCACTACCCGAAGGCAGGCTCTATTCCCGAACCGTGGAAGTCGTCATCGAGACACCGGTCGACGAGTAATCGCTGGCGCCGACTTGGCGTACGACGTCGGCGAACGGCCTGCCCGCGGCTCGCGCCGCCGTCCATGCCAGCAGATCGATCGACGTCGACACCGCGCGCTCACGGGGATCCTGGAAGAGCTCCACGAGGCGTTCGTGAAGCGCCAGGAACGCCACGCGTCGCCCGGTCTCGTCGTGTGCTCTGATGACGCGGCGGAGTCCGGTGATCATCGCACGCTCCGTCTGGTGGTAACGGTCGCGCGAGCTCAGATGGCGCGTCGTCGAGCGCAGCGCGTCGTCGAGCCAGTCGGTGTTGCCGGCCTCGACGTGGGCAACGAGCGCGAGGAGCATCGCGGTGCCGAATTCCTCGGTCGATGCCTCGCTGTCGTTGAGGACGGCGTTGAGTGTCTCGATCGCCACGTCGTGCTCGCCACGCACGAGCCGCACGGCCGCCGTCAGATGCAGCAGTTGAAGCCGCATCTTCTTGGACATGAGACTCCAGAGCCGCTCGGTTCGCGACGACTCCCGCTCGAGCAGCCTCGCGGCCTCGTCGATTCGCCCCGTGACGTTCAGAAGCATCACCGCCGACACCAGCCACCGTTCGTAGAACAACGCCTGCATGCCCATCGTCCGGCCGCGACGATCGAGTCGCCCGACCTTCGCATGAAGCGCCTCGATGCAGCGGTCGAGACCGTCGGTCATCCGGTGACGCAGGCGGAACATGAGCGCGTTGGTGAACTCCGCGAGATGCAGCGTGTCGGTGACGCCGATGTGGAGATCGAGCCGTGCCGGTTCGAGAAATCGATCGAAGTGCGTGCGCGCATTGTCAGGCCTGCCGATCGCCTCCCAGTAATCACCGAGCGCGAGGTGATAGAACGCGCTGGCTGTCGGGCTCAGCAGCTCGTCGTCGCCGAGTGCGAGCAGCGGCGCGATGAGCTGCGCGAGGCGGCGCTGATCGACCTGGCTGCGCGCGTTCGGTCGATGGCGGAGGATGATCCGCTGGCGGAAGTATACCCCGGCGACGAGCGAGTAATTCTCGATGCGTCGGATCACCCACTGCTGCTCGAGAAGGAATCCCTCGAGATAGTCCATCGCCGCGCGCTCGGTCGAGTTCGCACCGACGGAGAACTCGCGGATGATCGCCCAGAACAGCCGCAGATACGCGTCGCCCTCGATCGCCTTCCGCTTGATCTCCCGCATCCTCCTTGCCGCCTGCGCTCCGAGTCCCTTGTGCACCAGCACCTTGTACTGTTCGATCGCCTCGCCAAGCTCGCTGTCGAAATCCCGCCCAAGACCATAGCTCTGCAGCGCGCGGAGGACGGCGTTGTAGGCGTACTGCTTGGCGACCGCGAGGTTGGCGAGCATCGGGTCGGGTGCGAGCGATGCGCGCAGTGCTGTGTCATCGAAGCTCTTCTGCGCGTCGATGGCATCGAACAGGCGAAGCCACGACGTCTGGCGTCCCGACAGCAGCGCTGTGCGCCGGACGTAGCGCTTCTCGGTGCTCGTCAACGAATGAACGAGATCGAAGAGATCGCGCGAGGGTGTCATGGAAGGGACTCCTGTGAATCCTTGGATCGGAAGGGGAAGGAGGGAGGGGCGTCGGCAATCTACGCCGCATCCCTTCAATATCTGCGCGCCGAAGATGCCGGCGCGGAGCTCGCGGTGAACCCTTCGAATGAGAGCCCATCTGGTTTGATCGCGCCTCCGCACGGGAGTTCATTGCATCCGTCGGCGTAGAAGCGCCGGCGAAGCAGACGAACGAAACACGCCGGGGAGGGAGTCATGACCAGATTCATCGCGACGATCATCGTCGTCACCGCAGTCGCGGCGCTCGTCGCATCCTGCGACGCGCTGCAGACGCTCGGTCCGGCCGTGGCCGGCGCGCGCAACTTCACCTTCCACTACCAGAAGGTCCCCCCGGAGTACGACATCGTCGAGGCCGCCGAGCTCATGGCGCACCGCCAAGACTCGCTCAGATTCCCGAACAACTTCGCCGACCGGATCCTCACGGGCACCGCCGAAGTCTACCACGGCAACAAGTCGGGGAACACGAACCACTTCACCCTTCTCGCGTCCGAGCCCGGAGCAGCGACCCGCCAGGGGGGTCTCTTCATCCAAGTCCAGGACAGGATCAAGTACCACAGCGAGTTCTCCGGGCACATCGGCGCCGCGGGTCTGAACATCGATGCGATTCCGCTGCCGGTCGTCGGCGACACCGTCACGTCGGCGCTCTTCACGCTCACGGTCACCGAAGACGGCGACGACGAGCAGCCCAACGCCTACGTCAACGACCACGCGGAGGCGAGCTACCTGCGACTCGTCGTCACGTCGATCGATCGCGACGCCATGACCTGCGCCGGAACGTTCGAGGCGCTCGTGCAGGCCGATACGGGGGCCCACGCCGGAGAGATCTATGCGATCACCGACGGCGAGTTCCTCATGAACATCCGCGAGTGACCCTCGCGCCCACATCATCCATCGAGTGAGTCTCATGAAACAGTTACCGGCAATCATCGGCGGGCTCCTTCTCTTCTGCGCAACGGCAACGGCGCAGGAGCATTCCCCGCGCACCGCCGAAGGAGATCGTGCGCTCCTGTTCTCGATCAACGGATTCGGCGACTTCGGCGTGCGAGGCGCCGTCGCCGCAACGGTCGGTGCCTCCGCGGTCGGCGACAGCGGCATTGGCGGCGCGACACCGATCTATGGAATCGGCGCGAAGTATTTCGTCGCTCCGAGAACCGCGCTGCGAGCCTCGTTCGGACTCGGCGTCTCGACGCGCGCATCGGATTCCGGAGGCGGCGGCGGCGCGTCGTCGATGGCGCTTGCGATAGCCCCCGCGCTCGAATACCACGTCGTGCAGTCGGGCCCGCTCACCGGATACGTCGGCGGCTTCGCATCGTACGCGACGCGGTCGTCGGGGAGCGGCGGCGAGACCTCGGAGTATTCGACGGCGGCGACGTCGATCTCGATCGGGGCGATGCTCGGCGTGGAGTTTTTCGCGTGGAGCGTCCTGAGCCTCGGTGCCGAGTACCAGCTCGGCGCGCGCTTCAACTCGAGCAGCACGACGTCGGCCGGCACGACGACCGACGCCCCGGGAACGACCGAGGTCGGCATCGGCACGGTGGCGGTGCGGCTCGGCGTGTATCTGTAATACGATCGAAACCACGGACAACGAACAGGTGGAATCATGAAACGATTACTCGCCCGACTGCTCGCATCGAGCTTCTTGCTCGCCTGGATCGGCGTGACGGGGTGTCAGGGAAGCGGTGGCCTGGGGCCGGAGGCTCCCGAGGATGAGGACGGTGACGGAATCGGATATGTGGTGCTCGAAGCCCTTGCCCGTCAGGGCGGCGTGCGGCTGCGGTGGATCCAGGAGTACCCCAATGGCCCCGACCTCTATTACCGCGTCACGTGGAAGCCGGTCTCACCCGAGGGCATCGTCGCCGGCGATACGGGAACGCAGTTCGTCTACTGGTTCGACGACCCGGACGACCTGGAAGGGGACTCGAAGATGTTTACGACCGAGATCTTCGAGCTCAGTCCGAAGCTCTACGAATTCCGGCTCGACGTGATGAGGCGCGGCGAGCCCGAGGCTCTCACACACACGACGATGAAGGCGGCGCCGGCGCAGCGGTTCTACTACGAAGCGAACGGGGACGAGCCGATCCGACTTCACGAGGAGGCCTCGCTGAGCGCACGGAGCGGACTCGTCATCGATCCGGTAAACGGCGCGCGCAGCGTCAGGCTCATCGATGCCCAACCCGGCTCGGTGCATCTCGCGCTCGTCCGCGGAGGCACTGGTGAGCTGGTGCTGCAGATCGCGTCGACGACGCAATGGGGAGAGAGCGGCAAGGCCGATCCGGCGTTCATCACGTTTCCCGACGACGCCCGGGCCTACCGAGAGATGAACTTCTGGGCGCCGCTCGACGACTGGTGGTTCTCGCCTCCGGGTCCCATCGATGCACGTGGATGGCTCGCAAGCGGCCGCTACATCTTCGTGCAGAACGGTGGACGCGGGCTCTTCCTTCTCGGCGATCCCACTTCGACCGAGTGGCGCTTCGTGAGAGTGTCGACGGTTCGCGGGGATGTGGAGCGCTACATCCGCGGCGTTGCGCCCGAGCGCTACGTCGAGCTCGAGATCAGCGTGGGGTATCCCGGAGTGCCGTTCGCGTAGTCAACCGACAAAGCCCGACTCGGTCACCGTCCGAGCCGGGCTTCTGAATGAGCACGTAACTTTGTCGCCGAGGCGCGGTAGGACCGTCGTCACAGTCCATCCCCAGGTGCGTGCGGACCAGCCGCTCGCCACACCGATCAATCAACGAAGGCCATGCTTCTCCATACACTCCGTGGCGGTACGCCGCGCCGCCGGAATCCCCACACCGTCCACCGTCTGGCGATCATCGCCCTCATTCTCCTGACCGCCATACCCGTAGCGGCTCAGACGAAGGCCGAGCGGGTCGCGAGGCTCGTCGAGCGCTACCATCGCGTCGGGAAGCTCAACGGCTCGGTGCTCGTCGCCGAAGGCGGGAAGATCATCTACCGCGCGGGGCTCGGTGAGGCGGACAAGAGCTGGGGAATCCCGAACACGCCCGACACGCGCTTTCGCATCGGCTCGGTGACGAAGCAGTTCACCGCGGCGGTCGTCCTGCAGCTCGTCGGCGAGGGCGCGTTGAAGCTCGATGCGACGATCGATACGTACCTGCCGGAGTATCCGAAGGAGACCGCGTCGCGCATCACCATCCATCACCTGCTGACGCACACGTCGGGCATCCCGAACTACACGGACATGCCCGATTTCGTCGATGCTCGCTCGCGCAATCACTACGAGCCAGCCGACTTCGCGGCGACGTTCTCGGGTCTGCCTCTCGATTTCGAGCCGGGCTCACGGTGGCGCTACAGCAACTCCGGCTACTTCCTTCTCGGCGTGATCATCGAAAGGGTCTCCGGCAAGCCGTATGATCAGGTGCTCCGCGAGCGCATTCTCGAGCCGCTCGGTCTGCGTCAGACGGGCTACGATCACCACGAGGCAATCGTCGAGAAGCACGCGACGGGATACGAGCCGATGCCGGACGGATCGTTCGTGCATGCGCCGTACATCGATACGGGAATTCCGTTCGCGGCGGGCATGATGTACTCCACGGTCGACGATCTGTTCACGTGGGACCAGGCGCTCTACGGTCAGACGTTCGTCGCGGACGCGGAGCTACGCCGGAAGATGTTCACGCCGCATATGCAGGGGTACGGATACGGCTGGCTGATCGGCGAGAGGACGATCGGCGGTCGTACGGTGAGCATCGTCGAGCATGGAGGGCAGATCCCCGGGTTCCATGCCGGCTTTCGGCGCATGCCCGCGGAGCGCAACACGATCATCGTCCTCGACAACACAACGGGCCGCTACGTCGAGGAGCTCGTCGAGGGTATCACGCAGCTCCTCTACGACCAGACGGCGGCAGAACCGTCGGAGTCGATTGCCCGCGTCGTCGCGGCGACGATCGAGGAGAAGGGGATCGAGGCGGCGATGGAGCAGTTTCGTGCGATCCGTTCGTCCAGCGCCGGCAGCTATGACGTCAACGAAGAGGAGATGAACGCGCTCGGATACAGCTATCTCCGGCGAGACCGCCTCGACGCCGCGATCGCCGTCTTCACGATGAATGTCGAGGCACATTCCGACGCGTTCAACGTCCATGACAGCATGGGCGAGGCGTGGCTTCTCGCGGGCGACACTGCGAAGGCGATCGCGAGCTACCGACGGGCGTTCACGCTCAATCCCTCGCTGCCGAGTGCGCGCGCCGTGCTCGAGCGCCTCGGTGTCGAGCTTCCGACCGTGCGCGTCGACGTTCCGGAGGCGACACTTCAGTCGTATGTCGGACGCTACGAGCTCGCGCCCGCACTCATCCTGACCGTCACGCGCGACGCGAAGAAGCTCATCGGACAGCTCACGGGCCAGCCCACGGTCGATCTGACGCCGCTCTCCGACACGAGGTTCCTCGTCAGCGAAGGCGGAGCCATCGTGATCTTCGAACGCGACGGCGCGGGCGCGGTGGCGAGCATCACGCTGCAGCAGGGTGGACGGACTCTCTCGGCGAAGAAGATCGAGTAGACGATGGCAAGCATATCATGAAACCACACCGGGCTCTGCTGATACTCGTCGTGCTCGTCGCCGCCTGCGCCGACGAGCCGCGACCGACGCTCGCCCAGGCGCGCACGGCCGGCGCTGCAACCGACTCGACCTGGACGATCGGCTCCGTTCTCGGAGCCGATACCGCGTTGCAGATCGGCGAGTACATCACCGCGATCCATGAAGACCGCAAGGGGAACGTCTGGTTTGGGACGCTCACCGAAGGGTTATGTCGCTACGACGGAACGTCGTTCACGTACCTCACCGCGCGCGATGGCTTCGGCGGTCGCTCCGTGCGAGGGATCGTCGAGGACGATCGCGGCGCTCTCTGGATCACGACCCAGGACGGCCTCTGGCGCTACGACGGCACGTCGTTCACCAGTTTCACCGTCGACGACGGACTCGCCGACAACCGCTGCGGAGGCATCACCAGAGACCGACATGGCACGCTCTGGATCGGCACGAACCGCGGGCTGTCCCGCTACGACGGGTCGACGTTCTCGAGTCTCGAGCTTCCATTGGACACGTCTCCGAAGGACTATCCGACCGGCAACACCTCGCCGCTGCTGGCGTGGAGGTCGCTGGAGGATCGATCGGGAAATCTCTGGTTCGCAACGAACGGGAGCGGCGTCGTTCGATATGACGGAACGGCATTCACGCGACTGACCACGCGCGACGGACTGAGCAGTGACTTCGTCTTCTGCATCGCCGAGGACCGGAATGGAGTGCTCTGGTTCGGAACGGACCGAGGGCTCTGCCGCTATGACGGCGCGACGTTCACGACCTACACCGAGGCTGACGGTCTCGCGTTTCGCGAGGTCTACGCAATGATGGTCGATCGCGACGGAGCGCTCTGGCTCGGCACGGGTGGCGGCGGCGCGAGCCGCTTCGACGGCACGACGTTCACGACCGTCGCGAGCGCCGAGGGCCTTCGCAACCCGCACGTGCAGAGCCTGCTGGAGGACAGCAGGGGGCGACTCTGGCTTGGCACCTCGGGTGGACTCTACCGCTACGAGCGAGGCCGCGCGATCAACGTCACGCGGCGATGACCCCTGCGGTCAGCTCTTCGATTCGCGCCCGGTAGCCGTTCTTCGGGCTGGCATCATCGAAGGCCCGGTAGAGCCGCAACGCCTCGGCGCGGTGGTCGTCCGACGCGCCGTCGGTGACGTCGCGATCCGGACCGATTTTCCAGAGCCAGTACCGAAGCTCGGCGCGCTGCCCATCGTCGGCGGCAACGGCGAGCAGGCCTCCCAGGAGCGCTCGAGCCGCGGACGCGTCACCCCGCGCGTGCTCGATACGCGCGAGAAGCACCTCTGCGTTGAACATGCCGACCGGCGTCGACAGCTCGCGCGCGATCGCGAGCGAGGCTTCTGCCCGCTCGCGTGCAGCCTCGAGCGTCGATCGTTGCCACGTCTGCTCCGTTGCGTCGGTGAGAAGCTCCGCCAGGAAATCCGGCATCGCTCCCCGGTCGCCGGCGACCGCCAGGAGCGCCCGCGCCGATCCCTCGAGCCAGTGCGCGACGCCGAAGCGGTAGCCGATGTCGCGATGTCCGTCGGAGGCCTCCCGGAAGCACTCCAGCGCGCGAGCGTAGTCGCCGCGCTCGGTAAACACGAATCCCATGTTCCCGACGGCGCCGAAGACGCCGCTGCGGTCGCCGAGCTCACGGCAGATGCGCTCCTGCTCGCCGTAGCATTCGAGCACGCGATCGTACTCGCCGCGGTCGAAGAAGACGAATCCCATGTTCCCGATGGCCGTCGCCAGTTGACGACGGTCGCCGCGCTCGCGACAGATCCGCTCGTACTCGATGAAGCACTCGAGGGCACGATCGCTCGCGCCGAGCGCGGCGTGCACGAGGCCCATGCACCCGAACGCGTTGGACAGGCCCCTGAGGTCCGCAAGCTCACGGCTGGTTCGCTCCTGCTCGTCGTAGCAGGCCAGCGCGCGCTCGTACTCCGCGCGGAGATAGTGCATGATGCCCAGACTGCCCACCACATACGACAGGCCGGCGCGATCGCCAACCGCGTCGAACAGCTCCCGCGCACGAGTCAGTTCCTCGAACGCGCCGTCGTGATCGCCCTGCATTCGCAGCAGCCGTCCCAGGGCCGCCCGCGACGAGGCCTCGGCGGCCTGATCCGCTTCGGCGGTCGCCATCGACAGCCGCTCGCGCTGCAGCGCCTCGGCCTCCTTCCACCGTCCTACATCCTCGAGCAGCTTGGAGACGCGCTCGAGCACCATCGGTGGCACCGTCCCGTGCGCGTCACGGTAGCGCTGCAGTCCGGCTTGCGTGCTCTCGACGATATCGAATTCGCCCGCAAGCTCTGACCAATGACCCAGGAGCTCGAAGCGTGCCTCGCCTTCGTTGAGCACCATGAAGCGCTCGATCGTCGCGAGCGTATCGGCGAGCTGCTTTCGATTGCCGGCCGAGACCAGCGCGTGCACGAGCTCGCGCGTCGAGCGCATCGTCACGGGAGCTCGCTCGAAGTGCGCGGCAGACTGCCGGAATCGCTCCTGACGCGTCGGCTCCTCCGACAGATACCGCATCTCGACGGCGCGCCGCAGATAGTCGTGGAAGAAGGTCAGGGTTCCGTCGCGCCGCACGAGGTGATAATCGAGTCCGATCAGCAGCGTCGAGAGTCGGAGCCGGCCAATGCCCGTCAGCTCCGATAGCTCGGTCTCGCTCAACCCGCTGCGCGAGCACCAGAGCAGCGACATGACCTCGCGCACCATCTTCTGCGAGTAGTCGTCCTCGAGACGCTCGAGCACTCGCTGGAACAAGTCCTCTGTCGACGTCGATCGGAGATAGCCGTCGACGCGCTCGGCGAGCTCCTCGTGCCGACCGACGAGCCGAATCTCCTCCAGCAGCGTCTTGAGGAACAGCGGATGACCGCACTTTCCGTCGGCGGCGATGCGCCTGATCTGTTCGGGACTCAGCGCCTTGCCGTACTCGGCGAGGTAGCGCACGACGAGCGCCTCGGCCTCTGCCTCGCTCAACGCCTGCATTCCGAATTGCCCCCATCCGCGCCGGTTCATCTCCGTCAACGTGTCTACGGCGGTCGAGCCCACGACCAGTCGAATCCTCGGTGAGATCGACTCGGGAATCCAGCGCAACGACGCCGCCGATCCCTGCAATTGGTTCAGCCCGTCGAGGATCACGACCATGCGCTCGCCACGCCGTGTCAGCTCGTGATCGGCGTAGCCCAGCCACTGCCCGAGCGCCCGCTCGAGCTCCTGCGGTGTCGCGGGAAGCTCCTCCTCGCGAGCGAAGCGCTCCTTGATCTCCATGCACAGGTGCTGGATGATCGCCCAGCGATCGCTCGCCACGGCGCCGATGCCGACATAGTGCTCGATGACGAGAACTTCCGGCTGCCTGCGACGGACCTGTTCGGCCCAGTACGCGAACAGCGACGACTTGCCCGAGCCGCTCGCGGCGTAGACCACCAGCGGCGGGTCGTCCGATGCGACGTGATCGTTCAGGCGCCTGAGATAAAGCGGGTTGGCGATGTACGCGCGACGCCGGCTCTGTGCGAACGCGTCGTGGCGTGTGCGCTCCTGCTCGAGTGGCGTCGCCGGGCGGACGTCGGCGAAGTCACGATTGATGATCGTCACCAGGTCGTCGTAGATCATCTCTCCGAGCGACACCGGATCGCGGAACTCCCCGACCGTCGCGCCGCTGCCTCGAATGCGCCCCTGGTAGGCTTCGAGCCGCTCGCGCTCATCGTCGCCCTGGAGCTCGAGACCCGCGCGATGCCGGCGGAAGTAGAACAGCGCGCCGCTCCGCGCGGTCTCCGGAGCCGACAGGACGGCGTACTGCGCCTCCATCTCGGTGATGCTCATCCCATCGATCGCCGCGTCTTCGATCCACGGGTAGTGCGCGAGCAGTGACGGGTCCTTCTGGATATCGAGATACGTCGGGACGTATCCGTAGCGATCGCCCGTGATGCCGATGAAGTACGGACGACACTTGTCGACCTCCTCCAGGCACGCGCGAATGACCTGGCCGAGCACGAGGTCCTCCTCGGTCAGTCCCCACCGCAGATCGACCTCCGTGAACGTGACCCCGCGCTCGCGACAGAGCGCACGGATCTCCGGGAAGACCCTCTTGATCAGGTGCTCGCGCTCCTCCTGCAGATCGCGGAAGGTGGAGGAGATGAAGACTCGGAGGTCGGTGGGTCGGGGCATTTGGATGGGGACGAAGGGACAAGGGACTACTGGGACTTAGGGAATGCGGGGGTGGGGGCGACGTTGGGGCG
>DATLHO010000040.1:0-56060 GCA_035539855.1 Kapaibacterium sp. (SeqCode) | reverse complement strand
GCGCCGACGGCGAGATGCGGGAGGCCGCCGAGTGGGCCAGCAGAACCGAGGGCGAGATCGGCCTGCTCTCGGGCACGTGGCGGGCGCCGCGCCTGCACCATCCGCTCTTCACGCCGGTCGACGGTCGCGTGCTCAACATCGTCGGCAAGAGCCTGCCGCACGCGCAGACGGGCTACACGATCCGCACGCACTCCGAGGCGCGCGCACAACGCGACATCGGCCTCGATGCCCACGTCGTGACCCAGCTCGGCTTCCCATGGACGGTGGGCGTCGACGACGCCTCGACGAGCGACGTCATCGACGCGATCACGTATCATCGACTGCTGACACGGGACGCGATTCCCGTGCGACTCGACGAGTTGACGACCGCCAACGCGCGGGCGCTCGCCGATTTCATCGCAGAGCTACGACCGGCCGTCCTGCACGCGGCGTCGGACTTTCGCAACCCGCTGATGGCGATCGATGCGGCCCGTCACTTCGGGCTCCCGCTGGTCTACACCGTCCGCGGCTTCTGGCAGGAGACGTGGCTGTCGAAGCACAGCGCGGACGCCCTCGAGAGCGATTCGTACCGCTGGCGCGGCGCCCGCCACGTGCCCGAGAGCAGGCCGATCTCGCCCTCGGTTCTGCTGGCCCACTCGGCGGCCTCCCGCATCTCGCCGTCGGCGCTTGCGCGGAATGCCTCGAGCGCCGCGCGCAGGTGGCCGTTGCGGCGCAGGGCGTGCGCGGTGCGCCAGAGCAGCGATCCGCCCGTCGTCCCGTCGACGCCTTCGCGCACGCGCTGCCAGGCCGCGAGCGGACTTCCGATCTGCAGCGCGAGGTCGGCGCGCTCGTCGCGCCACAGGGGAGAGTCCTCGCCGTTCACAAGTCGCTCCGCCTCCTCGGTCTCGCCGAGATGCCACTTCGCCGTCGCCCGGGCGATCGCGCACGCGGCCGACCACCGGACCTCGAGCGCGCTCTCGGCGACCCGCACCGCGTTTGCCGGTGCGTCGAGCGTGAGCAGTCGCGCGGCGACGGCGGCGGCGAGCTCGGCGTCGTCGGTGCTGCGCAGATGCAGCCCTTCGAGCACGGCGACCGCCTCGTCGCGATCGCCGCGTGATGCGTGAAGGTCGGCTAGCTCGACGCCGAGCGTGCGCCGGTCGTCGGTCACGGCGATGCCCCGCGCGAGCGCGGCGAATGCCTCGTCGATGCGACCGGCTGCCCTGAACGTCCGCGACAGCCAGAGCGACGACCACGGTCGCACGCCCTCGGCCGCCTCGACCCCTCTGAAGATCTCCTCGGCAAGCTCGTACTCGCCGCGCTGGAACGCGCGGCGGCCCATCTCCATCGGGGACAGCGGCTCGCCGAGCTCGTCATCGGTGAAGGCCATCTGCGCTTCGAGGAGCGCCTCGACGACGTCGCGCGAGCATCCCGTGCGCAATGCCCGCAGCACGATGCGCGAGTGCGTGCCGGCGCGGGAGTCCAGGCGCGTCACGACGCAGAGCTCGTTGACGCTTGCGAGCACGTCACCGCGAAGACCCGCCTGCCACTGGAAGCCGGCGAGATTCCAAAGTGCAGGGACCCACGACGGGCGCTGCTCGAGCGCAGTGCGAGCCGCCGCGACGGCATCGAGCTGGCTGCCCGCGGCGGCGTGGGCCTGGGCCAGCGCGAGCCAGCCCGGGGCGTCGGCGGGTTCGAAGACGAGCGCCTCGCGGATGCACTCGATCGCCTCGGCGAAGCGCCGTTCGGCGAGCGCGGCACGGCCTTCGGCCATGCGCTCCTCGTACCGCGTTCGACGCTCCGCGATGTCGCGGTAGCTGCAGACGATCACGCCGGCGTCGGCAATCGCGGCGCGCAGCGAGGGATGGCAGAGCGCCTCGACCGAGGTCGGGTGCTCCATGCAGCACGGGGAAGCGCTTGCCGCGGAGAGATCCGGGTGGCAGTCGATGACGGTCGTGCCGGAGTCCATCCGGCCGATGATCTCGAGAATCCGCTCGACGTCCCTCTGCGGCGACATCCCGCGTCGATCGTCCCGGTCGACGAGCCCTTCGTGCCGAATGTCCGGCGTCGAGCCGTGCAGCGGAACGTCGAGCCGTGTCGCGGCGGCGCGCAGCGCTCGCTCGACCAGCGGCCGGCGATGCGCGTGCTGGTGCGCGTCGATGTGCGTGGGCTCGCGGCCGACGAGCTCACGGAAGAGCCGGAGCTGCGCCTCGATCTCGGCGACGATCTCGTTGCGCTTCGAGAGGTCGATGTGCTCATAGACCGTGATCCACTCGTCGCCATCGAGCGACCACTCGCCGGCGTCGAAGTGCAGTCCGACGCTCAAGGTCTCGAGCGTCGCGGCGAGCTCGGCCGCGTGTTCGGCTGCCGCTCCGCGTACCATGAGGCTGGCGCTCGTAACGATGCCCTCGCGCGCCGCGCGGGCGATGGCTTCGTTTGCACTCGTGGTGCGTCCGAAATCGAGGGCGTTGATGATCAGTGTGCGGTGCTCATTCATTCCTTCTCCTGGTCGAGCGCGGCGTGCAGCGAGTGCGCCACCGGCGGGGGGGTGAGTCGATACAGGACGAGATCGTCGGTACGAATGACGAGATGATGGCGCTCATCGAGCGACCGTGCGAGCGCATCGTAGAACTCGAGCCACCAGAGCGAGTCCTCGGGCACGAGCAGATGCGTCGCGCCATCGTCGATGGCGCGTTCGAGCAGCGCGAGCGCTTCGGCGCCGTCGCCGGGGTGATAGCCGATCCAGGCGCCGGCATCGTCGTGCGGAAAGTGAACGCCGCGGGCGGAGCCGAGCTCGAGCAGCGCGTCGTCGCCGCGGCTGATCACCAGCACGCGCGCATCACCGGGCAGCAGCGCGGCCGCGAGCGCCACGGATGGACGATGCGTCGCCGTGCGACCGCGCGGAGCGCCCGGAGCGAAGTGCCCGTGGCGTGCCGTGCCGTTGACGACGCACACGCCGATGACGCCGAGGTCAACCGACGTCGTGACCGCGGCGTGCGCACGGAGGGCATCCCACGCGCGCCGCATGCCGTCGGACCAGCGAATGTCGTCGAAGACGAAGACGGCATCGGGAGCGGCCTTCGGCAGCATCGCCTCGAAGTAGCGCAGGGTCGCGTGCTCGTCGTGGTGGCCGTCGATAAACGCGAAGTCGATGTGCGGCATCGATTCGAGAACGCCCGGAAGCGTCTCGACGAACAGCCCCTGGACGACGCGGACGCCGCGCGCTCCGATCGACGCCAGATTGCGCTCCGACAGCGCCGCGAGCGCCGGCGCGCCCTCGAGCGTGGTCATCGAGCCGGCGCCGTTGATCGCCATCGCGGCGGCCTGGTACGACGTCGAGACGCCCATGCACGTGCCGAGCTCGATGAGCTGCGACGGGCGAAGGTGGCGCACGAGCTTCAGCAGGACCGTTCCCCAGAGCGACTGCTTGCTGCGCAGCCGGCAGATCGCGCCGATCGTGTCGACCTTCTCGACGCGACGCTTCGACGGCAGGGCGATCGAGATCGGCTCCTGCGACGCGTTGAGCCGATCGCGCATCGCCTCGATGCGGTCGATCCACGCGTGCTCGTCGTCCGTCAGGCTCCCGTCGTCGGACTCGCCGAGCGCCAGCGCGATCGCGCGGCACGTGCGGTCGTCGACGGCCCTCAGGCGGTCGAGCTCCTCGGTTGGGTCTTCGTCGACGTCTCGATGCTCGGAGTCCGCCGACGGTGCGCGCTCGATGCCGTCGAGGCTGTAGAGCGCGGCGAGATCCGGATCGAGCAGGACGAGTCGCGCCTGATCGGCAAGGAGCCGCGCGAGCTCAGGGTAGTGCTCGAGCCACCACAGCGACGGCGAGGGTATCAGCAGGTGAGTGGCGCCGCGAGCGATCGCGCGCTCGAGGTGCTCGATCGCGTCCCCGTCGGCCGCGGGATGATATCCGATGTACGTCCCATCCGCCTCGGAAGGGAAGTGCATCCCTCGACGACCGTCGAAGTCGACGAGCGCATCGTCGCCGCGGCTGACGACGGCGATCGACGACTGCTCCGGAACGAGGCGCTGAACCGCGGCGCGAAGGCGCGCGGCGAGCGGAGCGCGCTCGCCCTCTGACGCCACGCTGCGATCGATGAAGCGCCGCCACCACTCCGAGACATCGGCCGGCAGCGACGTGTCGGCGGTCGTCGCGTCATCCCGAGACACCGAGTCACCGATCGTCGCCGGTTCGATTGCCGCGGTGACTGGTGGCGGGAGCATCCCTGCGAGCGGTCGCAGCGCGCGTGCGTCGGACTCGATGCCGAGCTCGCCCGAGAGCTCGCGCAGTGTCCGTTCCGGCTCGGCCAGGAGCGTTCGGTACTCGACGGTCCGCACGCGGTCGGCGCCGAGAGCCGCCGCGGACTCGCGCATCGAGCGGGTGATGCGCCGCCACAGATCGTCGATCGATCTTCTTGAGCGATGCTCACCGTCGCCGGCGCGCGTCCGCGAGAATCCCTCGATCACGTCGGCGAGCGGTCGCTCGATCGCCACGATGCGACAGCCGGGGAACGCCCTATCGAGCGCGGGCAGGTCGAGCGCCAGCATCGGATCGGCGACGACGAAGCGAGGCGCGGTCCCGGTCGCCTGCGGCGCCCGGTCGCCGTGCTCGCGCAGCACGCGCATGGCCGCTTCACCGGCGTCGAGCAGCGCGGCGTCCCGCACGGCGTCGAGCTCCGGACCGGCCGGCTCGAAGAGCTGCTCGACGCCGTCGAGCACTTCGCGCATCATCGTTCCGATCCACCGGCCGTCGAACAGCGGATGCACGTCGCCGGTCTGCGCCAGGCACCACGCGAGCAGCGCGACGCCGGAGCGGGGGGGACCGACGATGAAGACGGGAGGTCGCTCATCGTCGATGAGCTCGGGCTCCGAACGGTGAATCTCGGGTTGAGCGGCAACCGGCTCCGGACCCGCGCGGTGCTCGAGGGTGACCGAGGGCGCGACGCTCATCGGTGCGAGATCGGGCTCCTCGCCGGCGGCCACGCGCTCGGCGTTGCGCAGGGCGCGCTCGCGAAGCTGCTTCTGGACGCTTTCGCGCGCCGGGGCTCCGAGACCGGTTTCGACGCTCGTCGTCAGCGCCCCGGATCGCTTGCGCCGGAAGTAGAGATACTCCGGAACATTGACGATGCGCGCGACATGACCGGCGCGGCGCAGCAGCTCGGCGTCGCCGCTGAAGCGCATGCCGCTGGCGAATCCGCCGAGGCGCTCGAGCAGCGATCTCGCGATGAGACTGGTGGGGTGCAGCAGTGGGAATCCCTGCGGATGCCGGCGCAGCGAGGCATTGACGTCGACGGGATACCGGACGTGCTCGACGTCGCCCTCGTCGACGAGCACGCGCACCTCGTAGCTGCCGATCAGGTGCGCCCCTGCGGCTTCCGCGGCGGTCAGCAGTCGCTCAAGTCGCAGCGGAGAAGACCAGTCGTCGGCATCCTGGAACAGGTAGGCGTCGAACGCGAAGTCGTCGATCGCCTGTTGGACGAGCCGGTACGGTCCGACGTTCCGATCGGCGCGATAGAGCGTGACGCCGGGATAGCGCGCGACAATGTCGACCGGCGGCTGCTCCGACGCGTCGTCGAGCACGATGATCGCCTGCGGCGGCCGGGACTGCTCGAGAAGGCTCTCGAGGCAGCCCGCCAGCCACTGCTCGCACCGATAGTGCGGAATCAGGGCTGCGACGCTCGCTGTCATCGTGATCGGATTCATCGCGTTCGGTCTCTGACTGTGGTGACTGCAACTACGCCAGTTGCGCCGCGAGGTAGCGTCGCACTTCGTCGCCGTTGGCCGGCTGCCACGCGTCGACGAGCAGCTTCGGCAGCACGACGTCGTAGCTCAGGTACGTCCGGGCGATCTCCCGCGCCGCGCGCGCGTGTCGATCGTAGTCGCCGTTGATGCGCTCGACGGCGTCGAGGATCTCGTCCATCGTGGTGAACGGAAAGAGCCCCTCGCCGGTTGGCAGGTAGCTGCCGAATCCGGTGTCCTGGGTAATGACCGGCCGGCCGGCCGCCAGGTACTGCGCGCTGCGCTCGCTGAACCATCCGCTGCGCAGCCGCACGTTCTGATCCTTCGCGACCGTGAACTCGCCGCGCGACCCGAGGATGTAGTCGCGGTAGGTGTCGATGTCGATCGAGACCTCGAGCGCGTCACGAACGCTCCAGCCGTAGCGCTCGATCTTCTCGAGATCGCCCTCGCGCATGCTGCTGCGGCTCAGTGCGAGCTCGAAACGCTGCGTGGTGAGCTTCGGAAGCTTGATGAACTTCCGGAACTCCAGATGCTTGCTCCAGAAATACGTCTCGCCGTCGAGGACGACGCGTCCGGGCTGTCGCCAGTTGCCGATCGTGGTGAAACGCTCGGCCGCGGCGCCGTCGGCGCCCTCCCAGAAATCGAGGATCACCGGCGGCGGCGAGTGGCGATAGCGCAGATCCGGCGGCAGAGGCACGCGGCAGTCGTCGGCGCCGTAGTTCAATCCCCATGTCGCGAACGAGCGGTGCGGCGCGAGAAACTCGATCGCCGCCGGGTCGCCGTCGTGCAGCTCGATCTCGAGCTCGACCGGATCGGTCTCGAGGTACAGCAGCCGCCCCGTTTCGCTGTGCTCCGGAAGAGGGACGGTGCCGCCGTGGAGATTGATGATGATGTCCGCGTCACGGTAGAGCTCGCGCAGTCGCGAGGCGCTCATCCCGAAACAGCGGCCGTCGTCGTGCAGCGCATGGTACGCCCAGCGATCGCCGAAGCCGAAGCGCTCCATCATCCCGCCGAGCCAGCGTGCCGCCTGCTCGGAGCCGTCATCCTGCGGCGTCTGCATGAGCTTCGTCGGCGTGATCCCGTGCGCCTCGACATAGCTCACGTCGCAGCCCAGGCGTCGGAATCCCTCGAGGTACTGCGCGACGAGCCACACGTTGCCGGCAACCGGCATCCGGGTCATCATCCCGAGAATCACGATGCGAGGGGGGAGCGACAACGTCATGAGTGCTCACCTCCCTCGCGGGGCGCGACGATCTCCTCCGGCGGCGCGATCTTCCGGCGCGCGCGCGAGGTCTGCATGTCGTAGAGCTGCCGGTACAGTCCGTCCCGCTCCAGCAGCACGTCGTGCGTGCCCTGTTCGACGAGCTCTCCGCCGTTGAGCACGAGGATCATGTCGGCGTTGCGGATCGTCGACAACCGGTGCGCGACCATGAACGTCGTGCGGCCGACCATGAGCCGGTCGAGCGCGTCGAGGATGACCGACTCGGTCTTCGAGTCGATGGCCGACGTCGGCTCGTCGAGGATGAGAATCGGCGAGTCCTTCAGGAACGCACGCGCGACGGCGATGCGCTGGCGCTCGCCGCCGGAGAGCTGGACGCCGCGCTCGCCGACGGTCGTGTCGTAGCCCTTGGGCAGGCGCTCGATGAAGTCGTGCGCGTTGGCATTGCGCGCGGCCTCGAGGATCTCGTCGTGGGTGGCCTCGAGCCGCCCGTAGCGAATGTTCTCGTAGATCGATCCGGAGAACAGCAGCGGCTCCTGCAGCACGATGCTGATCTGTCCGCGGAGGGACTCGAGCGTGTACTCGCGGATGTCGCGTCCGTCGAGAAGGATGCGTCCCTCGGTCGGATCGTACAGCCGCGGCAGAAGGCTGATGAGGGTGGTCTTGCCCGCGCCGGTCGGACCGACGAGCGCGACGACCTCTCCGGCGCGCGCCTCGAAGTCGATGCCTTTCAGCGTGTCCTTGCGCCGATTGTAGCTGAAGCCGACGCGCTCGTAGCGGATGTCGCCGCGCACGCGGTCGATCGCGACGGCGCCGGGCGAGTTCGAGATCTCGGGATCGGTATCGAGGAGGTTGAACGCTATCCGCAGGCTCACGAACTGGTTCTGCAGCGAGCCGATCGTCGTCGAGATTTGCTCGAGCGGCTTGTAGACGGCCGCGACGTACGAGACGATCACGAGCAGCTCTCCGACGGTCAGCCGACCCTCCATCACCGCGAAGGCGCCGAAGCCGAGCACCAGCGCCGTGCCGACGGCGGTCGTCATGTTGACGACCAGCGAGAACACCGTCTGGCGCACCGTGAGCTTGACGCGCGCGTCGACCGACTCGAGTCCCTGTCGGCGATAGCGCGCGTGCTCGTACTGCTCGCGACAGAACGCGACGATCACACGCAGCATCGCCATCGCCTCGTGCACGATCGACAACGACTGCGCCTCCATGCGCTTGACCTCCATCAGTCGCGACTCGATGTTCTTCACGTAGTAGCCGACGGCCATGTACAGGAACGGCACAACGGTCAGCGAGATGAGCGCGATGGTGGAGTCGATCGTGTAGGTGACCCAGAACATGCCGACGAGCGTGAACACGTTCTGCGCGAGCTGGGGAACGGTCATCACGAGCTGAGCCGCGGCGTCGGCCTGGCCGTTGATCGCGTACATCAGCTTGCTGGTCTTGCGCTGGTCGTGAAACGAGAGCGACAGGCGTTGCGCGTGCTGGAACAGCTCGCTGCGCACGTCGAGTCCCATGCCGAGCTGCAGCTTCGTGTCGACGTAGTTCTGCATGATCACAATCGCGTCGCCGAGCAGCGCGACGAGCAGTCCGCCGACAACGACCGCGATGAGGAACGTCATGCGGTCGTCGGTGAAGGGTCCGAGCACGACGTCGAATCCGTCGGGCAGTGGCTGGCCCTGCAGAACGTTGTCGACGAGGATCTTCAGGGCCCACGGTGCGAGCAGTCCGACGAGCGTCGCAACGACGATGAGCGCGACGGAGACGGCCGCGAGCTTCCAGTACGGCCGCAGGTATTTGAGAACGCGGCGGAAGTACTTCATCGCTGCGAGCGGTTCGTGTCCACGGCGCCGCTGTCCTCGACGTCCCCGACCTCGACGGCGGTGAGCTCCGCGACGTCGTCCGGCTCCGCCTCGTCGACGACCGGCGCCGCGTCGCCAACGACCGGTGCCGCGTCGGCCGCGAGGTGCTCGGCCAGCTCGGTCGCAGTCATGCGCTCGAGCGCGTCGACGCCATCGCGCGCTCGTGCGATCGCCCAGCCGCACTGCGTCAGGGCCGTGATCATCGCGACGAGGGCCGCGGCGCCGAAGCCGATCGAGACCGCTTTCGCCTCGGGCCACGCGAGCGTCGAGAGCATCGCGAAGACGGCCACGAGGATCATCGCCGCGCGCGGGATCACCGGATTGATCTGAACCCGAACGTACTGCCGCCCGGCCCCGTGCTCCTCGACGCCGACGAGTACGCGCGCGCCGCCGACGAGACCGCCGCGCACGCGCAGATCCCAGCGATCGTAGGCTCCGCCGCTGTCGGTCACGCTGCCGGTCTCACGGATCGCGTCGGCGAGCCGCGCGATCCAGTCGCTCGAGTCGTGCCACCGCTCGCTCCACACCGAGACCATCTGCGCGACGG
This sequence comes from Kapaibacterium sp. (SeqCode), assembly GCA_035539855.1. Classification (GTDB taxonomy): domain Bacteria; phylum Bacteroidota; class Ignavibacteria; order OLB7; family OLB7; genus DATLHO01. Next base: position 46,705 of record DATLHO010000040.1, on the reverse strand, counting down.
GCGCCGCGATCGAGGTCATGCGAGTGCGCCACGGCGTCAGCCCGTGGCTGCCGCGACCGACGAGTCGAGCCAGCGGCTGCATGAGGAACAGCAGCGACGTCGTCGCTCGCAGGCGCAGCGGCGCCGAACCGCCGCCGGGCAGGCGCGCGCGCGCGCCACCGATGTACGCGTCGGCAAGAAGCACGGCGATCGCGCCGAGGGCCAGCGGCAGGGCCGCGAGCAGGGGAGACCAGGCGAGCCCGAGGATCGACGTGATCGACAGGACCGCGATCACCAGGTACCACTCCGGCATGAGCGGCAGCGCCGCGACGATCGACTGCACCGGAGCCTCCTCGCCCTGGAACGGCGCCATGCCCCAGACTCCCTGGTAGACACGACCGCGGTGCCAGCCGAGAAACTGCCGGACGCCGTCGCCATAGAGCCGGCCCTGCCACGACGCGTGGCCGGCCGCGTTGTACTTCTGCGGCCACTTCCGCTCGAGCATCGCCTCGGCGCGGCCGTAGTTGCGCTGTTGTTTCCAGTAGACTTTCACGCGGTTGCGGCGGTGGTGCCAGACCATCGCGCCGGCGTGAAAGCCGATCGTGTAGCCTGCCTCCTGCACGCGCCAGCAGAAGTCGACGTCGTCGCCGGCGATGCGGAACTGCGTGTCGAAGCCACCGACGTGCTCGAGCACATCGCGACGGAACGACATGTTGCACCCCGGGATGTGCTCGGCGACGCGGTCGCTCGTCAGCACGTGGATTGGTCCTCCGGGAGCGTTCGCGACGCAGTGCGCAATCGGATCGTCGTCCACCGGCTGGATGTTCGGTCCTCCCATGCCGCCGAAGTCTCCGGCGGCGTAGCCGAGCGCCAGATATGTGAGCCAGTCGGCATCGGGCGTGGCGTCGTCGTCGATGTACGCGACGATCTCGCCCCGCGCGGCCTGCCAGCCGACGTTGCGCGCGCTGCTCAGACCGCCGTTGGTCGTCGCGATCAGCGTCACGGCGAACCGACCGGCGATCTCCGCGGTCGCGTCGGTCGAGCCGTCGTCGACGACGATCACCTCGTAGCGCGGATATCGCAATCGACTGATGCCGTGGAGGCACTCGCCGATCGTGCGCGCGCCGTTGAAGCTGCAGACGACGACCGAGATCATCGGGGGATTCTCCAGTCGGGCCGGAGCGATCCGATAGGCTTCGCTAGCGGCCTCGAGCGCGGGCTTCTCGGCGCGCGCTCGTGTCGTCAGACCGAAGTCCCAATCCTCGATCTCGAATCCACCGCGGTACCATTCATCGGTCCACGCGAAGACGAACGTGCCGGCGCATCCCTCCTCGAAGGCGGTCGCGATCTGCCAGCGCAACGACTCCGCCTGCACGTCGTGTCCGTTGCGGCGGCTGTCGAGTCCGATCTCCGCCATGACGAGCGGACGATCGCCGGCGATGTTCTGCAGCCGCGCGAGGTACGACGAGAGCTTCTCCCGCGTCTCGAGATAGACATTGAAGGCGACGAAGTCGAGGAAGGGGAGATCGAGGTACTCGGTCGTCGGGAAGTTCACGTACGTGACCGGCGTGCTCGCATCGAGAGCGCGCACGATCGCGTGCAGACCACGCAGGAAGCGCTCGATCCGCTCGCGGCCATACCAGCGCACGACGGTCGCGGGAATCTCGTTGCCGATGGCGAACGCCAGCAGGGCGGGGTGTCCGGCACAGCGGCCCACCGTGGTGCGCACCGCCTCGTGCGTGGCGGCGACCAGCGACGGATCGTCGAGGAACATCAGATGCTGCGGCCACGGCACGCCAACCATCACGTAGATGCCGTGACGATGCGCCAGGTCGAGGAGCCAGCGGGGCGGTGGAGTGTAGGTGCGGATCGCGTTGATGCCGGCGGCGCGCATCATCGCGAAGTCGCGCTCGACGGTCTCGTGTCGCGGGAACTGCTCGCCCGACGCGTCGGGCCGGAACGTTCCGTACGTGACACCCTTGACCGTGAACTTCTCGGTGCCGCGATACAGGAACTTTCCACGCGCGCTGATTCGCGCGCTCTCGGTCGCCGGCCGTTCCGCGGACGAATCTCCATCTCCGTGCCCAGATCTGCTCATCGTACTCCCTTTCTATCCATGACGACGCGACCGAACCCGATTCGAGCGAAGAATCGGGCAGGCGTTTAACCGCACGCTGTGCTTGCGCGCAATGGTGGCGTCGGTACCCGCCAGCACAACGATCGTGCCCCGCGGATGGTTAGGAGGATGATAGGCTCGATCCCGGCGATTTGAGGGCTTCGAGCACACCGATACGCGTCGTGCGTCATGACGACGGATCAATCGCGAGAGAACATCCCGTTACGAGCGTGGTACGCGTCGATCAGGCGTTCCAGAACTGGCGGTCGAGACTTCGATACTGGATGGCCTCCGACAGATGCTCGGGCCGGATTGCATCGACGCCCGCGAGATCGGCGATGGTGCGTCCGACCTTGAGGATCCGGTCGTAGGCTCGCGCGCTCAGACCGAGCGCGGTCATCGCCTGGCGAAGCAGCTCCTGGCAGTCCGCGTCGAGCGTGCAGTGGCGGCGGATCTCCTGAGACGTCATGTCGGCGTTCTTGAACAGTCCGCTGGCCGATCCGAATCGCTCGGCCTGGATGGCGCGCGCGGCGACCACGCGCTCGCGGATCGCCTCCGACGGCTCGCCGCCGCGGCGCGCCGCGAGCTCCTGGTATCGCACCGCCGTGACCTCGACGTGGATGTCGATGCGATCGAGCAGCGGACCGGAGACCCTGCCCATGTAGCGCTGGATCGTCGTGCCGTTGCAGTCGCAGTGCGCGTTGGGGTTGCCGAAGTTGCCGCACGGACACGGGTTCATGCTCGCGACGAGCTGGAAGTTGCACGGGAACGTGAGCGACATGCGCGTGCGCGAGATCGTGATCCTGTTCTCCTCCAGCGGCTGGCGCAGCACCTCGAGCACGTTGCGCGCGAACTCGGGCAGCTCGTCGAGGAACAGCACGCCGTGATGCGCCAGGGAGATCTCGCCGGGACGCGCGACGCCGACGCCGCCGCCGACGAGCGCGGCGTCGGAGATCGTGTGGTGCGGACTGCGGAATGGACGCGTCGTGATCAGCGCGGTGCCGGGCGAGAGCAGGCCGGCGACCGAGTGGATCTTCGTCGTCTCGAGCGCCTCCTCGAAGCTCATCGGCGGCAGGATCGTCGGCAGGCGCCGGGCGATCATCGTTTTGCCGGCGCCGGGGGGACCGATCATGATGACGTTGTGTCCGCCGGCGGCGGCGACCTCGAAGGCGCGCTTGACGTTCTCCTGGCCCTTGACCTCGGCGAGGTCGACGGCGAAGCACTGATTGCTCGCCAGCAGCGCGTCGCGATCGACACGGTGCGCATCGACGTCGAGCGCGCCGGTGACGTAGCGCACGACGTCGCGCAGCGAGGAGCTCGGCACGACCTCGACGCCGTCGACGAGCGCGGCCTCCTCGGCGTTCTCACGCGGCACGATCATGCGCGCGATGCCGCCGGCCCTGGCCGCGAGCGTGATCGGCAGGACGCCGTGCACCGGTCGCAGCGAACCGTCGAGGGCGAGCTCGCCGACGAGCAGAGTGCGCTCGAGTCCGTCGTGCGGGATCTGATGCGTGGCGATGAGCACGCCGAGCGCAATCGGAAGATCGAACGCCGAGCCCTCCTTGCGCACGTCGGCGGGGGCGAGGTTGACGGTGTAGCGATAGGCCGGCACCAGATAGCCGGAGTTCCTGATCGCGGCGCCGACGCGATCGCGGCTCTCGCGAACGGCGCCGTCGGGCAGACCGACGAGCGAGAAGCTAAAGAGGCCGTGGTCGACGTGCGTCTCGATGTCGACGAGGAACGCGTTGATGCCGAGCGTCGAGGCCGAGCGAAGCTGCGAGAACATGATGATGGTGGAACGGTGACTCCATGGAACAGCCGGCGGGGGCGTCATGCGGAGTACCGAGGCGAAGATAGGGCGATGGAGGGCGGCGGCGGAGTGATTTATCCGGCCACGCGTCGTGGCCGTTGCGCTCGATCAGACGCGACGGGGCCGGTCCGCAAGGACCGGCCCCGTCGTCGAATGCAAGTCCGGCGTGGCGCCGGAACGCACGTATGGAGACTACCGTACCACGACCGGTGCGCTCACGATCGTACCATTTTCCTCGATGACGACGCGATAGGCTCCGGCCGCAAGGCCGCTGACGTCGAACGTCTGCGTATGGAGTCCGGCCTCGCGATGTGATGCGATCGAACGAGCGATACGACCGAGGTTGTCGATGACCCGGGCGCGAACCTCACCGGAGCGTGCGACCGAGAATGCGACCGAGAGTCGATCCTGCGCCGGGTTCGGAGCGACGGTGTTGATCGTCAGACCGCTGGCTCGAGCGATCTCCAAGGGTGCCGACGAGGTCGACTGGAACATCGCAGGCGTCACCATGAATCGCTGGAAATACTGCTGAACCTCTTCGACGGGACCGGCATCCTGAGTGGTGGAGACCGACGCGTACTGGCCCGGATTCCGTCGGCCCTGGAACACCACGTTCAGCTCGAAATCGTTGCCGACCATTCGTGCGGCCGTTGCCGCCGAGGGATACTCGATGCTTGCGGAATCGGTTCCGGCGCCCGAGTGATCCTGCACGATGAACGGCGTGCCCCAGGTGCGACCGCCGTCGGAGGAACCGACCGCCCACAGTCGGTAGTACAGAAAACCGAACTCCCCCGCGACCGAAACGTACTCGCCTTCAACGTCGCTTGGGCGCTGGTCGACGGCGCTGAAAGCGACGACGACATGCTGCCCGTCATCACCAACAGCCATCGTCGGATAGGAGACGGTCCCCATGTTCGACTGCCGAAGATTCGTAGCGAGGCTGAAGGCTCCGAGACCCGGGACCTGATTCGTCATCGCGATGATCGACACGCCCGTGGCGCGCGACCAGTGCAGGATGTTGCCGTACCGAAGCAGTGAGTTCATGTTGCCGGTGAAGGTCAAGTGGAGGTCCTCGCCGACATATGCCCCATCGATGTTCGCGCCGGCCGAAAGCGTATCGACATCACCGTTGATGAGAACCTCGCCGACGAGCGCTCCTTCAGGGGCGCTCCAGGTCACACCGCCGTCGGTGCTCTCGCTGAAGTAGATACCGAACTCCGGATCGGGGACCTCGGTCGTCGCGAGCGAATGAAACCAGGCCACGCCGAGGCGGCCACTCGCCGACTTCGCCAGGACGTAGCGCCCGCCGCTGGCGGTCGAGTGGAGGCTGTCCTGAATAGCCGACCAGCGTTGCGGAGCGGTTCCCGCGACAAGGTCCACAGAGGCAACCTGCAGAGGATTGGCCGGATGGTCGGCATCGCTGAAGTACGCCGCGGCGAGAACGCCTCGGGTCTCGGCCTGGTCGAGCTCGAACGACGGCCAGATAACGCCCCGGTCGGCGAGACCGTTGGCAGTGGTGATCGGCAGCTCGGCGATCGGAAGGAACCCGGTTGGTTGCGATGGGGCGGGGTTTGCGAAGACGGCGATCTGATTGCCCGCTCCGAAGTCGCCGTGTGCGGCGATGTAGGGAACCGGCTCGGCTGAGACCTCGATGTCCGGATATCCGAGCCTGAGATCGGAGATCGCGAGGTTCGACACCCACGTCGCACCGTCGTCGGTCGAGTACGCGTAACCGACACGGCGCGATGCCGAGATCGCGTCGGCGTCGGCCCCGCTGGTCGAGTTCATGAACGTGGTGTAGATCGTCGACCAGGAGCCCGGCCTGATCGCAACGTACTCGGGCGCCCCTCCATTCGACTGATAGTCGTAGAAGCCGCGAAGCCCCGTGGCGACGGCTCCCCCGCGAAGGCTCAATGGCGCGGCAGCAGACGAACTCGCGTAGGGGATCGTAGGTCCGGAGGCTTCCGCCGCAGCGGACTCCGCACGGCCAGGAGCCGGCGATGCCGCGTAGCTGGCTCGCTGTGCAGCAAGCGGGACAGCGAGAAGGGGAATCGCCAGGAGCGGGGCAAGGAAGTAACGTGCAGTCATGGGAGTTGGAGTGTGTTGAAGAGGTCGGGCGAAACTACCACGCCGCGCGCTGATCGCCAACGTTCGCGACGTCGCACCGTGCAGGCCCCACAGCGATCGGTCCGATGGTGTCATCGCCGCCCCGCACGAGCTCACGGAAAGCTAATCGGGTCACTCAGTGCGGTCGAGCAAGAGTTTGCCGTGCCCTTAGTGATGAAGCGCGCCGGGTGTGCGCACCCCGTCAACGACGAGGCCGGTCCGCTTTGCAGCGGACCGGCCTCGAACAGTGTGCTCCGGTCGGTGCCGGAACCAACGCCGGGTATATCAGCGAACGACGCTGAACGCCTGCGTGGCCGAGCGGCCGTCGACCTTGAGGGCGACGAAGTACCGGCCGGCCGGCAGCGTACGCGCGTCGAGCGTGTAGACATGGGACCCGGAGGTGATCACGCCATCGGCAAGCAACACGACGCGCTCGCCAAGGGCATTCCAGACCTCGACCGATCCGACACCGCCATTCGGGACGGTGATGCCGACGGTCGCGGAGTTGTTCGCCGGATTCGGATAGAGGCTCGTGATCGCCAGGCCGGCGGCGCCGGTCTCGGCGGTCACGCTCGACGACGACGCGAACCGGCTGACCGGGATCTGCTCGCGCTGGTAGTACTGGAACTGCTCATTGATCGGCCCGGCGTCCTGGTCCGCAGCCGTGAACGCATACATACCCGGGAAGCGCTTGGCGAGGAACTGCAGATTCATCTCGAACATGCCGCTGGCGATCGTCGAATGCTCATCGAGAGCCGGATACTCGATCGACGCGCTGTCGGTGCCGTCGCCGGCGAAGTCCTGGATGACCCACGGCGTTCCCCAGTCGTTGCCGCCGTTGTTCGAGCCGACGGCCCAGAGGCGGAAGTACTCGAAGCCCTCGGGGCTCAGCGTACCAAATGCCGTATCGCGCGTTTCGTTGAGCCGCTGCGCGTTCGCCTGGAAGACGACGAGCACATGCTGTCCGTCGTTGCCGATCGAAAGCGAGGGGTACGACAGGGTCGACATGTTCGGCTGCGCGTTCGATCCCGAGAGCCCGTAGGCGCCCATTCCCTCGACCGCATGCGAAATGGTCACGTAGTCGAGTCCGGTTCCCGGTGACCAGTGAATCAGGCCGGTGTAGCGATAGAGGTTGTTGATCGCCGAGGTAAAGACGACGTGCGGAGTCTCGCCCGCATAGGCGAGATCAAGGCTCGGCTGCGAGTCGAGCGTGTCCTGGTCACCGTTGAGCATGAGCTCTTCGATGTACTGCTCGCCGACCATCACCTGGACGATATCGCCCCAGGTGTTGCCGTTGTCGTTGCTCTCGACGAAGTAGACGCCGCCACCGGTGTTGTCGAACTCGTCGATCGCGAAACGATACCATGCAACGCCCATCTTTCCAGCCGCCGATCGCGCGACGACATAGCGGCCTCCGGACGTGATCGTCGAAAGGCTGTCGAGCATCATCCACTGCGGCGTGCCGCCGGCAAAATCGACCGCGGCGAGGTGCAGCGGCGCTACCGGCTCGCCGGTCGGGTTGCTGTACGAAGCGGCAACGACGGCGCCTTCGCCGCTCTGCGTCAGCTCGAACGAGGGCCAGATCACGCCACCGGAGCGATTGGTCGCCGTCGCCGACGGAAGAAGTGCGATCTCGGTGAAGTCGGTCTGGCCGGGAAGGCTGTTGAAGTAGAGAACCGTCTGGATCGCACCGTCGGCGTCAGGATCGCCGTGCGCCGCGATGAACGCGACGCCTTCACTCGACGTCTGCAGGTACGGGAAGCCGAGGCGAATATTGCCGACGGCCTTGGTCGTCGACCAGGTCCCGCCGCCGTCGGACGAAAACGCATAGCCGGCACGACGCGTCGCGCTCTGGGCCTCCGGATCGGACGCGAGCATCATCGCCGTGTGCACCTGCTGGCGGTTCGTCGGGTTGACCTCGATGTATCCCGGGCTCATTCCGTTCGACTGGTAGTCGTAGTAGCCGGACAGTCCGGTCGGAACTGCTCCGTTACGCAGCGTGAGCGGCGCCGGAGCCGACGACTGGTGCGGCGGGGGAGTGACCTGTCCGCCGTTCTCCGTAGGAACCTGAAGGTTGCCCGGGTTCGTCAGCCACGATGCGGAAACGTTCTTCAACCTGGCAACTGATGCTTGTGCCGCGACGCGAACCTGCGCTGGCAGGTCGATAGTCTGTGCATTCGCCGCGCCCACGACCGCAAGGGCGGTACAGGCAAGCAGTGGTAGCGATAAGCGCATTGTCTTTCTCCGTAGATGGTGAGGTTGAGCCAGATTGGAAAGGCCGACGTACCGACGACTCCTTCCCACATCGATGGCTTATGCCAAGTGCGACGGCTGTCGCCGGTAGATGCGTCTTTTCAAGGAGCTGTACTCGGAACGGATCGAATCCATTTGAGGGTAGCGAATTCGAAAGATTTGCGGGAAGATAACATTGACCTCTCAATTGTCAAGCCATGTTAGCAGGCTACCGTCCGACCGCTGTGACGGCAGACCAGGCCCGGAGCCACGCGGCCCGGCCACGCCTTCCGCTCGAGCATGGCCACGGTGGCGACCTCGCCGGACTCCACCGAAGCATCCGACTGAACACCTCCTTACAGAGGCACCGCGCGCACAGCCCTCCCGGTTCGAGGCCCCTTGGTAAGTTTGTTCGACGCTCACCGACCGAGCGGGCTCCGCCGTCGCTGCCACGTCGTCGAGATCGCGCGACGGCCGGAGCGTTCCCTCACGTTTGCTCGAGCACACTTATGGATATCGCTGGAAAGACCGTCCTGGTCCTCGGTGGTTGGGGCCTCGTTGGCTCTGCGGTCTGTCGAAAGCTGCTTGCCGAGAAACCGGCGCGGATCATCGTGACCTCACTGGCGCAGGCGGAGGCCGATGAAGCGGCCGACGAGCTCCGTAGCCTGCTAAAGCCGATCGATCAAACAACCATCGTGCCATGGGCCGGCAACGTCTTCGGACGCGACGAGCACCGCTTCCGCTCCCGAGAGGAGCTCCTTGCCGATCCGCACATCCGACCGCTTCTCATCGCCGACATCGTCAACGATCTGTCCGAGGAGCTGCTCGCCGGTTCCGCGCTGTACCGGCTTCTCGTCGACCACAACGTCGATGCGGTCATCGACTGCGTCAACACCGCCACCGCGATCGCCTACCAGGACATCTTCAGCTCGAGTCGTGCGGTGATGAAGGCGTTCGAGCGCGGCGAGGGCGAGCGCGAGGTCGTCGAGCGGCTGCTGGCGACGCAGTACATCCCGCAGTTGATCCGCCACGTGCAGATCCTCGCGCGCGGGCTGAAGGACTGCTCGGCAAAGGCCTATATCAAGATCGGCACCGTCGGCTCCGGCGGCATGGGCCTGAACATTCCCTACACGCATTCGGAGGAGCGGCCGTCGCGCGTGCTCCTGAGCAAGACCTCCGTCGCCGGCGCTCACACGCTGCTGCTGTTCCTGATGGGCCGCACGCCCGATGGTCCGATCATCAAGGAGATCAAGCCGACCGCGACGATCGCCTGGAAGCGCATCGAGCACGGCGAGGTACGCCGCCGCGGACGCGCGATTCCGCTGGTCGACTGCGGCGAGCACGGCGTCACGCTCGATGGACGCCTGCGACTGACCGATGCCGACTGCTCGGCGCCGACCGGCAGGAACCTCACCGCGCCGTTCATCGACACCGGCGAGAACGGGATCTTCTCGCGGGGCGAGTTCGAGGCGATCTCGTCGCTGCAGCAGATGGAGATGATCACGCCCGAGGAGATCGCCGACCACGTGGTCTTCGAGCTCAAGGGCGGCAACACCGGCCACGACGTCATCAACGCGCTCGACGGCGCGGTCTTCGGCCCGACCTATCGCGGCGGCGTGCTTCGATCGCGCGCGGTCGAGCGCCTCGCGCGGCTCGAGGCCGAGTCGGGCATTCCGTCGGTCGCCTTCGAGATGCTCGGTCCGCCTCGTCTGTCGAAGCTCCTGTACGAGGCGCACATCCTCGGCCTGGTCGGCGGATCCGTCCGCAGCGTGATCGACGCCGACGCCGCGCAGATGTCCGAGGCCGCCGCGGCGCTGTTGCGCGCCAACGCCGACCTGCGCAGCCGCATCATCTCGATCGGCATCCCGGTGCTCATGCCCGACGGTGTCACGCTGCTGCGCGGCGAGAAGATTGCGATCCCGCCGTTCCGCGGCGAGACCGAGCTCGACGTCACGAGCGCTCACGTCGACGAATGGGCGTCGGCCGGATGGGTCGACCTGCGCGTCGAGAACATCATCGCGTGGCAGGCTCGCCTGCGCCGGATCCACGAGGAGACGATGAGCGGTTCGCCCGACGATACGTCGAGCCGCACGCAGTTCACGCTCGATCACTGGGAGAACTTCGACGCGGTGCCGATCGGCAAGATCGCCGCGTGGATCTTCACGGTCGAGGACGAGGGGGCGAGGATGAAGGCGTGAGGGAGTGCGGGCCGCGGGTGGTCGTGCGGATTGCAGGAAGTGGTTGACGAACGCGTCGGCCCGGCGCCAGGCGCCGGGCCGACGCGCTTCTACCGACGGCGGGACCTGGCAGGCGCGTCGCGCCGCGTACACGGTCGCGCCGCGTTCGCGCCTCAGCAGACTCCGGACTCGACGAGGCGAAGGGTGCCGCGCGTGCCGTCGAGGCGCGCGCGCACTCCCAGCGGCAGCGTGAGCTTGCGTGCGATGTGGCCGTAGCTGATGCCGCCGATTGCCGGCACCGCCGCGCGGCGGACGTACTCGGCGAACACTTCCTCGATCGGTAGCGGGTCGACCGACACGCGGCGCGGCGCGGCATCGGTGAACGCGCCGAGGGCGAGTCCGGAGAGCCCGCGCATCGCGCCCGCGTTCCAGAGCTGCGACAGCAGTCGATCGACGCGATAGGCCTCCTCACCGATCTCCTCGAGCAGCATGATCGCCCCCTTCGTCTTCGGAAGCCAGCGCGAGCCGCAGAGCGCCGCGGCAAGCGTGAGGTTGCCGGCAAGCAGCCAGCCGTCGGCCCGTCCGCGCGCGAGCGGCGCGATCGGTGTGTCGTCGGGGGAGGGCACGGTCCCGAGCGCCTTCGTCGAAGTCACCGCCGCCCAGAAGCTCTCCTCTGCGAACGCGTCGACGGTCGCGTCGGCAAAGTCGACGCCCGGCATCGCGCCGGAGAACGTGACGAGTTTCGACTTTGCCAGCGCAGCGAAGTTCAGCGCGGTGACGTCGCTGAAGCCGACGACGATCTTGCGCGCGCGGCCGAGCGCTGCGTAGTCGACGCGCTCGATGATGCGCGTCATACCGTAGCCGCCGCGCCCTGCGATGATCATCCGCACCTGCGGATCGCGGATCATCGCGTTGAGATCGTCGAGCCGCTCCTCGTCGGTGCCGGCGAGGTACCCGTGACGCTCCCACAGGTGCTCACCGAGCCGGACGCGATAGCCGAGCGACTCGAAGTAGCGGATGCCGCGGCGCAGCCGTTCGTCGTCGCGCTGCGGCGAGCTCGGCGCGACGATGCCGATCACGTCACCCTTGCGCAGTCGCGTCGGTCGATGATATCCGTAGTGGGTCGGCAGGGAAGAGGCGTCGGCGGGCATCGGTATCTCCTCATACGGTCGAACGCGTCGCAGACCACGTCTGAAACTGCGGCTGAAACAGTCCCGCGCCGTCGTTGCGCACACCGGCGGGTGCAAACGAAAACAGCCCCGGCGCAAGCCAGAGCTGTTTCGATGTCGGCGTGGCAGGATTTGAACCTGCGACCCCTTCGTCCCGAACGAAGTGCGCTACCGGGCTGCGCTACACGCCGATGTTCCGTCTGTGGTCAGGGAGGGATTTGAACCCCCGACACATGGATTTTCAGTCCATTGCTCTACCAACTGAGCTACCTGACCCTGGCCGCCTCACGGAGGCTCAGAAGCACGTTCTAGAGCGCCCCACAGTTGAGGGACTGCAAGTATACGACGTCCGGGGTCCACATTCCAAACGAACACTCTCGCGCAAACTGTGAGATTGGGTGAATCGCCGTCCCGGCGTCAACGGTCGCGCGCGCCGCTATATTTGCCGCAATGGATTCCTCCGGATACGAACAGTCGATCGCGACCCTGGCGCTCATCGTCGTGACCGTCGCGCTAAGCATCGCCGCGTTTGCGAGCGAGGGGCTCTGGCGCTTCCTCGCGCTCGAGCCCTACCGCATGGTGCGCACGCACCAGTACCATCCCGTCGTCACCGCAGGATTGATCCACGGCGACCTCGCGCACCTGTTCGTGAACATGCTCACGCTGTTCATCTTCGGACCGGCGCTCGAGTCCACCGTCGACGGACCGCTGTTCGTGACGATCTACCTGGTGAGTCTGGTCTTCGGCAATCTCTACCCGCTGCTCAAGTATCGCAATCAGCCGGAGTACATCGCGATCGGCGCATCGGGCGCCGTCGCGGGCGTGCTGTTCTCGTACTGCCTGTTCTATCCGCTGCAGCGCATCTACGTGATGATGCTCATCCCGATGCCGGCGTTCCTCTTCGCGATCCTCTACGTGGCCTACTCGATCTATTCGATGCGCAACCGGCGCGACAACATCGGCCACGAGGCGCACCTGGCCGGAGGGCTCGCCGGCGTCGCGACGACGATCGTCGCTGTGCCCGGCGTCATCGAGCATCTCTGGGGAATGTTCGGATGATCCCAGTCCGGATGCGCAGTCCCGAGGGACTGTGGTCGTTGGCGATCGCGATCGGCGTCGGCACCATCGTCGTCGCGGGCGTGCTGCTGTTCGCGACGTTCTGGGGCGACCCGGTCATCTACCTGCCGTACGCGCGCAGCAACGCCGCCGGCGACTTCTTCGCGTACAACCCCGGCGTCTTCTCCTCGGGCGCCACCTCACCGCTCTGGAGCCTGATCCTCGCGATCCCGTATCTCTTCGGCGCCGACGTGATCGGCGCGAAGGTCGTCGGACTGCTGGCCACGCTCGGCTCGTTCATCGTGCTCGCGGCAATGGCCGCGCGCTTCAATGGACGCAACGGCGGCAGCGGCGTCGCGCTGCTGTACGCGGTCGAGATGATGACCATCTTCGGCCTGATGATGTACGAGTCGCCGCTGGCCGTCGCGGCCGTCGCGCTTTCTCTCGTTGCGGGCGACCGGCTGTTGACACGCTGGCGCACCGACGGACGCATCACGCTCGCGGCGATCGCGCCGCTGGCCGCGGTCTGGGCGCTGATGCCTCTGTCGCGACCGGACGCGACGCTGCTGGTCCCTCTGCAGATCGCGGCGCTCTGGATCGCCGGTCCGCAGCGCTCGGCGCGCACGCTCGCGACGCTCGTCGGCGCGGCCGCGGTCGCCGCGATCCCGGCGGCGCTGTACTTCGGCTACAGCTACACGACCCTCGGCACGATCTCGGTCTCGAGCAAGTGCCGAGCGTTCGCGCTCAAGGAATCCGCCGATCGCATCGGACCGATCCTGCTCTCGCGCAAGGCGCTCGGCTACCTCGGCTCGATCCTCTACGCGATCGCCCTCGGCGGGCTCGGTCTCGATCTGCTTCGACGCGATCGACGCACGACGTGGATCGGCCTCTACGGAGGCGCGGCGATGCTGATGTACCCCGTGCTGCTCGTGTTCGTGCAGCCGGTGACCAACGACCTGCCGCGGTACTTCCTGCCGATCGCTCCGTTCATCGTTCTCGGCGCCGGCCGCGCTCTCGCGGAGGCCGAGCGACGGCTCCGCGCCGAGGAGCATCCCGCCCGCGCCTGGATCATCAGCGCCGCTATCGTCGTGCTGCTGTTCGTCGTGCGGCCGCCGCTGGCTGTGCTCGGCGAGGCCGTCGAGCAGTCTCGGCGCGGCTACCGTTTCGACGAGATCGTCGAGCGCGAGGTCGTCGAGCGCGTCAACGCGATCGCGCTGCCCGGGCAGACGGTGCTCGCCTACGAGGTCCAGGGCCGCTACTGGCTGCGTCCGGACGTGTCGCTGCTGAGCCTCGACGGGATCACCGACGGGCTCGTCGCGCCGTATCTGGAGTCGGCCGACATGGGCGCGTTCCTGCGGCGGCATCGACCGGAGTACTGGATCGCCAACGACGCCGGCGACTACCGGCCGTACCTGCGGCGCAGCATCCTTCAGCGCGCGATCGAGGCCTTCGAGCGCGATCGCGGCGCGACGAGCTTCGCGATCGAGGGCATCACCTTCGAGCTGCTCGCGCGGCGCGAGCGACCGATGCCGCGCGGATTTGCCGGATGGACGATGCTCGTGCGACTGGGCTACGACGAGGCGCCCCGGCGTTAGGGCCCGCGCTTTGCGGAAGAAGTGCTGCGTCGTAGGTTTCCCGGCGCAGCCACGGACGAATCGAACATCGCTACCGCCCATGATGCACGCGTCGCTGTCACGGAAGATCCTGATCGCGCTGATCGTCCTGTTCGTGGTCTCGTTCATCGACCGCGGGGGCGTGATCACGAGTGCGACCGTGCTGTTCCCGACGAGCGTCGTGCCCGGACTCGAGCTCTGGCGCGTGCTCTCGTGGCCGCTGTCGATCGGCGCGGGGATGTTCGGAAGCCTGATCATCGCGGCGATCTGCTTCGGCGCGCCGTCGGAGGAGGTCGAGCAGATGCTCGGCACGCGACGCTTCGGCCTGCTGCTGCTGACGGTGACCCTGGCGGTCGCACTTCTGCACGTGCTCCTGTTTCTCGGCACCGCCACACCGCTGGGCTCGCCGCTCACCATCGCGCTGTTCACGCTCGTCGGCTTCGTCTACCTGTTCCCGCATTCCGAGGTGCGGATCATCTTCTTCTCGGTGCGCGGCTGGGTGCTGCTGGCGTTCATCGTCGCGACGATCGCGCTCATTGGGCTGCTCGGCTGGCTCAACGGAGGATCGCTCGTCAGCCTGCTGGCCAACGGCGGCTACGGTCTGGTCCTCGGCGCGATCTACTTCCACATCCGCTTCCAGAAGTATCCGGTGCTGCTGCGTCCGATCCGCTCGGTCGAGCGCATGGTCGCCGGCAGCCGCAACGAGCCGGCGTGGCGGGCGACGCCGGGCGCGCGCCGGGCGTCGGCTCCACAGCCAGTCCGCCTGCGGATGCCGTTCCAGAAGTCGACGCCGCGGGAGGTCAGCGACGAGGAGCGGCTCAACTCGATCCTCGACCGCATCAACGAGAAGGGATACTCCGACCTGACGGAGGAGGAGCGCGAGTTCCTGCGCGAGTACTCGGGACGACTCTGAACGGCGTCCGGGTGTCGTCCGGCTCCATCGGCCCTTGCTTTGGTCCTGTGACGAACCGTACCACCGCCGAGCGAGCGTTGCGTAGTGTTGCCTCGGTCGCCATTTTGTGTGGCTTGCCGCCGTGTGCCGTACGCATGAGTCATAGCGGCGATAACAGACGGGGAAACGAACTATCGTGGCAATCGACATGAAGCACCTTTCCGAGCGCCTCGAGCGCGTCAAGGCGGCCGTCCTGCCGAGGCTCAATGAGGCGTTCGGCGCCGACCAGCTCGACGCGTTCGAGAATCGGGGCGAGCTCTCGCTCCGCGTTCCGCGCGAGCGTCTGATCGAGCTGATGAGCATGCTGCGCGACGATCCGTCGCTGCGCTTCAATCTGCTGAAGGACGTCTGCGTCGTCGACTGGTTCCGGCGCAACGATCGCTTCGAGGTCGTCTACAATCTCTGGTCGATCCCGCACAACCTCCGATTGCGCGTCAAGTGCTTCGTCGAGGAGAAGAATCCCCACGTCGAGTCGGTGGTCGGGCTGTGGGAGTCGGCGAACTGGTATGAGCGCGAGGCCTACGACATGCACGGCGTGATCTTCGACGGGCATCCGGACCTGCGCCGGATGTACCTGCCGGAGGACTTCGTCGATCCGAGCACGGGCGAGCCGCTGTACCCGCTGCGCAAGGAGTTCCCGATGATGGGCGTGCCCGGGTCGATGCCGATGCCGGAGAGGAACTAACGAGCACCAGATCAATGAACATCAATTCGACCGCGACGCTCGAGCGCGTCACCGATATACGTCAGCGGAAGATCCTCAGCCGCATCATCGACAAGGACACGATGATCTCGGTCGAGGGACGCGATCCGCTCGACAACACGATGATCCTCAACATGGGTCCGCAGCATCCGGCGACCCACGGCGTGCTGCGCGTGCTGCTGCGCCTTGACGGCGAGACCGTCGAGAAGTGCGTGCCGGAGCTCGGGTACCTGCACCGCGGCTACGAGAAGCTCGCCGAGAACATCACCTACCACGAGTTCCTGCCGCACACCGACCGGCTCGACTACCTGTCGCCGCTGGCGAACAACGTGGGCTATGCCCTCGCGGTCGAGCATGCCGCCGGCATCGAGATCCCCAGGCGGGCGATGTGGATCCGCACGATGATCGCCGAGCTCGCGCGCATCAGCTCGCACCTGATGGCCATGGGCGCGATGGCGATGGACGTCGGAGCGGTGACGATGCTGTTGTGGACGTTTCGCGAGCGCGAGAAGCTCTACGACATCTTCGAGCGCATGTGCGGCGCACGCTTCACCACGAGCTACACGCGCGTCGGCGGCGTCGCCAACGACTTCCCGCCGGAGATCATCCCGATGATCCGCGCGTTCATCGAGGAGTTCCCGAAGCACCTGCGCGACTTCGAGGGACTCATCAACCGCAATCGCATCTTCATCGACCGCGTCTCCGGCGTCGGCTACTTCAGCGCCGAGGACGCGATCCGCTACGGCCTGACCGGACCCTGCCTGCGCGGCTCCGGCGTCGCGCACGACCTGCGTCGTGACGAGCCGTACCTGTTCTACGACGAGCTCGATTTCGACGTCATCACCTACACCGGCGGCGACTGCCTCGCTCGCTACATGGTGCGCGGCGACGAGATGAAGGAGTCGCTGAAGATCGTCCGCCAGCTCCTCGAGAAGATCCCCGACGGTCCGGTCATGGCCAACGACGCGAAGCACGTCATGCCGGGCAAGACCGAGATCTACACGAAGATGGAGGAGCTGATCAGCGACTTCATGCTCATCAACTACGGCACGATGCCCGAGCCGGGCGAGTCGTACTTCGCGATCGAGGGATCCAAGGGCGAGCTCGGTTTCTACATCGTCGCCGACGGCACCGGCCACGCCTACCGCATGAAGATCAAGTCGCCGTCGTTCTGCAACCTGCAGGCGCTGACGCCGATGTGCGAGGGCGCGATGATCTCCGACGTCGTCGCGATCATCGGAGCGATCGATCCGGTGATGGGAGAGGCCGACAAGTAGCGACCGAGCCGGAGGGAGGGATCGTGCGGTGCGACGGTGATTGAACGCTCGAGGGCGACAGTCGCGACGGCAGTCAACTGCCCGTCGGCGACGGTCGCCCTCGACCTTTGAGATGCTCGCTGAGAAAGGCTCGTTGCGAGAGCGTCCCTATGAGAACAACCTGCGCATGAACTTCCGCTTCGCGACCGGCAGGATCGTCTCGGAGTATGGGAAGTCGAGCTCGGTCCGGAACAGATAGGTCGCCGGATTCGGCAGGTCGTGATGACGCTCGATCAGACTGCGCTTGATCGCCAGCGGCGACTCGTCGATGAGGCCGAGCGGGATCGACTGGATCGAGATCGTCTTGAGGTTGCGATACTGCTCGTCGCTGCCGCTGAAGATCGAGACCTCGTAGCGCAGCACGTGAAGCAGACGTCGCCGCGGCTCCGGGATCAGTAGGTAGCCCTCCTCGGCGTACGACGGGAGAATGCCGACCTCCTCGACGCCGAGGTTCTCGTCGACGAAGTTGAAGATTGTCTGTCCCTCCTCGATCGCGTGCTGGATGTGCGGCAGCGACCAGTTGATGAGCTCCTCGACCGCCTCGAGATCGCGCTGCGACATGTCGAGCGGCTCGTAGATGATGCGCTGTGCCTTGAGATCGAGTCCCTTGATGCGGCGAGGCAGCTCGTGGCGGATGTCTCCGGCGCTGCGCGAAATCCGCGTGAGCGTCATGTAGAGCTCGATGAGCTCCCCGAGCGTCGGGTAGATGCGGTTGTGCGTGAAGTCATCGCGGACGCTCGCCAGGGCGTTGAGGATCCGGTACTGGCGAACTTCGAAGTCCTGCTCCGCGGTGATGAACAGGTCGAGACCAAGTTTGCTCATGGGGCACGTCCTCCGGTTCGTGGAACACCATGTCTGAATGATCGCGCGTCCGCTGGTTTAAACGCAATCCCCGCGCCGATGCCGCAGCGGTGCGGCAATTCCGTCCGTCCATCTCCGTTACTCACACATGCACGCAGAGTCGACATCGCCGCGCGTCGCGCTTCACACGCTCGGCTGCAAGCTCAACTACGCTGAGTCGAGCGCGATCGGCGCGGCCTTCGCCGAGCGCGGCTTCGGGGTCGTCGAGCTGGGCTCGGCCGGCGCCGACGTCGTCGTCGTCAACTCGTGCACGGTGACCGAGAACGCCGACCGCGAGTGCCGCCAGGTCGTCCGCCGCGCGCTGCGCGCCAACCCGCACGCGTTCGTGATCGTCACCGGGTGCTACGCGCAGTTGCAGCCGGAGGAGATCGCGTCGATCGACGGCGTCGACCTGGTGCTCGGTTCGGCAGAGAAGTTCAGGATCTTCGAGTTCGAACAGCGCTTCGCAAAGCTCGACACGCCGCGCATCGCCGTCGGCGAGATCGGTGCGGTCGACGACTTCGGAGCGGCCGCAAGCGGCGAGGGCGACACGCGCACGCGCGCGTTCCTCAAGGTTCAGGATGGCTGCGATTACACGTGCACGTTCTGCACGATCCCACTGGCGCGCGGCTCGAGCCGGAGCCATGCGATCGACGAGGCCGTTGATGCTGCGCGCCGTCTCGTCGACGGAGGCTATCGCGAGATCGTCCTGACCGGTGTGAATGTAGGGGATTACGGCAAGGGGACCGGCGAGCGGCTGTTCGACCTGCTGGTGCGACTGCACGACGTCGAGGGACTCGAGCGACTGAAGATCTCCTCGATCGAGCCGAACCTCCTGGAGGATCGGATCATCGAGCTGGCCGCGGGCTCGGATCGGATGCTTCCGCACTTCCACATCCCGTTGCAAAGCGGCTCCGACGACGTGCTCGGTCGCATGCGCCGCCGCTATCGCAGCGAGCACTATCGTGAGCGCGTCGAGCGCATCGTCTCGCTGATGCCCGACGCGGCGATCGGCGTCGACGTCATCGTAGGTTTCCCGGGCGAGAGCATTGGCGACTTCGAGCGCACGCGCGAGTTGCTTCACGGCCTGCCGGTCGCATACCTCCACGTGTTCACGTACTCCGAGCGCGAAAACACGCCGGCCGCACGGTCGGCCGATCCGGTACCGATCGAGGAGCGCCGCCGGCGCACGACGATCCTGCGCACGCTCTCGGAGAAGAAGCGCGCGGCGTTCGCGGCCCGCTTCGTCGGCTCCCGCCGCCGCGTCCTGTTCGAGCACGGCGATCGCGGCGGCCGCGTCGTCGGACTGACCGACAACTACCTGCGGGTCGCCGCGCCGTACGACGCGCGACTGGAGAACACGATCGTCGAGTGCACGATCGGTGCCTTCGACGGAGACTGCGCCGTGGGCACGCCGCACGTGCCGGAGCACGGACTGCCGCTCGGACGCACGCTCTCGCTGCCGGTGCTGGCCGGCTGAGAAGGGAGGCACATCGCCTCAGCGATCCTCGAGCTCGGCCTCGATCGACACTGCGCGCGTCTGCGGGTCGATCATGATCCTCAGGAGATTCGGCCGGCAGCAGACCTCGCAATCCTCGGTGTACTCCTGATGGAGCCCGCCGCCGGGATCGAGCATCGTCCGGTTGGTTTCGCCGCACTCGGCGCACGGGTACGGCACCGGCGTGAGCTCGTCCTCGCTGGCAATGATCGGCTCGTCGTCGTCACCGAAACCGGGATCGTCGAGATCGTCGAAGTCGTCGCTCATCACTCCTCGTCGGTCTGGTCGTCTGCAGTGCGAAGCCGCTCGCGCACCTGCGAGAGCACCCTCGTGATCGTTCCCCATGCGAAGCCACGGGACGCGAGAAAGTTCGCCATCGAACGCTCGCGTTTCTTCGGATCGTCTCCGCGTACCGTCGGCAGCTTCTTCTCGGCCGCCGCGAGCGCGTTGGCGAATTCCTCGTCGTCGCCGAGCATCGCCGAGACCATCTCACCGGCCGCATCCTTCGCGATCCCTTTCGTTCGCAGCTCCTGCTCCAGCCGACGTCGTCCGATGGGGCGGCGCAGCAGTTGGTCGTTGACGAACGCGCGGGCGAAGGCCTCGTCGTCGATCATCCCATAGCCACGCAGGAACTCGACGGTGTCGTCGATGGTCTCCGGCGGGAACTCTTTCTCGGCGAGCTTCCTCTGAATCTCCTGAACGCTGCGCATGCGCCGCTGTAGGAATCGAAGGGCCACCTGACGCGCCTGGTAGCGCTCCTCTGCCAGGCGGACCTCGTCGAGGAACTCCTGGGTGACCTCGCGGCCGCGGAAGAGGGCATAGCGAACATAGCTCTCCTCGCTGATGCCGAACGCGAACTCGCCATTGATGAAGATCGACCGGCGCTCGGCGCGCCGCCGCTGCGTCTGCACGTCGGTGATGACGAGTCGCGCGGCGTCCGGGTCATCGGAACTGGCACGAGGGATCGGTGGTTTCGAGGAGTCCATGGGCGCAAAAAAAAGCACGACCCTGCAGTGTGCAACACCCGGGTCGTGCTCTTCTCAATGTTCGGACCGAAATCGGCCGTTCTATTCTGAACGTGCACGCGGCTTCGCCCGTTGGCGTCGCCTGGCGTACACCAGGTTATCCACAATCTCTCCACATCCCGCCGGCTGTCGGAATCGGAGTGCCTCAGCGCTTGGTCATGTAGTTCAGCGAGACCTGCTGACCATTGGCTGCCGAGGCCTTGAAGAGCTTGCCGACCATCGCGAGAACCGGTCCCTTGCGAGGCTCGGAGCCGGCGCGTCCGCGGCCCAGTTCGCCCTGAATCAGGTAAGTTCCCGCTTGGCCCTGGTAGGCCGTTTTCGTAGTTTTATCAGTCTCGATCTGCGTTCTCATAGCGCCGCCTCATCGTATCGGTAATCGGTCCGGGAGCGTGGTGTCGGATGCCGTGGTTCGAGGTTCGTTTCAGTCAGGTTGCGCAGGTTCTGCGTAAAATTCTGCTATCCCACCCGAAGAAGATTCTTCAGCCCATATGAAGTTCACCGCCGCCGTCAAGGATCTGGCTCAGGCCCTCGGTCGCATTGCCAGCGCGACTCCGCAGCGCTCACCGATGCCTGTGCTCGAGAATCTCCTGCTCGAGCTCGAGGGCTCGACGCTGAGCATGACGGCCACCGACATGGACATCACCATGACGACCCGGCTCGAAGTGCGGGGGGAGCGAAATGGTGCGCTCCTGATTCCGGCGAAGCGCCTTACCGACACGGTCAAGGCGTTCGAGCAGGGGGAGGTGTCGTTCGAGGCGGACCCGACGACGCGCCGGGTGACGCTGAAGACGGGGACCGGCGAATACCGGCTAACGGGGCTGGATCCCGCCGATTTTCCACAGGTCGCAAAGTTCGAGCCAAGAATCGCGCTGACCCTTCCGCAGGGGACGTTCTCCGCGATGGTGGAGCGGACGATCTTCGCCTGCTCGACCGACGAATTCCGTCCGGCGATGACCGGCGTGCTCTTCCAGTTCCGGCCCGAGGAGATCCGCGCGGTCGCGACCGACGGATTCCGCCTGGTACGCATTATCGACCGGCAGTCGCCGGTGGATGTCACAGAGACGTTGGACATCATCGTGCCGCCGAAGGCGCTGCAGCTCTCGGCGCGCTCTGTCGGCGAGGCGGAGATTCGGCTGGAGGCATCGGCGACGCACGTGCGCCTGGCCGACGGCACGACGACGATCACCGCGCGGCTGATCGACGAGACCTACCCGAACTACGAGAGCGTCATCCCGCAGGCCAACGACAAGCTGATGATCATCCGGCGCGAGGAGCTCCTGAACACCGTGCGCCGCGTCAGCCTGTATTCGAACTCACAGACCCGGCAGGTCCGCATGAAGGTCGGCGGCAACGGGCTGCGCGTGCAGGCCGAGGACATCGACACCGGCGGCGAGGCCTACGAGAACGTTCCGTGCGACTACGCCGACGACGAGATGGAGATCGGCTTCAACTCGCTGTTCGTGCGCGAGGCGCTCGACCGGATCGACGCCGACGAGGTGAGCTTCGCCTTCTCGACGCCGCTGCGACCGTCGCTGATCACGCCGTACGGAACGCGCAACGGGCAGGACATCCTGATGCTGCTGATGCCGATCCGCCTCAACAACTGATCGACGCCGTCGTCGGTCCCAACCTCCGTCCGTCGTGGCGCACCGAGCGCGCCACGCATCGGTGAATTCACGTCGAGCCACCGACCGATGCGCATCCGGCGGCTGCAGTTTCGCAACATCCGCAACCACGTCGCGACGCGGCTCGAGGCCGCGCCGGGCGTCAACATTCTGACCGGTCGCAACGGCGCCGGCAAGACGTCGGTGCTCGAGGCGATCTCGCTGTGCACGCTGACGAAGTCGTTCGTCGGCACGCCGGAGGCGGCCCTGGTCCGCCGAGGCGAGCATCAGCTCGAGGCGACGCTCGAGTTCACGAGCGATTACGGTGTGCCGCGCCGCATCGACATCCGCTACGAGAGCGGCAGCGGCAAGACGATCTGGCTCGACGGAACCCAGGCGCAGAGCGCCGCGCAGATCATCGGCATCGCGCCGACGGTCGTCCTCTCACCCGACCTCAAGGCGATCACCGCAGGCCCGCCCGCCGAGCGCCGCCGCTTCGTCGACCTGGTCATCTCGCAGGCCAAGCGCCGCTACCTGCAGGACCTGATGCAGTACCGCCGGCTGCTCAAGCAGCGCAACGCCGTGCTCGCGGCCGCGCGTCGCGGCGGCCGCGCGGTCGACCGCTCGCTGATCGAGCCGTGGGACGAGGGCCTGATCGAGCGCGCCGCGCACCTGATGCACGAGCGGACGATGTTCGTTCGCGACTTCGCGCCGATCTTCCGCCGCACCGCCGCCGCGGTCGCCGTCGGCGCCGAGCAGGTCGCGCTCTCGTATGCGCCGGACGCGGTGAGCACGCCGCAGGATTCGGTCGACGACTATCGCGATGCCCTGTGGCTGCGCAGCCGGCAGGTCTGGGCCGAGGAACAACGCCGCGGCACGACGCTCTTCGGAGCGCACCGCGACGACCTGCGCATGGAGATCGACGGCAGCGACGTCCGCGTGGCCGCGAGCCAGGGACAGCACAAGACCCTGCTGATCGGGTTGAAGATCGCCGAGTTCGAATACCTGCGCGAGCAGTGCGCCGAGACGCCTGCGATCCTTCTGGACGACATCTTCGGAGCGCTCGATCCGGAGCGCGCGCGACGGGTCTACGACCTGACCCGCGAGCTCGCCCAGGTGTTCATCACGATCGGCTCGCTGAGCCTGCTGCCGTTCATGGACGACGTCCGGCTCGGCGCCGACGACGCACACATCGAGATCGAGCGCGGGGAGATCGTCGGCCCCGCGATGGCGGCCAGGGCGGCCTGGCGACCGAACGGGGCGCCCGACGACGGCGAGATCACGTAGGCATCGCATGTACGACTGACAGTCCGAGCGAGGGAGACCTGACATGGCACAGACGATCGGAACGGCGATCAAGGAGTGGCTTCGCGCCAACGGGCTCGACCAGAAGGTCCAGGAGCACTCGGTGCCGGGCTACTGGGAAGAGGTCGTCGGCGAGGCGTTCGCCCGTCACGCGCACGTCGAGCGCGTCGACAACGGACGGCTGTTCGTCAGCGTCGAGAGCGCCGCATGGCGCACCGAGCTGATGCTGCGTCGCGATGAGATTCTCCAGCGGCTCAACGAGCGACTGGGTGCGGAGATCATCAAGGAGATGATCGTCCGCTGAGCGCCGAATCCCGTGCGAAATCGCGGCGATCTATTCTCGCGACCGGGCACGGAATCTAGATGATGGGGCGGTGTCGATCGTCTCTTTATCGATCGGAAACCTGAACGACTTTAGAAACGCAAGGATCACTCAGAATGCCTACTGTTGAACCCAAGAGCGTGGCGGAGGGGAACGGCACCTACACCTACAACGAGGACTCGATCAAGGTCCTCGAGGGTCTCGAGGCCGTGCGCAAGCGCCCTGCGATGTACATCGGTGACGTGGGCACGCGCGGGCTTCATCACCTCGTCTACGAGGTGGTCGACAACTCGATCGACGAGGCGCTCGCCGGCCGTTGCGACACCATCGAGATCACGATCCACAAGGACAACTCCATCAGCGTCGAGGACAACGGCTCGGGCATCCCGGTCGGCATGCACTCGACGAAGAAGATGTCGTCGCTGACGGTCGTCATGACGATCCTTCATGCCGGCGGCAAGTTCGACAAGAACTCCTACAAGGTCTCCGGCGGTCTTCACGGCGTCGGCGTCTCGTGCGTCAACGCGCTGTCGCAGCACATGGTCACGACCGTCAAGCGCGACGGCAAGATCTACCGCCAGGAGTTCCGCGAGGGACACCCGCAGGGCGACGTCATCGAGATCGGCGTGACCAAGCGCAAGAGCGAGACCGGCACGCACCAGTGGTTCAAGCCGGACGAGACGATCTTCAAGGTCCTCGAGTACCGCTGGGACACGATCGCCGAGCGCATGCGCGAGCTCGCGTTCCTCAACCCGTCGATCACCATCACGCTGCGCGACGAGCGCGAGGACGGGATGGAGGAGTCGTTCCACTACAGCGACGGCCTCGTCGGCTTCGTCCGCTACATCGACGAGTCGCGCACGCCGATCGTCAAGCCGGTCTTCGTCGAGGGTGAGAAGGAGAACGTCACCGTCGAGGTCTGCCTGGAGTACAACGCCGGCTACAGCGAGAACGTCTTCAGCTACGTCAACAACATCAACACGCACGAGGGCGGCACGCACGTTTCGGGCTTCCGCTCGGCGTTGACGCGCACGCTCAACGCGTACGCACAGAAGAACAAGCTCCTCAAGAACGAGAAGATCAGCCTGACCGGCGACGACTTCAAGGAGGGGCTGACCGCGGTGATCTCGGTGAAGGTTCCCGAGCCGCAGTTCGAGGGACAGACCAAGACCAAGCTCGGCAACGGCGAGGTCGAAGGCATCGTCCGCTCGATCTTCAGCGACCAGCTCGCGCAGTACCTGGAGGAGAACCCGAAGGTCGGCAAGCAGATCATCGAGAAGGTCTACCTCGCCGCCGAGGCGCGCGAGGCCGCGCGCAAGTCGCGCGAGCTCGTCCGTCGCAAGAGCGCGCTCGAGAGCACGATGCTCCCGGGCAAGCTCGCCGACTGCTCGATCGAGGACCCGGAGCACTGCGAGATCTTCCTGGTCGAGGGCGACTCAGCCGGCGGCTCGGCCAAGAGCGCGCGTGACCGCCGCACGCAGGCGATCCTTCCGCTGCGCGGGAAGATCCTCAACGTGCAGAAGGCGCGTCTGAACAAGGTGCTCGAGAACGAGGAGGTCCGGAACATCTTCACCGCGCTCGGCGTGGGCTTCGGCGAGACGCTCGACGTCTCGAAGGCGCGCTACGGCAAGGTGATCCTGATGGCCGACGCCGACGTCGACGGCGCGCACATCCGGACGCTGATCCTGACGCTGTTCTTCAACTACATGCGCGAGCTCATCGAGGCCGGCAAGGTCTACCTCGCGATGCCGCCGCTGTACAAGGTGCGCAAGGGCAAGCTCGACCAGTACGCCTACGACGAGGCCGAGCGCGACGAGATCATCGCGCGCATCCGCAACGCGAAGTCCAAGGGCGGCGACGACGAGACGCCGGTCGACAACCTCGAGGACGACGGCACGCAGCGCACGAAGGACGGCATCGTCATCAGCCGCTTCAAGGGACTCGGCGAGATGAACCCCGAGCAGCTCTGGGCGACGACGATGAACCCGGAGGTGCGCACGCTGCAGCAGGTGACGATCGAGAGCGCGCAGAGCGCCGCGCACATCTTCGAGACGCTGATGGGCGACGCGGTCGAGCCGCGCCGTCAGTTCATCGAGCGCAACGCCCGCTACGTGCGCAACCTCGACGTGTAGTCGCGACAGCGATCACCAGTCCGAACGAACGACGCCCCGGCACTGCAGTCAGTGCCGGGGCGCTCGCGTCCGGGACCCTGCGTCGCGTCCGGAGGCGGGGGGTGACCGGACGTGGGATGCTCCGAAATCGACCGGAGCGGGCCGCGAAGGGCGCTGAAACCAGCAAACACAACTTTATCGGGCGCGGCATCCCGCGGGCCTGTGTATTTTCCGCCAGTTTCCCATGACGTATTTCGACGCAGCAACCCGAATCGAATCGGAGGACCATGGACATCCGGAAGCAGCTTGAACTGTTCGGCATAGCCGGTGCCGGCGAGATCATCTACAACGGCTCGACGGCCAAGCTCGTCGACGAAGCGATTCGTCGCGGCGAGGGACACCTCGCGGCCGGCGGCCCGCTGATCGTCGAGACCGGTGAGCACACGGGTCGCTCGCCGAACGACAAGTTCGTGGTGCGCGAAGAGTCGAGCGAGGGCCATGTCTGGTGGGGTCCGGTCAACCGCGAGTTCAAGCGCGAGAGCTTCAACCAGCTCCTCGAGCGCGCGAAGAAGCACTACGAGGGCAAGGACCTTTTCGTCGCCGACTGCTGGGTGGGCGCCGATCCGGCGTACCGCGTCGGCGTGCGCGTGATCAACACGCACGCCTGGCACAACCTGTTCGCCCAGACGCTGTTCATCCCGATCGAGAAGATCGGCGAGTCGGCCTCGTCCTTCACCGCGGACTTCACGCTCGTACACGTTCCGGACATGGTCGCCGACCCGGCCGTCGACGGCACGCGCAGCGAGACGTTCATCCTCATCGACTTCGGGCAGAAGCTGATCCTCATCGGCGGCACGTCGTACGCCGGCGAGATGAAGAAGTCGCTGTTCACGACGATGAACTACCTGCTGCCGCTGCGCAACGTGATGCCGATGCACTGCTCGGCGAACGTCGGCGAGCGCGGCGACGTCGCGCTGTTCTTCGGACTCTCGGGCACCGGCAAGACGACGCTCTCTGCCGACCCGAATCGCCAGCTCATCGGCGACGACGAGCACGGCTGGTCCGATGACGGCGTGTTCAACTTCGAGGGTGGCTGCTACGCGAAGATGATCAACCTCTCGGCCGAGGCCGAGCCGCAGATCTTCGCGACGACGAAGATGTTCGGCACCGTGCTGGAGAACGTCGAGTACGACGAGATCCATCGGACGCTCGACCTGCACTCGGCGCAGAAGACCGAGAACACGCGCGGCGCCTATCCGATCGAGTTCATCCCGAACATCGCGCCGGGCAGCCGCGGCGGCCACCCGCGCAACATCATCATGCTGACGGCCGACGCCTTCGGCGTGCTGCCGCCGATCGCGCGTCTGACGTCCGCGCAGGCGATGTACCAGTTCATCTCCGGCTACACCGCCAAGGTCGCCGGCACCGAGAAGGGCGTCAAGGAGCCGCAGCCGACGTTCTCGACGTGCTTCGGCGCGCCGTTCATGGTGCATCATCCGTCGGTCTATGCCGAGCTGCTCGGCCGCAAGATCGACGAGCACAACGTCAACTGCTGGCTGATCAACACGGGCTGGGTCGGCGGCGCCTACGGCGTCGGCCACCGCATCAAGATCGCCTACACCCGCGCGATGATCAACGCGGCTCTCGCCGGCGAGCTCGACCATGTCGAGTACCGCGAGGATCCGATCTTCGGCCTGCACGTGCCGACGTCGGTTCCGGGCGTGCCGGTCGAGGTGCTCGATCCGCGCGGCAGTTGGGCCGACGCCGCCGAGTACGACGAGAAGGCGACGCACCTGGCGCAGCTCTTCCACGAGAACTTCCAGAAGTACGCCGACGGAACCTCCGACGAGATCCGCGCCGCCGGCCCGCGCGCCGGAGCTCTGGCGTAGACTCGAGCACAGCGACAACGAAACGGGGACGCGACATGGGTCGCGTCCCCGTTTCTGCTTTTGCTGTGCTCGTGAGGCGCGTCGACGGGTGCGCCGGACCATCCACGGATCGCGTCTCGTTCTCCACGGCGCGGTCGGCGCCGCTACTCTCCAGGCTCCTCCGGCGCATCGCGACCGATCGTGTTGTCGATCGTGCCGCCGTCGGGGGCACCTGCCGCGCTCGTGTCGCTGGTGGCGCCGTCCTTCGATCCGAGCGAGTCGGACTTTGGGCCGGCCGTGTCGACAGCGTCACCGAGGCGAATGCCGGCGAGGACCTCCGCGATCTCGTCGTTCTGCCGATCGATCGAGTCGAGCGTCGCCATCGACGTTTCGTAGTCGACCGTCGCGGTCGCGCGCGCGTTGGCGACCGCCGCGACGTCGTCGGCACGGATCGCGACGTCGCGCGCGAGCTGATGGCGATCGACGACGGTGTCGATCGCGTCGAGGCGCGCCTCGTGGTCGCGCAGCGTCGCCACCGCGCGCTCGTAGCGCTCCCTCGAGGCGGAGTCGGCGGTGTCGTCGACGCGCGTCGTGTCGAGACCGCGCCGCAGCGCGAGGTGCTCGGCGCGCACTTCGAGCAACCGCTTCTCGAGCAGGTGCTGCTCCTCGAGCCAGGAGCGCTGCGCCTCCTCAATGTCGGAGCGGTCGCAGGCCGCCAGCAGCGCGAGCCCGGCGATGATCGTCAGTGGGATGTGCTTCATGGTCGGTCGTCTCGATGGCCTCGCCGCGCGGTCGCACACGCGAGCCGGCGGCCGTCGCGCAAGGCTCAGATGTCGATCTCCTCTTCGCTGAAGCCGCCCTCGGTGCGCGCGCGCAGCTCGGTGATCTTCAGCTCCGCTTCCTCCAACTGGCGACGGCACGACTGCGCCAGTGTGATTCCCTCCTCGTAAAGCGACATCGCATCGGCCAGCGACGTCCCGTCGTTCTCGAGCGCGCCGACCACCGCGGCCAGTCGCTCGAGCGCACCTTCGAAAGTCTGTTCCATCGTCGAACCCTGTATCGTGAAGTCGTTGTGTTACTCGACGCGTGCGGCCTTGCTGCCGTCGGCCATTCTGATGCTCACACCATCGCCGGAGGCCAGCATCGACGAACGCGTGATCGGCGCGCCGTCGCGCTCGATGATCGCGAAGCCGCGATCGAGAACGCTGAGAGGGGAGAGGGCGCCGAGCTTCGCCTCGAGCAGACGCAGTCGCTCGTGCGTGCGCACGAGTGCGGCGCGCAGGCCGAGTCCGCTGCGATGGGTAAGATCGTCGACGCGCTGCTGATGGCTGCGAACAAGGTCGAGCGGCCGGGCCAGACCCCGGCTGCGAAGCAGGTAGGAGAGCTCCTGTCGATGTCGCCGGAGCATCGCCTCGACATCATCGCTCATGCGACGCTCGAGCGTCGAGAGCGCGTCGACGAGCTCGGCGCGATCGCGCACGGCGAGCTCCGCCGCCGCCGTCGGTGTCGCCGCGCGCACGTCGGCGACGAAGTCGGCAATCGTGAAGTCGACCTCGTGACCGACCGCGGAGATCACCGGGATGCGCGAGCCGGCGATGGCGCGTGCGACGACCTCCTCGTTGAACGCCCACAGATCCTCGATCGAGCCGCCGCCGCGACCGACGATCAGCACGTCGACGTCGCCGAGCGCGTTGAGCTCGCCGATGGCGCGCGCGACCTCCTCTGCGGCGGTCGCGCCCTGTACCAGGCACGGGCGCAGCACGACGCGCACCGTCGGCATCCGCCGGCGCAGCGTCGTGAGGATGTCCCGCAGCGCCGCGCCGTCGCGCGACGTGACGACGCCGATGCGGCCGGGAAACGCCGGCAGCGGACGCTTGCGCTGCTGATCGAACAGGCCCTCGGCCTGCAGCTTCGCCTTGAGCTGCTCGAAGGCGAGCTGCAGATCGCCCGCGCCGACCGGCGTCAGCGCGGTGCAGTCGAGCTGGTACTGTCCCCGCGGCGCGTAGACCGAGATGCGCCCCGTCGCGATCACCTTCATGCCGTCCTTGATCGGGTACTTCAGCGTCCTGCTCTTCCAGAGCACGGCGCCGAGGCACGCGCGGTCGTCCTTGAGCGTGAAGTACGTGTGACCGCTGGCGGCGCGGTTCCAGCCGGAGATCTCGCCCTGGACGACGACCGTCGCGAACGACGACTCGAGCAGGTCGGCGAGCTCGCGCGTGAGCTCGCTGACGCTCGGAATCGTCATCGCCGGCCCGTCGTCGTCGGTGAGCTTCTGCGCCTCCGCCTTCGTTGTCTTCCTGATGACCACGTCGTCTCCGGTGTCTTCGTTGCCGTCCTTGCAGGACGAGTCGGGGAAGATACGCAATGGTCGTCGCGCGCCCGGCCGAAGCGTGTCCGCACGCGAGGCCGTTGGCCGAAACGACCGTCTGTAGCAAGGCGTACGGGCCGTCGCCGGACGTGTCGCGGGGAGGACCGCTTCCCGTATATTTGATTTCCACACGTTGCAGACTGGAGCACGCATCGCTCCGGAAGCCCTTTCCCCTCCACGGACCCATGGCCAAAGAGATCCGGAAGAAGCCCGAAACGCGCTCCGCCGCACGCCCTGCCTCCCGCAACGCCTCCACACGTCCATACGCGGCGCCCGCCGTCGATCTGACTCCGCTGTGGAGCGGCGGCATCATCGCGCTCGTGACGCTCGTGTTCTTCTCGGGACACCTGTTCGGCGGCGCGTTCCTGTGGGAGGACTTCGCGGAGTTCACCTACCCGAACCAGGTCTTCGCCGCGCGCAGCTTCGCGGCGGGAATCCTCCCGTTCTGGAATCCCTACACGTTCAACGGGATGCCCTTTCTCGCCGATCTGCAGATCGGCTTTTTCTATCCGGGCAACCTGTTGATGTACCTGCTCTCGGGCGGCGAGCTCTCGTCGTCGCTGGCGCAGCTGTTCGTCGTGCTGCACTTCCCGCTGGCGATGGTCGGCGCCGAGCGGCTGGCGCGGGGACTCGGCATCGGACGATGGGGCTCGGTCTTCGCGGGCGTCGCCTACGGTCTGAGCGGCGTGCTCGTGGCGCACATGATTCATCCGAACATGCTGTTCCACCTGGCGTGGTTCCCGCTGATCGTCCACCTGTTCCGTCGCGGTGTCGACGAGCGAAGCTGGCTGCACGCGCTGCTGGCCGGCCTCGCGCTCGGCGTCGCGATGCTCAGCGGTCACCCGCAGTCGGCGCTCTACATCGTGTTCTTTCTGTTCGTCCTGACGATCGTCCTGCTCGTGCGCCGCATGCGCGCCGGCGACGACGCGGGAATGAAGGGGCTCGTCGCCGGAGCGCTCTGCGCGCTCGTGCCGATCGCGCTCGGCGCCGGCATCTTCGCGATCCAGCTTCTTCCGTCGCAGGAGCTCGCCGCGCTCTCTGAGCGCGCGACGATGACGTACGAGAAGTCGCTCGAAGGCTCGATGACGCTCGGGCAGATCTTCACGCTCGTCGTGCCGAAGGTCTTCGGCGTCGCCGGCGCGAACCCGCAGCCGGAGACACCGTTCTGGCTGCGACCGGAGATCTACTACTACTGGGAGACCGCGATCTACGTCGGGGTGGTGACGCTGCTGCTGGCGGCGATCGGCCTGGCGTCGCGGTCGCTGCGCACCGTCGGCTTGTTCTTCGCCGCGATGGGACTGCTCGGCGTGCTCTACGGTCTCGGGGATAGCTTCTTCGTGCACCCGATCCTTGCACGGCTGCCTCTGTTCGGGACGTTCCGAAGTCCAGCGAGACTGGCGATGTACCTGTCGCTCGGCGCGGCGATCCTCGCGGGAGCCGGACTCGACCGCCTTGCGCGCGGCGGGGCCGACGGCGCGCTCGCGCGCGTCGCGCTCATCGCCGGCGCGATCATCGCGGGCATCGGTCTGCTGACGGTGACGGGAATTCTCCCGTCGCTGCTCGGGGCTCCGGCGGAGCTCGGCGGCTCCCTCAACGGCACCGGCGCGGTCGCGCTGATCGTCGGCGGAGCGGCCGCAGCGATCGCGTGGATGCGGCTCAACGGGCGCATGGCCGGCACGGTCGCCGCGGCGCTACTGGTGTTGCTCGGGGCGATCGACCTGTTCGTCTTCGGCATGACGCAGAACGCGTCGGAGGTCGATCCGCAGGTCACGTATGCGAACAACGACGCGCAGTTCGCGGTGTACCGTTCGCGGCCACCCGACTCGCTCTTCCGTCTGCGCATGCGCGAGGGGGGAGCGATGCTCATGCAGCGCAACCAGGGTCCGTACAGCGGGATCATGCTCTTCGAGGGATACAACCCGCTGCTGCTGGCGCGACGCGTGCCGCCGGCGTACGATCCGGAGAAGGCGTTCGACTTCATGAACATCCGCTACAGCGCGAAGATCGACTCGCAGGCGCAGCAGGTGACGATCGCCGATCGCCCGAGCGCATACGCGCACGCGCGCATGCTCTACGACGTGCGCGTCGGCTCGACCGAGCAGGTGCTCGCAATGCTGAAGGATCCCTCGATCGACTTCGGTCGGACGGTGCTGCTGGAGAAGGATCCGGGCATCGCAACCGATGGCAGCGGCACGGGCACCGCGCGCTTTACCCGCTACGACGCCAGCGAGCTCGAGCTCGACGTGACGACCGACAAGCCGGGAATCCTCGTGCTGAGCGAGGTGTGGTACCCGGCATGGAAGGTCCAGGTCGACGGCCGCGATGCCGAGCTGCTGCAGGCCGACTATTCCCTGCGCGGCGTCGCGCTGCCGGCTGGACGCCATCGCGTCGCGATGCGCTACGAATCCGACGCCTTCGCGACCGGTCGTCTCGTGACGATCATCGCGCTCGTCGCGGGGCTCGGCGGGGTCGCCGTGGCCTGGCTGCGCCACCGGCGCGCCGCAAGTTCTCGACTCGCTGACACTGAATCGCTGGATGTGGAGCCATGAGCCTAATCGACACCCTCGTCGTCAAGTCCCTGCCGCTTGCACCGAAGGGACTCGTTCGGATCGTATCGAAGAAGTACATCGCCGGGGACACCGTGCACGACGCGATGAAGACCGTCGCCCGGCTCAATGCCGAGGGAGCGATGGCGACCGTCGACGTGCTCGGTGAGTTCGTCGAGCGCGCCGATGTCGCGCGCCACGAGACCGACATGGCGATCAAGACGCTCGACGAGATCATCCGCGCCCGGGTCGACGCGAATCTCTCGGTCAAGCTGACCTCGCTCGGCCTGGCTATCGACAAGGAGTTCTGCTACGAGAACGTCCTGCGCGTCGTCACGCATGCGGCATCGCTCGGGAGCTTCGTTCGCTTCGACATGGAGAACTCGCCGTACACGACGATGACGATCGAGCTCTTCCGTCGGGTGCGCGACCAGTTCCCGAAGCACTGCGGGATCGTGCTGCAGGCGTACCTGCGCCGCACCGAGCAGGACGCGCGCGAGCTCGCCTCCGAAGGCTCGAACTTCCGGCTCTGCAAGGGGATCTACATCGAGGACGAGTCGATCGCCTACAAGGGCCGCGACGAGATCCGCGACAACTACCTGCGCTGCCTGGCGATCATGTTCGACCACGGTTCGTACGTCGGCATCGCGACGCACGACGACGTGCTCATCGACGGCGCGGCGGCGATGATCCGCGAGCGCGGACTGACGCGCGAGCAGTACGAGTACCAGATGCTCCTCGGCGTGCGCGAGCCGCGACGCCGCCAGCTCATCGCCCAGGGCCACCGGATGCGCGTCTACACGCCGTTCGGCAAGGACTGGTACGGCTACGCGACGCGCCGGCTCAAGGAAAACCCGGCGATCGCCGGACACATCGTCAAGGCGTTGTTCACCGGGGACTAGGACGGTGCCGACCGTTCGCTTCGTTCCGGGCTCGCGCAGCGTCGAGGTCGACAGCGGCACGTCGCTGCTCGACGCCGCGCGGGAGGCCGGCCGTCCGGTGGCGCAGTCGTGCGGTGGCTTCGCTATCTGCTCATGGTGCCGGATGCAGGTGCTCGAGGGCGCGGAGAATCTCTCCGCCATCGAGCCGATCGAGGCGCGCCTGATCGCACGCGAGTCGTTCGCTGCGAGCGAGCGAGCGAGCTGTCAGGCCGAGGTCCTTGGAGATGTCACGGTGACGACCACCTACTGGTAACCACGAAACGTGAGAGACGCATGCCGGACGTGACCAACGAGATGACCGAGACGACCACGCGACACGACGACCCCGGCGCGGGCCGCATGGCGGTGGGACGTCGCGTGTATCTCGTCGTGCTCTGGCTGCTCGTCGCGGCGCTCTTCATCGGGCTCGTCGGCTGCGCCTCCGGCACGAAGGAGAACGCGTCGACGAAGTCTGCCGGCGATTCGGCGAGGGCCGACGGGCGGCCGCTGCGCCTGATCCTCGTCGAGACCGCGGCGCAGGACAGCGTGCCGATGGTGCGGGACTTCCACGTCGACCAGGTGCTGCGCCAGGTCTTCGACTCGGTCGACGGCGTCGAGTACCTGACGCTCAACGTCCGCGACTCGATCGCGCTGGCGAAGGACTCGACGGGAACGAAGGGGGTGACGATGCGCGATCTCGATGCGGCGCTCGACCTCGACGGCGTCATCAGCGTCGCGCTCGCGCGCTTCGGCTCGGTGCTCGGCGCCGAGCTGCGGGTCGTCGACGCGAAGACCGGCGCGGTACGCTTCCGCGAGCTCGTCTTCCAGCTCATCCGCTACCGCGATTCCTCGGGCACGATGCTCGTCGGCCCGGCGCTCTACGACGCGCTGCGCACCGGCGTCGGGCGCTTCGTCGGCCGCACGCACGACAAGAGCTCCGTCGTCGCCTCGACGCCCATGGTGCTCAGCGCGATCGCGATTCCCGCGGACGCACGGCTGCGGAACATCTCGAAGATGCGCGAGGGCACCTCACGCTCGGTGCTCACCGCGCTTCACGATTACGCCGGAACGTATTTTCCCGAGCTCGTCACGTTCGATCCGGAGTCGCGCGACCGGCTCTACACGACGGTGCGCATCGCCGCGGTGCCGAACTACCAGGCGCCGAAGGCGGCCGAGCACCAGGCGCTCTTCAACGTCGGGGTCGATCGCTTCCTCGTCGGCTCGATCGATCCGGTCGGAGCGGACTCGCTGCGGATGCGACTGGAGATCCGCACGGTCGTCGATCGCGTGCGCGACTCGCTCGAGTTCTCGCGCGAGATGACCCAGCCGGTCGCGCTCTTCAGCAGCAGCGCGTTCGAGGAGGACGTCATCGTGGCGATGCTCGACCTGGCAGAGCCGCTCTTCCGCGAGGCCGGCGACAGCGTCCGTGCCCGCTACGAGCTCTCGCGCAGCGCGCGCGTCGGCCCGGGAGGAACGCGATGAACGAGACGATCACACTGATGGTCTGCAAGGCGTTCAGTGGCGAGATCCACCGTGTCGTGATCTCGCCCTACGACACGATCACCCAGGCGCTGCCGGTGATCGCCGATCAGATCGCGTATTTCTCTCCCGACTGGGAGCGCATCGGACTGTACAACCTCTCGCAGGACTTCGAGTATCTGGCCGACGACCGCTTCGTCGACCGAGGCACGCGCGATGGCGACCTGATCGTCATTGCCGACGGCGCCGCCGCGCACCGCTAACATCCCCACATCACCGAGCCACGCCATGCGATACGCAAAGCACGTCTTCATCTGCACCAACGAGCGCGACCCGGCCGACCCGCGCGGCTGCTGCAGCCAGCGCGGTGGCAACGAGGTGCGCGACGCCTTCAAGCGCAAGCTCAAGGAGCGCGGCCTGCACGGCCGGATGCGCGCGAACGCCTCCGGCTGTCTCGACGCCTGCGAGTTCGGTCCGTCGATTGTCGTGTATCCCGACTGCATCTGGTACGGCGGCGTGAGCGTCGAGGACATCGACGAGATCATCGAGTCACACCTCATCAACGACGTACCGGTCGAGCGTCTCCTGATCCGCGACCGGCGCTATCTGCCGCCGGACGTCGCCTAGCGCGACCGGATCATCACCCCATAACCCAGGCTCCTTCGTGAATCCAGTGAATCCGACCCTCCGTTACTATGAGATCCCGGCGGGTCCGAACGTCCCGTTCACCCTCAATGCCATCGTCGAGATCCCGCAGGGCTCGCGCAACAAATACGAGTACGATCCCCAGTACAACTGCTTCCGGCTCGATCGCGTGCTCGCCTCGCCGATGCACTATCCGACGGCCTACGGCTTCGTTCCGAGCACGCTGTACGTCGACGGCGATCCGCTGGACCTTCTGATCCTGCTCGACGAGCCGACGTTCACCGGATGCCTGATCGAGGTCAGGCCGATCGGCGTGATGCGCATGATCGACGGGGGACAGCTCGACGACAAGATCGTCACCGTCGCGGTCAACGATCCGCGGCACGCGCACTACACGTCGCTCGACAACATCAAGCCACACCACAAGATCGAGATCGAGTACTTCTACTCGGTCTACAAGGACCTCGAGGGGAAGCAGACACGGGTCGACGGGTGGGAGGGCATCGAGTACGCGCACCGCGTCATCCTCGAGTCGATCGAGCGGTTCCATCTGTCGAACGCCGCGATCATCGATGCCTGAGCCGGTCGCCGGCGGTTGCGTCACGTTCGCGCGAAGCGGTATACTCGCCACCATGATTCGTGAGCGCACCCGGCGTCGGCTCCTGGAGACGGCCGTTCTCGTTGTCCTACTCTCGCTGCTTGGCCGAACGGCCGGCGTCGCCCAGGTGGCGCCGGCCGATTCGCTCCGCGCCGACACGCTCGTCGTGGCGCTTCCGGATTCGCTCGGCGCCGACACGCTCGTCGCGGCGCTTCCCGATTCGCTGCGACGCGCCGACAGCGTCGACCCGGTCCGTCCGTTCTTCCCGACGGCGACGCCGTTCGGTTCGATCGTGCCGGCGACGTCACCGTCGGCCGCGCGCATCGTCTCGGAGCTCTCGCTCGCTTCGATGCGCTACTTCACCGCTTTCGACGCGCTCCGCCGCATCGTCCCGGCGCTTCCGCTCTCGCAGGGTCTTCCCGGATTCGTCCGCGGCTTCAGCTATGCGGGCGCGCCGCCGTCGTCGGTCGCCGCGAGCTACAACGGCCGGCCGCTCGACGGCCTCGCCGCGTATGGCTACGACCTCGAGGTCTACCCGATGGAGTACCTCGAGCGCGCCGAGATCGTGACCGGCGCGCGGGCGCTGCTTCATGGGACGGGCGAGGCGCTCATGGCCGTCAACTTCGTACAGCCCAGACTCGACGTCGAGGGCTCGTACGTGCGCGCATGGTACGCGCAGGATGCGGGCGATCTCACCGGCGGCGATCTGATGTACTCGCGCAACGTCGGCCGACGCGCCAACATCGCGATCGGCTTCCGGCGCATGGCGACGGGCACCGATTCGCCGACGCGCTCGGTCAACCAGGAGCTCGGCACCTGGAGCGTGCACGGCAATGCCACATGGCGTCCGACGCCGGCACTGATGCTCTCGCTCACCGAATTGTTCGTCGATGCCACGCGCAGCCAGAACGGCGGGCTCACTCCGGAGAGCACGTTCGACCCGCTCTCGAGCGATCACGAGATCGTCAACGCGTTCTGGTCGGAGCACACGCTGCGCCACGACCTCACACTCGCCGCGGAGTGGATCCTCGGCTCCCGTGCGGCGCGCATGCTCGATACGCTCACGAACGGCGATGCGGCGTCCGCACTCGACTCGGCGACGCGCCTGGACATCGCGGCGTACGGCTCGTTCGGCCGACGAGAGATCGTCGAGGCCGAGGAGATCGTCGAGCTCGACAGCAGCCTTCTGCGCACCGAGCGCACGACCGTGGGAGTGCGCGCGGCACTGCAGGTGCCGCTCGGATTCGCCCGGCTCGAGGCCGCGGCCATCGCGGAGCTCGCCGGCCGTCGCGACCGTAGCGCGGCGACGACGGACTACGACATCGGCCGGCGGCAGGGAGGACTGCTGCTGGAGATTCCCGTCGGGTCCGCGCTCGCACTTCGGGGCAGCGCGCGGTTCTCGAAGGGACGCGAAGGAGAGATCGGGGGCGTCGCCGCGGAGCTCGCCGTGCGCGCCGGCGATCGGCTGAGCGCGCGCTTCGGCGCGCGCGTGCAGCGTCACGTCTGTCCCTGCGAAAGCGACCCGATGGGCTTCGGCGACTCGATCGCAGGCATCGCGTTCGGAGCCTACAAGACACCGCTGCTTGCCGAGGGCACGATCGCCTGGCAGGACTCCTCGACGCTCCTCTCGGTCACCGCATTCGCGCGGCGCGCCGAGCCGCTGCTCGAGGGCTCGGCGCTCGCGAGCGAGACCATCACCGGAGCCGAGCTGCGCGCGCGCATTCCGTTCTGGCTGCTGGCGCTCGAGGCGCACGCGCACGGCACGCTTGCACCCGATGGGGACACGCGATTCCCGGCGGCGCGCGTCTTCGCCGACCTCTTCGCGCCGCTGCGACTCATCGAGGGCAACCTCGACCTTCGCGTCGGAACCACGCTCGAGTACCAGACGCCGTTCGCGGGACCGGCGTACGACGTGATCACCGGATCGTTCGTCCGACGTCCAGAAGGGGAGGTGTCGAGCGTGCGACAGTTGCCGCTCTGGGACGCCTACGCCAACGCGCGCATCGGCACGGCATACCTGCGCGTCGCGATGCGCAACATCCTGAACGTCGAGAGCTGGAGCGTCTACCGCTACCCCGAGCGCGGGCGCTCGATCGTACTCGAAGTGACGTGGAGCTTCATAGATTGACCTGGCGCGACCGGGCCGGCATCGCGGCGCGCGTTGGGTCCACTCCGTCCGAGACCGTTTGCCGATGAACAAACGATCGACCGTCCGTCGCTGGCTTCCCCTGTCGGTGCTCGGCGTCGCGCTCGTCGTGACGCTCATCGCGACGTATTACGTTCGCGCGAGCATCGAGACCCGCGACGCGCTACGATTCAGCAATCAGGTACTGACCACCCGCCAGGCGATCTATGCGCGCATGGAGACGCAGATCGCGTTGCTGCGGGCGGGCGCCGCGTACATGAGCGCATCGGAGGCGGTCTCGCGCGAGAGCTTCCGGCAGTTCGTCGACCGCCTGGAGCTGCGCCGGCGCTACCCCGGGATCCAGGGGATCGGCTTCTCGCTGCGGATCGACTCGACCGGTCTCGACTCGCTCACGCGAGCAATCCGCGGCGAGGGATTCGCCGACTTCACCTACCACCGCTTCGGCACGGCCGGCCGCGAGCTCCACACGATCGTCTTTCTCGAGCCCGAGGACCGTCGCAATCGCGCCGCGATGGGCTTCGACATGTACTCGGAGCCGACGCGCCGCCGGGCGATGGAGCTCGCGCGCGACTCCGGCACCGCGACGGTCACGCGTCGGGTGCGGCTGCGCCAGGAGATCGACCAGGACGTGCAGCACGGGTTTCTGATCTACGTGCCGGTGTACTCCGGCGGAGAGATCCCGCCAACGCTCGAAGCGCGTCGGCTCAGACTTCGCGGATTCGTCTACAGTCCCCTCCGCGCCGACGACCTCTTCGAGCAGATCGCCGAGCTCGGCAACCCGGCGCGCGCCGACGTGCACGTGTACGCGGCCGACGAGCCGGGCGACTCGAGCCTGTTGTTCGACTCGCGCGGAGGGCATTCGCCGGAGGGCGTTGAGCCGCGCTACGTCGACACGGTGGGTCTGGACGTGGCGGGCCGGCGATGGAGTCTCGTCGTCGCGTCACGTCCGGCATTCGAGGAGGCATCGGGGCGTGAGCAGATTCCCTACGTCTTCATCGCGGGCATCATCCTCAGCGCGCTGCTGTTCACCGTGACGCGCTCTGAGGCCATCGCCCGCGAGGACGCCGAGCGCAGCGCCGCGTCGCTCGCGCGCTCGCAGGAGGCACTGCGCGCCAGCGAGAGCCGCTTCCGCGCGATCTTCAACCACGCGGCGGTCGGGATCGCCGAGACCGATCTCGACGGCCGCATCGTGATGGTGAACCGGCGCTTCTCCGAGTTCGTCGGTCGCATGCCCGACGAGCTCATCGGCCGGCCGTGGTCGGAGATGGCGCATGCGGAGGACTCCGCGGTCAGCGCCGGACAGGTGGCCGAGCTGATCGCGACCGGCGAGCCGTTCAATCTCCTGAGCCGATGGCGACGCGACGACGGGAGCGTCGCGTGGGGGAACGTCTCGGCTGGCCTCGTGCGCAATGCCGGAGGCGAGCCCGCGAACATGGTGCTCGTCGTCGAGGACGTGACGGCCCGTCAGCACGCGCGCGCGGCGCTGCGCGAGAGCGAGCTGCGTCTGCGGCGTCTCGTCGATTCGAACATCTTCGGCGTCGCCTCCGGCGAGTACCGCGGAGTCATCACCTACGCGAACGATTACTTCCTCGAGATGCTCGGCTACGACCGGCACGCCCTCGAGGCGGGCGAGGTGCGATGGGACACGATCGCGCCGCCCGCGGTCCGCGAGGTGATCCGCAACGCGACCGCGCACCTGGCGCGCACCGGCGCGGCCGCGCCCATCGAGACGGAGTTCGTCCGCCGCGACGGCAGCGTCGTGCCGACGCTGATCGGCAGCGCGCTGCTGAGCGATTCGCTCGAGTCCGGAAGCCGCATCATCGCCTTCTGTCTGGATCTGACTGAGCGCCGGCGCGCCGATCTCGAGCTGCGCGCGGCGAAGGAGGCGGCGGAGGCGGCCTCCCTCGCGAAGGACCGGTTCCTCGCGGTGCTCAGTCACGAGCTGCGCACGCCGTTGACGCCAGTGATGGCTGCGCTCGAGGCGTTCGAGGGCGAGTCACTGCCGCGCGAGCTCGGCGAGATCCTCGCGATCATCAAGCGCAACGTCGGCCTCGAAGCGCGGCTGATCGACGATCTGCTCGACCTCACGCGCATCGCCAATGGCAAGCTCAAGCTCTTCGTCGAGCCGCTGGACTTGCACCGACTCATCCGCGAGTCGCTCGAGATCGTCGAAGACATCCAGCGCAACCGACTGACCATCGACGTCCGCTTCGACGCGCGCGCGAGCATGGTCCGCGGTGACGCCGCGCGACTGCAGCAGGTGCTCTGGAACGTCGTGCGCAATGCCGCACGCTACACGCCGGCCGGCGGTCACATCTCGATCCGCACACGCAACGAGGGCGATCGTCTCGTCATCGCGGTCGTCGACACGGGTGTGGGGATCGCGCCCGAGGATCTCGAGCGGATCTTCAATGCATTCGAGCAGGGCGGTGGGTCGGGACAGCGCCACGGCGGGCTCGGCCTCGGTCTGGCGATCAGCCGGATGCTCGTCGAGATGCACGGCGGATCGATCAGCGCGAGCAGTGAGGGACCGGGACGGGGAGCCACGTTCACGATAGAGCTTCCCGACGCGTTCGCCGCCGAGGAGCCGAAGGCTCAGCCCGGCGTCGCGGGCGTGCCGGCGGCCGCGCGGCCGGGAGCGAGGATCCTCCTGGTCGAGGATCACGCCGACACCCGTGCGGTGCTCGAGCGGTTGCTGCGGCGCTACGGCTACGACGTCCGCACCGCAGGCAGCGTTGCCGCGGCGGTCGAAGCGGCGGGCGCACCGTTCGATGTGCTGGTCAGCGACATCGGCCTACCCGACGGCACCGGCTACGAGCTCGCCGAGCGACTGCGCGAGCGCGGCGAGCTTCGCGCGATCGCGCTGAGCGGGTACGGCATGGAGGAGGACGTGCGGCGCAGCCGCGAGGCCGGCTTTGCCGAGCACCTGACCAAACCGGTCGACATACACCGACTGCACGAAGTGATCGAATCGCTACTGGACCACTGACGACACGATGATGGACATCGCCGAGATCGGAGACATCACCGAGCAGGAGCTGCGCGCATCGCTGCATCGCGCGGCCGACTGGATCGCGACGTTCCGCGCCGAGCTGGCATCGCTGCCGGTCGCGCCGTCGATCGCGCCGGGAGATCTGCTGGCGCAGCTCGAGACCGAGCTGCCGGCCGAGGGTGCGTCGATGGACGCGCTGCTCGACGAGTTCGAGCGCGTGATCCCGGGATCGCTCGTGCACTGGTCGCACCCGCGGTTCCTCGGATACTTCGGCTGGACGACGACCGGTCCGGGCATCGTCGCCGAGACGCTCGCGGCCGCGCTCGGACTCAACGCGATGACCTGGCGCACGGCTCCGGGCGCGACGGAGCTCGAGACGCGCGTGCTCGAGTGGATCCGCACGCTGATGGGACTTCCCGACGAGTTCATCGGCGTCGTCTACGACACCGCGTCGGTCTCGACCATGCACGCGCTGGCGTGCGCGCGCGAGCGTGTCGTGCCGAACGCGGGGCGCGACGGGCTCAGCGGTCCGCCGCTTCGAGTGTACGCTTCGGAGCAGGCGCACAACTCGATCGAGAAGGGAACGGTCGCGCTGGGCATCGGCTCCTCGAACGTCGTGCGCGTCGCCTGCGACGACGAGTTCAGGATGCGTCCCGACGCGCTGGCCGCGGCGATCGAGCGCGACCGCGCCGCGGGCCTGCGTCCGGCCGCGGTCGTCGCGACGATCGGCACGACCTCGACCGCGAGCAGCGACCACGTCTCCTCGATCGCCGACGTGTGCCGCGATCAGCGCGTCTGGCTGCACGTCGACGCGGCGTATGGCGGCGCCGTCGCGCTGCTGCCGGAATGCCGCGACCTCGTCGACGGGCTCGAGCGGGCGGACTCGATCGTCTTCAACCCGCACAAGTGGCTCTTCGTCCCGCTCGACTTCAGCGTGCTGTTCACGCGTCATCCGCAGGAGCTGCGCGCGATCTTCTCGCTGCGCGCCGAGTACCTGCACGGCGACGCTGCCCGCGCACAGATCGACTACATGGACTACGGTCTGCAGCTCGGCCGGCGCTTCCGCGCGCTCAAGGCCTGGATGGTGCTGCGGGCGTTCGGCGCCGATGGCCTGCGCGCGCGCATCCGCGAGCACCGACGGCTTGCCCGCGTCTTCCGCGACTGGGTGCTTCAGGGCGACGGCTTCGAGCTCGCCGCTCCGGTCGAGATGGGCGTCGTCTGCTTTCGCTGGGCGCCGCCGGCACTCGACGACGCGGCCGCCGATCGCGCCAACGCCGCGATCGTCGACGCGGTGATCGCCAGCGGCCGCGGCTACCTGACGCAGACACGGCTTCACGGGCGGGTCGTGATGCGGATCGGGCTCGGCAACATCCTGACCACCGAGGCGGACATGCTCGAGGTCTGGCACGCGATTGTCGAGTGCACGGCGGTTCAACCAATCGCGTGACGGCGGGTCGATGCGATCATGGCGAGGACCGTTTCCTCGCCGCACATCGATCGATCACCTCCATCGGGGATGGCCATGAGACGAACGATACTCCTTCGCCTGTTCCTCCTGATAGCCCTTGCGTCGAGCGCCGCAGCCCAGTTCCCGCAGACGCTCGAGCTTCCCGCGACGTCGCCGGCAGTCATCTCCTCGGCCGCAACGCGCGCCGGCTGGCAATACACGATCACCGTCACCGGCACCTACAGCATGTGGCCGCCCTACGACTCCTACGGCGTCGACGGCGCGTACGTCTACGACGTGCCGCAGGAGGAGGTCGCCGCGCTACGCTGGCCTCCGGCACTGATCTATCCGATCCCGCACTGGGTCGGCGACACGCTCGAAGTGCCGCCGTTCACGATCCCGGGGATGCAGTTCAAGTTCCGCACGCGCGACAACATCGGGTTCCGCTACAACGGCCAGCCGCTGCCCGACCGCGGCCTGTCGCCGAGCCATCGCTACCAGACGACCGTCGTCGGCGACGGGCGACCGATCGAGCTGCAGATCCTCGACTCCGCGTTCAGCCTGCGTGAGGGACGCATCATCCCGCGCTACGAGGACAACTCCGGCGCGCTCACCATCGAGATCGTCGAGCGCCCGCTGCTGAACGTCTGCGGTGTGTCGACGTTCTGCAAGGGAGGCCGCACGAACCTCGCGATCGCCGCCTCGCTGTTTCGCTACGACGACTCGACCGGACGTCCCGAGAACATCCTCGATGACCCTCGGCAGGTCGTCGTGCTCAACGAGCGGGGGGAGGCCTTCGCGGTCGACTCGATCTCCTGCGGCTCGCGCGCGCCGGTCGCGTACACGCTCGTGCTCGACCGCAGCGGGTCGATGAAGTTTCCGTACGAGGGATCGACCGATCGCATGACCGCGCTCAAACGGGCGGCGCACGGATTTCTCCGCACGATGAAGTCCGGCGACCAGGCGATGCTCATGACGTTCTCGTTCGACGACGACATCACGCTCGACGTTCCGTGGACATCCGACACCTCGCGTCTCGGCCGGGGGATCGACGCGATCGACCCGGTCGGCGGCACCGCGTGGCGCGACGCGGCGTACGCGGGTCTCGATTTCGCGTCACGGCACTACAACCCGCTCAAGGCGGTGGTGCTGCTGACCGACGGCGACGACACGCACTCGCAGCGCACGCTCGCCGAGGTCGTCGCCCGTGCACAGTCGGTGAGCGTCCCGGTGTTCGCTATCGGCATGGCGCTCGTGGATTCCTCGGAGCGTCCCCTGCGCTATCTTGCGACGCAATCGAACGGCCGGTTCTTCCAGGCGCGGGACCAGCGCGCGATCGACTCGGCGTTCAACGAACTGAGCCGGGCGATCTCCTCGGAGGAGTGCTGCACGCTCTACGTGTCGCTTCCGCGAAGCGAGACGATGCAGGCCGGCGTCCGGCGCTATTCGATCGTCGCCAGCGACGGCGCCTCGACCGTCACGCAGCAGCACGACATCTACGTCAGCGACTCGTGCAACTCGGTGCTCGCCGCGCCGGTCGAGCTTTCC
Source organism: Kapaibacterium sp. (SeqCode) (assembly GCA_035539855.1). Taxonomy (GTDB): domain Bacteria; phylum Bacteroidota; class Ignavibacteria; order OLB7; family OLB7; genus DATLHO01. The sequence goes on along the minus strand of DATLHO010000040.1, from coordinate 2,214 downwards.
GGATCGGTCCGCATGCACGTCGCGCCCAACCCCGTGCGCGATGCGGCGTTCATCGAAGTCTGGCTCGAGGACGGCGGAGAGCTCTCGATCGAGATGATCGCGACCGACGGACGACCGAGTCAGCTCCTGAAGCCCGAGCCCGCTCAGCCGGGGCTGCGGCGCATCGCGCTCGACGCGGCCGACTGGTCGTCCGGCGTCTATACCATTCGACTCATGCTCGACGGCACCGAGCGCGCGCAGGGGCGCGTCGTGATCGTGCGATGAGCTCTGGAGGATCATGCTTCAACGCCATACCGCGACCCGATATCTCGTCCCATTGCGTGAAGGTGGCTCGCTGCCGGCGGTGCTCGACACCGACGGCGGCGGCCTGTACGTCGCGAAGTTCCGGGGCGCCGGCCAGGGCGCGCGCGCTCTGCTCGCCGAGCTCATCGTCGGCCTCATCGCTCGTGAGGCGGGGCTCCCCGTTCCCGAGCTCGCGCTGATCGAGCTCGACGGCTCGTTCGCGCGGACCGAGCGCGACCCGGAGATCCAGGACGTCCTGCGCGCCAGTCACGGGCTCAACGTCGGCCTGCGCTATCTCGAGGGAGCGTTCAACTTCGATCCGCTCGCGGTCGGGAGCGTCGAGCCGCAGCTCGCCTCGCGAATCGTGTGGCTCGATGCGTTCGCGAGCAACATCGATCGCACCGCGCGCAACCCGAACATGATGGTCTCGAGCGACGCGCTCTGGCTGATCGATCACGGCGCCGCGCTGTACTTCCATCACAACTGGCCCTCCGTCGACGAGACGAGCGCGCGCTCTCCGTTCGCGGCGATCGCGAGCCACCTGCTGCTCGACCATGCCTCGGAGATCGCCGAGGCCGATCGGCACATGAGTGAGCGCGTCACGCCGGAGCTGATCGCGGGCATCGTCGAGGCAATCCCCGACGAGCTCTACATGGACGCGCCGAGCGGCACGGAGCCGCCGTTCGCGACCGCGGCGGAGAACCGCGCGGCGTACCGTCTGTACTTCGAGCGCCGTCTGTCCGCGCGTGCCTCGTTCGTCGACGAGGCACGCGAGGCGCGCGAGCGACGACTGGCCTCGGCGCCGAAGCAGCAGGGGTACCGCAAATGACGACCGAGAGCCCCACATCGACCGAGTGGATCGAGTACGACTACGCGATCGTGCGTGTCGTGCCGCTGGTCCACGTCTGCTCGTTCACGAACATCGGCGTCGTGCTGCACGCGCGACAGGCCGGCGTGCTCGCCGCGCACATCGAGTACGACGCCGCACGCCTCGCCGAGCGCTGTCCGGGGATCGATGCCGACCTGCTCGAGCGCTACGTCGAGGCGTACCGGCGCGTGGCACGCGGAGGCGCCGACGCCGCGCCGATCGGCGTGCTGCCTCCGTCGGAGCGATTCCACTGGCTGACCGCGCCCCGATCGGCCGTGCTGCAGACGTCGGAGGTACACCCCGGGCGGGCACGCGATCTCGACGCGGAACTGCGACGGCTCTTCCTCGAGCAGTGCAGATAGCGGCGCATGCGATCCATGAACCATCGAAGCATCGTGAAGCTCCTTCCCATCCTCGCTCTCCTCGCGGTCGTCTCGTGCGCGCCGGGCGTGAGCGTGCCGCGTCCGAACGCCGAGCCGTCGAAGCCGGTGCCGCCGGCGGAGCCCTCGACGATCCGCGTCCCGATCGTGATCGATCTCGCCTCGACGCTCGGGCAGGCTGAGAGCATGGTGCCGAAAGAGTTCAAGGCTTCGAAGGACTGGACGGTGGTCGACAGGAACGCGGTGGGCGATTTCGGCATTCGCTTCGAGGCGCTGCGCGATCCGCTGCGCATCGATCTGAAGGGGACGCGGCTTGCCGCCTCGTCGCGCGTGCGCTACTGGATCGAGGCCGCGCAGCGTGTGCCCAAGCCGATCGTCGGGGGATCGTTCTGGCAGACGCTCGGCACCTGTGGCAGGGGAGAGGCGCTGCGCGAGGTGCAGGTCGGGCTCGAGTCCCAGATCGCGGTCACCGGCGGATGGCAGCTCACATCGAAGACATCGGTGTCGCGGCCGACGTTCACCAACCAGTGCCGGATGACCTTTCTGAAGGTCAACGTCACCGACCGCGTCGCCGACGCCTTCACGCAGGCGCTGTCGCGCGCGGCGGTGACGCTCGACCAGCAGGTCGCGCGCCAGGGCAATCTTCGCCCGCTGGCCGAGAAGGCGTGGGGACAGCTCTCGACG
>DATLHO010000039.1:0-2268 GCA_035539855.1 Kapaibacterium sp. (SeqCode) | reverse complement strand
CGGGCGCACGCCCGGCCAGGGACGCGTCGTGCTCGCGTTCACGACCTCGCGCGGCACCGAGCCCGTCGAGCACCGCTTCACCGTCGACATCGGCGCGACCGTCGCGCGAGCTGACTCGCGTCGCTCGTCGATCGACGCCGCGCCGATGTCGACGGTGAAGCGGTGCTCGACGGGCTCGGTGCCGCGCGAGGTCGTGAACGCGAGCACGACGCGTCCCTGGCCGGGCGTGCGCCCGGTGACGCGGAGCGTGAACCACGTCGCGCGGTCGTTGTCGAGCAGGACCGACGGCGGCGCGTCAACCGACGGATCGAAGCAGCGGTCCTCGACGCACAGGCGGCTGCTCCACGTCGAATCGGGGAAGTAATCGTCGAGGCGCTCGACGGCGACGCCCAGCGTGTCGGATGCCTCGTTGTACGACCAGATCGTGAACGTCGCCGTGTCGCCGGAGACGGCCGACGCCATCGTCGCCTCGGGCTCGACGCGGAAGAGCCGGCGCGGCGGAGCCGCCGTCGCGATCGAGATCTCGCGGACGATCGAATCGGTTCCCTCACCCGCATCGATCCGCAGCAGCAGACGCGCGGTGTCGCCGTATCGACTCCCCGTGATCACGTGCACGGTGAAGCCGGTGAGCCCGCGCGGCTCGAGCAGCTCGGGCTCGGTCAGCGCGACCTCTTCGGGATAGCACGTCGTCATCGAGCAGATCGACGTGTGCCAGCTCGTGTCGGGCACGCCGTTGACGACGCGCGCCATCCGAACGCGCAGCGTGTCGTCGCCGAGGTTGCTCACGCGGACTTCGAACGTCGTGAACGCGCTCGTGTCGAGCGTGCGATCGGGACGCTCGATGCTGACCGCGAACGGCGCGGCCGAGGCGCCCGCGGCGGCGAGCACCAACAGCAGCAGAACGGTTCGCATCGTGATCATGAGCATGCCGGGTCGATTCATCGATGAGGATCAGCGCGCGCAGGAACAGTCGAGGCAGCCGTGCATCGCGCACGAGCGACAGGTCTCCTCGAGCTTCTCGCGCAACTGCGTGCGCGCGCGGTGACGGCGGACCTTCAGGTTATTGCGCGTGATGCCGAGCCGCTCGGCAACCGCGGCCGCGTCGCCGTCGCCGATCTCGAGCTCGGCGATGAGCTCGGCGTACTCCGGCTTGAGCGTCGGGATCACCGCGTTGATGCACTGGCAGATCAGCGCGTGCTCCTCGGGCGCGATGCTCGTCTCGATCTCGTGCGAATAGGCCTCGAGATACTTCGGCGTGACCGCCTTGTGCCGGTAGTGATCGGTGATGGCGTTGTTGACGATCCGGAAGAACCACGGCATCAGCCGCGTCTCGTCGCGCAGTTCGGGCGCGTTGCGGATCGCCTTGAGGAGACTGTCCTGGAAAATGTCCTCGGCGAGATCCGGATCGGAGACCTTGCCGCGAATGTAGCCGACGAGCGCGCGCCGGCTCTGCATGACGTGCGCCGCGACGTCGTCGGGCGCGTGGACGTGTCCGGCGTGCGACTGCGGCTCGTGGGTCGTGTGATCGTGCTGCATCGTTCCTCCTGCTCGACTCAACGGTTTCGATACTCGACGGACGCCGCACCGGCTGAAGTGTCGCCGTCGATCGATTCAACATACGACCGCGCGTGCGCTCCCGTGCCTCACAATTCGAGACGAAACCTCAGCCCGCCGCGTGAGTTTACCCTGCGAGCCACCCACGGCAGATACGATGAAAAGGAAACCGACATCATTGCGACGAGGAGGACGAATCGATGCGAGGACGACGACTGATACTCATGACACTGCTACTGCTTGCGCCGCTGGCCGCGCGCGCGCAGTGGACACAGGCGCCGGGACCGGGCGGTGGCTCGGTCCGCGCCATCACGCTTCACCCGGAGGGCGCGCTCGTCGCCCTGCAGTATGACAGACTGTTCGGCTTCCGCGAATCGAGCGGTCGCTGGCAGCAGCTCGTCAATCGCGGCGCAATGCGCCTCGACGAGATCGACGGCTCGATCGTCGCGACAACCGACGAGGGAATGATGCGCAGCACCGACGCCGGCACGAGCTGGTCGCCGGTCGGACCGACCGGCGCGATGGCCGTCGACGAGAGCGACGGGCGCATCTACGCCGTCGACAACGAGCGACTGCATCGCTCGACCGACGGCGGCGCGTCGTGGCAGCGCTTCGCGGACCTGAGCCCCAACGTGCTCGCGGTCGCGACGGCCGACCCGGTCGTGCTCGTCGCGGTCGATCAGGAGCCGGGCGTCGTACGCTCGACCGACGGCG
>DATLHO010000038.1:0-1552 GCA_035539855.1 Kapaibacterium sp. (SeqCode) | reverse complement strand
GGCCTACGAGGAGCGTGCGATTGATCGGTGGACGCTGCGCGGCGCGCTGCGCCTCGATCACCGCGCGATCACTCCCGAGCGCGAGCGCACTGCGCCGATCGGGCGCATCGCGTCGCGGACCTTCACGGGCGTATCGGGCTCTCTCGGCGTGCTCTACAGCACGAGCCCTTCGATGCAGCTCGGCATCACGGCGATGCGGTCATTCCGTGTGCCGACGATCGACGAGCTTTTCTCCGAGGGCCCCCACCTCGCGTCGTACACCTACGAAGTCGGCAACCCCGCACTCACGGCCGAGACCGGTCTCGGTCTCGAGGCGAGCGCGCGCTACGCCGACGAGCGCGGCCAGCTCTCGCTCGCGGTCTTTCGCAATGCGATCGACGACTACATCTACCCGCGCTCGACCGGCGACACGAGCCCGCGGCTGCGACTGCCGATCCACCAGCAGACGGGAGCCCGCGTCGTGATGGCGGGCGCGGAAGCATCGGCCGAATGGGAGCTGCTCGACCACCTCGTCGCCAGCGGATCGGTGAGTTACGTCGTGGGTGATCTCAGCGACGAGGACCGGCCGCTGCCGATGATCCCGCCGCTTGCCGGACAGCTCGGACTGCGCTACGCGTGGAGCTGGCTGGTGGTCGGATCGACCGTGCGACTGACCGCGGCGCAGCGTCGGGTCGGCGCTTCGCGCTCGCCGACCGACGGCTCGCTCGTCGTCGACGCGTTCGCGCAGGCGCAGTTCGTGCTCGGCGACGTCCTGCATTCGCTCAGTCTCTCGATCGACAACGCGACCGATGTCGAGCATCGTAGCCATCTCTCGCGCACGAAATCGATCATGCCGGAGCCGGGACGCAACGCGCGGCTGCTCTACAGGGTGTACTTCTGATGTACTAGGGGATGATCGGCAGGACCAGCTCGCCGCGCAGGTACGCGGGGATGGCCCGCAGGAACCCGGCATGCGACGACGGGACATCATCGGGGATGTCCGCCGCCGCGAAGAACTCCGCCTCGGTCGACTCGTCGTCGAGACGCATCTCGCCGCGCCACGACCGGGTCAGAAAGACGAACTGCACGACGGCAGTGCGATCGCCGTTGGGATAGTGGGCGACGAAGTCCTCGCCGGCGAAGATCCCGAAGAGCGTCGGGTCGACCGCTTCGAGATCGGTCTCCTCGCGCAGCTCACGCAGCGCGCTCTCGATGATCGTCTCACCGACCTCGACGACGCCGCCCGGACAGCACCATCGTCCGTTGTCGCTGCGTCGATGAAGCAGCACGCGATCGTGCGCATCGAGCAGGACGAACGCCGTGGTCGGGAGCATCAGCACGTCGTGTCCGATGTGCGCGCGGATGGTGGAGATGTAGTCGGACATCAGCTACTCGAGGAACGGTGCGCGACTCGAGCGCGCGATGAAGTCCTGCAACGGGCGCTCGGCGGCAGGGTCGAGGGCGTCCGGCAGCCCGTCAAGCGCGAACCAATCACGCATCGGCGTTCGATCACGGTCGAGCGCAGTCGTTGGATCTGTCGGCTCGGTAGTCCGCACGATGAAGACCATCGTCA
>DATLHO010000037.1:0-8178 GCA_035539855.1 Kapaibacterium sp. (SeqCode) | reverse complement strand
GCTGGGCCGCGAGAGGAAGGGCGAGGATGGGAAGGAGAACGAGAACGAGAACGAGCGAGGGACGACGATTCATGGCTGCCTCCGATGCGCTGCCGACACCGAATCGATCGGGTGGATTGCACCGGAGGAACAGCCATGCGTTCGCGAGTTCTCACTCGAGGCGGAATGAGCGCTACCGCACGACGCTCATGCGCCGTCCCTGCTTCAGTCCGTCGCTCGTCAGCTCGTAAACGTACGTGCCGGACGGAAGCCCGCGCGTATCGATCGTGACCGCGCTCTGACCGACGGCGACGCCCTGCTCGTGGACGAGGCGGCCGTCGGCGGTGAACAGCGCGAGCCGTCCGCCGGCCGCACCGAGCACGCCGGAGATCGGGATGACGGTCGCGTTCATCGCGGGGTTCGGGTAGTTCTGCCCGACGGCGAACGCGGCCCGCGCGCGGTCGCCGATTGGCGCCGCGTTCGGCAGCGCGCGGAAGATCGGAAGCTGCTCGAAGTTCCGCGGCAGGGCGCCCGGCGTGATCTCCTCGGCGGTCGCGCCGAACCACTGGCCGAGCACCGATGCGTAGACCTGGCGGAAGTCGAACTGCATCCGGATGTTGCCCTGTCCCTCGAGATCGGTGAGGTTCGGATCGTTGCCGATGAAGCCTCCGCGCACGCCGCTGCCGATGACGAACAGCGGCGCGGCCGAGCCGTGATCGGTGCCCGTGCCGTTGCTGGCGACGCGGCGTCCGAACTCGCTGATGGTCATCGTCGAGACGCGCTGGTCCAGGCCGAACGCCTCGAGATCGCGCTGGAACGCAACGACCGCGTCGGCGAGCGCGCCGTGCAGGTTCGCCTGCATGGTGAGCTGGTTGGTGTGCGTGTCGTAGCCGTTGAGGTTGACGATGTAGAGCTTCGTGCCGAGCCCCGCCGCGATCAGCCGCGCGATCGCCGAGAGCGCCGTCGCGAGCTGGTTGTTCGCCGGATAGGTCACGCGGTTGGTCGTCTGTCGCGTCGCCGCGGCGATGATCGCGTTCGAGAAGATGTTCGACTGCCGAGCGATCTCGCGAACGTACGCCTCCTCGTCGCCCGCGTGCGTCGCGGCGACCGGATCGGGATCGGGCTGTCCGGGCACGTAGCTCAGGTCCGCGACGGCGACGCCCATGTTGTTCTGCCGCCCGACGAGCGTCGTGCTCAGGTACGTGCCGAGCTCGATCGCGAACGGATCGGCGGGAAGGACCGAAGGGTAATCCGGATGCAGCGTTTCGAGGTAGCGCGCGTACCAGCCGGAGTTGTCGTAGACGTTCGGGTCGCTTCCGGAGAGCCAGATGTCGGTCGAGCGGAAGTGCGAGAGGTTCTGGCCCGCGTAGCCGACGTTCTGCACGACGCTGACCTTCCCCTCGCTGAACAGATCGCTCAGCGGCTCGAGCCGCGGGTGCAGTCCGAGCGTGTCGCTGCCGTCGACGCGCACGACCGACGCGGCCGCGATCGACAGGTCGTCGGCCGAGCCCTGCTTGCGCGCCTGGTAGTACGCGGGGTTCGTGAAGGGAACGAGCGTGTTGAGTCCGTCGTTGCCGCCGGCGAGCCGGAGCATGATCATGACGTTGTCGGTCTCCGCGCCCATGAGCGTCGCGAACGGCGAGCCCGCTGGACTCTTTGCGAACGCGCGGAGGCGGGGGAAGCCGAGGGCAATCGGAAGGACGATCCCGGTGCCCGCCAGTCGCTGGATGAAGTCTCTGCGTTTCATCGGTGTTGGGTCGTTGGTCTGTGACTGGTGCCGGGAATTACATGAGCTGGAACTTCGCGAGCTGCACGAGCGCCTTGAGGAAGAGCTTGACGCGATCGGTGCGCTGGGTCTGGTCGAGCCGCGGCCACTCGTACACGGGCGAGCCGTTGAGCAGCGTCGCCAGCAGCGTCGCGCGCTCCTTGATCGACGGCGTCGTGTTGAGCAGGTGCCGCGAGAGCTCGTCGACGATCACCTCCGCATCCTCGTAGTCCGAGACGCCCCGCGCGTACGCGTTGACGTCGAACGTGTAGAGCGTGACGCGGTTGGCGCCGACGATCTTCGCGTCGACGACGTCGAGCGCGAACTTCTGCCGCGGCGGCAGCGTCGAGGTGCTGATCCACGTGCGCCCGCCGGGCCATCCCTTGACGTTCGGCGGATCGAAGACGCGCTGGCCGAGCGTCGTCAGACGACCGCTCAGATCGCGTGAGAAGCGCGTGCTGACCGTGAGATCGAAATCCGGAACCGAGCCGAGCGCGAGGCCGCGGATCATGCCGAGCAGATAATCCACCGGACTCTTGTCGAGCGCCCCGATGTTGGTGACGTCGTAGAAGTGCTCGCTCAGCAGAAGCTGCTCGACGACCGGGCGGATCTCCCAGTTCCCATTGCGCAGCGCCGCGGCCATCTCGGCGATCACGACGCGATCGGGCACGTCGTAGACGAGCGCGCGGTAGATCTTCTCGCAGGCGAACTTCGCGACCTGGTCGGCGCGCTCGCTGAAGATGATGTCGATGACGTCGTCGGCCTTCCACGCGCCGGTGCGGCCCAGGTACGTCTTCGTGCCGTTGTCCCAGCGGCTCTCGAGGAACGCGCTCTCGAGTCCGACGTAATCGGCGCCCTGCGCGCTCGGCGTCGGCACGTATCCCGACAGCGCGCGCGCTCCCTCGACCACGTCCGTCTCGGTGTAGTTGGCGTTGCCGTCCCAGTCGGTGACGCCCATCGAGAAGAGCTCCATGAGCTCGCGCGAGTAGTTCTCGTTGATGTTGCTGCGGGTACCGGACTTGAAGTTCTTGAGCCCATCGAGGTAGATGAGCATCGCCATGTCCTTGGTGATCGCGCGGGTGAACTCCTTGAGGTTGCCGAGCGCGTGCTGGCGGATGCGGCGGTTCTGCCAGTACATGAGCTCCGCCATGTTGACGACCTGCAGCTCGCTGGTGAAGTGGTTCGACCACATCAGCACGAGCCGCTCCTGGATCGAGGCCGGCGAGGTCGCGATCGTGCGAAGCTGCCAGCGTCCGAGCAGCTCGCGGCGGAGCTGGACCTGCGCCTGGTAGTCCCGGTACTCCTGCGACGCCGTGTCGCGCGGACCGCGGATGCGCGCGTCCTGTCCGGCCCAGTCGCTGATGCCAGTGAGATCCGGCTCGAACGGCGCGAGCAGGCTGGCCACCGTCGCCTCCATGCCATCGTCGATCGCCGCTCGGATCTCGACGTCGCGCGGACCGACCATCGCGCGGCGCAGCAGATGCGCCGCCTGGGCGTAGGTCCAGGCGCCGGTGTAGCGGCCGAGGCCGGTCTCGCTGCGGCGGGCGTGCGTCAGCCGCGGCGTCTGCGCGCCGTCACCGTCGCGGGCGGCAGGGCCCACGTCGCGACGGCGCCCGGCCGGCGCGGGAACTGTGAGGAACTCTCGACGATTCATGATCGACTCCGATCGGTGTGGACGGATGTAGCGTTGGGAAGGATGTTGGAGACCGCTGGGGCGGAGGGGTTCCCGCTAGCGAACCACGCGCACGCCGGTCGAGATGATGCGGCCCTGAACGCTCAGACGCGCCTGGTAGGCGCCGGCGGCAAGACCGGCCAGATCGAGCTCGACGCGATGCGTACCTGCTGTGAATGATCTGTCGGCGACGATGCGCACCCTTGCGCCGAGCGCATCGAAGAGCTCGAGCACGCCGTGCGCGGGCGTCGCAATGGAGACGACGATCGTCGCGCGATCGAGTGCGGGATTCGGAATCACGCGCAGCGTCGTCGAGACCGTCGCATCGATGGGCGCCCTCACGACGCCCGCAGGCGGAGTGAGCACGCCGATCAGCGATGTGCCGCGGTCGCTCGTGAAATAGAGATTGCCCCGGGCGTCCGATTCGAGCCCGCAGGGACTCAGCCAGTCGATCGGGCTGCCCGGCTCGAGCGTGTCGGCCGAGAGCACGAACGAGACGGCGTCGGCGATCGTGTCGAGCGGGCCGTCGAGCTCGAGGTGCACGATCGTATGTCCGCTCGGCGTGCTCCTGTTCCAGGAGCCGTGCAGCGCCACGAAGGCTCCGTCGCGATAGGGCTCCGGGATCGAGGCGTCGGCGAACTCGATCGCCATTGGAGCGGAGTGCGCGGTCACCTCCGCACTGAACGGACGCATCGAGCGCACCTTCGCGCTATCCGCCGGGGTGATCGGCAGCAGGCCGCGGTATTGCTCGTTGATCTGGAAGTCGAAGTAGCGCTGATCGGAATACGCAATGGGGTATCCGTAGAATCCCCCGTCGCGAACGATCGAGATCCACTCCGGAGGGACGTCGTCGCCCTGCCAATCCTGACCGTTGTTCGTCGCCCAGAGCTGGGAGGTCGTCGGGTGCAGGCTCAGACCGACGGCATTGCGCACGCCGCTGGCGAAAATCCGGCGATTGCCGCCGTCGAGATCGAAGGCCCAGACGACGGCCTGCACCGAGTCGCGGCAGGCGTTGCAGCTCGAGCCGACCGAGACGAAGACCAGAGCGCGGACGGTGTCGAAGACGATCGTGCGGGTGATGTGCCCGCCGGCCGGCAGCCCGTCGATGAAGACCGAGCGGCTCTCGTACACGCCGTCGCCGTCGGCGTCGACGAGGCGGAGCACGCGTGTCTCCTCGGCCGCGTACATCGCGCCGCGGAAGAACTCGACGTCGTGCGCGAACACGTTCGAAGCCGCGGTGAACGCCGTGTCGGCGACGCCGTCACCGTCGCGATCCGGCAGCGCCAGGACGCGGCCGCCCGCAAGGTTCGCGACGTGCAGCACGCTGTCCGGCCCCCACGCGAGGAACCGCGGCTGCTGCAGACCGCCGGCATGGAAGACCTTCACGCCCCATCCCTTGGGCACCCACACCCACCGATCCGCGGGCGCCATGCCGGTGTATTTCGCCGGCACGCCGAATCGCACGCGCTCCATCGGACGATGCACGCGCGGGGTGAGCTCGGGGGCGATCTGCACACGGTAGAGTCCCCACTGTGTCCCGGCGTAGACTGCTCCGTTGGCGGCGGCGAGACCGCTGATGGACCCATAGGGACGTCCGTGCTCGAAGCGCGACCACGTGCGGCCGTCGTCGGTCGAGCGCCAGGTCTGGGGACGGCCGCGATGGTAGCGGATTCCGGCGTTACCGGATGCGATGATGCTCCGATCTGCTGCAATCGTGAAGTGGTCGACCCAGAGAGAGTCCAGCGTCAACTGCCATGTCTCGCCGTCGATCCGATAGATGCCTGGCTCCGAGTGCCATGTCAACGATTCGCCCGGTCCGGCGAATTCCCGCATGTGCTCGGCGGCGCCGCTAAGAAGGACGGTACCGGCGTGCGTGCGCATGGCTGCAACCGCGAAGAAGCTGTCGCGAGCCATGAGTGCGGAGTCACCGACGATCTTCCAGACTTGCGAGTATGCCGTGCCGCCATCGTTATTCTCGCGCGTCGCGACCCACGGTGGTGTTCCTGCCGCGATCGCGCGCACGGCGCCGTTGCCGGCCTGGCTTCGCCACGTCACACCGCGATCGGTCGACCGATACACGGCCCCGTTATGCGTGTACGAACCGGCGGGAAACGAGTATCCCGCATACACGGTGTCGAGCCCTGCGAACTCGAGGACGCTGAGCATCGTTCCGATGTACTGCCAGTTACCTGGAGCCTCCAGCGCGTGCGTCCAGCTGAGTCCGGCATCGGTCGAGCGATAGAGGATGTCGCGAGTGCTCGTCGGCGGCGAGCTCGCGCGCTCGACGACGCCGAAGAGCATGCCCGTCGGACCCGCACGGACGAACTCGATGGAGTCCAACGGGATCTCGCGCCAACGGGCGCCACCATCCTCCGACATCGTCAGGCGCCTCGCGGTCTTCGCGAAGAGCCGTCCGTCACTCGACGCGTCGAGCGCCCAGATGCTCGAATCGGAGAGTCCACCCTGGACACGGGTCCACTGCGGCGTCGTCGTGACGCGGTCATCCGCGGGGGTGACCCGTGCGCGATACAGCGATCCGTTCGCGATCGCGAAGAGCCAGCCGTCCGGCGAGACGGCGAGGCGAGAGATCGAGCGGACGGAGTCGTCGGTCAAGGGCTCCCAGGATTCGCCGAGGTCACTCGAGCGAAGCAGCTCGCCAAACCCCACCGCGTAGTACGAGCCATCGGGAGCGAAGACGATCTGCGTCACAGAGACATCTGCTGCGACGCGTCTCCAGGTACGGCCGCCGGTCGACAGCGCGATGCCGGTCCAGCCCGGCACGAGCGTCCCGAGGGCGCCGCCGGGCTCGAGCTCGGCCAGCGCCGCGACAATGCGCCAGTCGTCGGATATGTGGAGCGCCGAGACGAGTACGCTGTCGCGAATGAGCCGCAGTGAGTCGGTCGCGCTGAGTCTCGAAAGCAGGCTCGCACCGAGGATTCCGGTGTCATCGCGATCGAGCACGCCGACGACGGAGTGACCGCGCGGCGACACGGCAATCGCCGTCGCCTCCTCGGTGCCCATGGTCTTCCACGCGGAGCCGTAGCGCTCCTGTGCATAGATCGCGCCCGACGACCAGTAGGGTCCGTACAGCGGCACGCTCACGTGCGCCGCACCGGACTCGTCGAAGACGACATCGCCGATGCCGCTCGAGGTGTACAGTCCGGCCGGTCCGTTGAGGATGCGCGTCCAGGTGAGTCCGTCGTCGGTCGAGCGCAGCAGGTCGACGGCGGTCAGGACATCGGTCGGTCCCTGCACGTCACGCAGCGCGATGGTATGGAGCGCTCCGGAGGGACCCACCCTCAGCATCCCGCGCACACTGTCGGTCGCGACGCGCGACCAGGTGGTCCCGTCATCGGTCGAGCGAAACAGTCGCTCTCGACCACCGTCACCCGCCCAGCGGACATAGACCTTCCCACGCTCGCCGATCTCGACGTCCTGCAGCGACTGCGCCGGGATATCGGGACCGATGCGCTCCCACACGAGTTGCGCGTGGACGCTGCCGTTGAGCGCGAGGCCGAGCAGGACGAGGCCGAGGAGGCGGTGGGCGAAAGGGCTCATGGCGGGACTCCGGGGATGAGTGCAGAGAGACGCTGCAACCTGTGCGATTCGAGTCACCGGCGCAAGTCGCTACTTCCGCGGCTTCGGCTTCGGCTTGGACTTCTTCGCCGCGTGGCCGACGGCGATGGCCTGACGCGTCCACTCGGCGAACGTCGCATCGTCCTCGAGCACGTCGGCCGGCACCTGATGGTACCCCATCGACATGCCGCCCGGCATGAACGCCGGAGCGCCGGCGTCGACGTAGGCCTGGCGAGTGCTGTCGTCGGTCTTGAAGTATAGCGTGTCGTCGTTGACGATCGCGAAGATGTCGGCGCCGTCATAGACCCCGAGCGCGCCGAACATTTTCCGCGACGTCACGGGAGTGATGCGGCCGAGTTTCTCGAGGATGAAGTCGGTGTAGGATTCGGAGATGGGCATGGTCGGTCCGGTTACGTGCTCTATTCCTTACGACGCGCCTACCACGTCATCCTCGAGCGAGCGGAGCGAGCTCGGGGATCATTGTTCGGCGGTAGCCGTGCCGGCCGGTACCGCTACCGCGGAAGAATTGGGATCTGCCATTCTCATCACCATCTTCCCCCGGCTCCCGCCGCCACCACACTTCCATCACATCAATGGATCGTCCCGACGTCGCCGTTTACGTCATGGCGAACGCGCGGCCGACGTTGTACGTCGGCGTCACGAGCAATCTTCCCGAGCGGGTCATGCAGCACAAGTGCGAGGACGACCCCGACTGTTTCACCGCCCGCTATCATCTGCACAGGCTCGTGTACTTCGAGCGCTTCGACTCGATCGCCGAGGCGATTCGGCGTGAGAAGGTTTTGAAGAAGTTCACGCGTGCCAGGAAGCTCGAATTGATCCGAAGGCACAATCCCGGCATGAAGGACTTGAAGCTCGATGAGCACAGGGGGCGGGTTCCGACTCCGATTCCGACTCCCATTCCTCCACGACGCTGACCACGTCATCCTCGAGTGAGCGGAGCGAGCTCGGGGATCGTTCTTCGGCGGTAGCCGTGCCGAACGGTACCGCTGCCGCGGAAGAAAGATCCCCGCTCCGCTTCGCTCCGCGAGACCGTATGTTGAAAAGCGAAAGCCTCACGCCTGATGGGTAAGTTTTGTTGACCAAAACAACCCATCCACCAAGCGGAGGCTTCCGACAATGACGGAAACTATCACCGCCGACGTCCATGGACAAGACGTCTATGTCG
>DATLHO010000036.1:0-3100 GCA_035539855.1 Kapaibacterium sp. (SeqCode) | reverse complement strand
CGGCTCGCGCGAGTCGCTGCGTTACGAGGTGCTCGACACAGGACGGCCGATCCTCGTCGCCGAAACCGACGAGAACTGGATCCGCCGCGTCGCCGTCGACGAGGGACACGCCTCGATGCTCCGGGAGCTCGGTCAGCGCTCGTACCTGTATCTTCCGCTGCGCGCCCGCGGTCGCACCTTCGGCGCGATGGGCCTTGCCTCTCTCGACGGCCGTCGCCGCTTCGACGAGGGAGACATCCCCTCGAGCCAGGAGATCGCGCTGCGTGCGGCGGTTGCGCTCGACAACGCGCGCCTGTACGAGGAAGCGAACGAGGCCAACCGTGCGAAGGACGAGTTCCTCGCGACGGTGTCGCACGAGGTTCGCACGCCTCTCAACGCGATCCTCGGGTGGTCGCAGATGCTGCGTGAGGGAACGCTCGACGAGGCCACCGCGTCGCACGCGGTCGAGGCGATCGAGCGCCTGGCCGCACTGCCGCGCGAGCGCGAGGATCATCTGCCGGTTCTCCGGCTCGAACACGACGCCGGTCGGGTCGTCGAAGCTGATGCCGACCGCGCCGATGATGCGCTCCTCGGCGAACAGCGGCACGGCGGCCCAGCCCTGGTGGGGAGTCTCGGCGACGCTCTCGAGATGCGGATAGGCCGCGGCGAGCTCCTCGCGCGAGACGATGAACAGGGGAGTGCCCGTGCCGACGGCCTCGGCGATGGGCACGGGCGTGTCGATCGAGAACCGCGTCCATCGCAGCACCGCCGCTGTGGGATAGCCGGCCGATCGGATGATCTCGAGCTCGTGCCCCGAGTCGGCGATGATCGCGAGCGATCCCGCGGCGCCGCCGACGATCGGCAGACCGAGATCGATCATGACGTCGGCGACCTGCTGCGTCGTCAGCGCCTCGCCGAAGGCGGCGGTGATGCTCTGAAGCTGCGCCGTCCGCTCGGCCGCTCGCTCGGCAAGTGCGCGCGTGCGGCGCTCGGATTGGTAGAGCCGCGCGCTCTCGATCGCGTGGGCACAGCGACGGGCAAGCTCGAGCGCGAGCGCAAGGTCGGCCTCGTCATAGCGGCGGTCGACGGAGCGAAAGAAGCTGATGGCTCCGACGACGCGCTCGTGCGCCACCAGCGGCACGAACATCGCCGATCGCGTGCCGAGCCGCTCGACGATCGAATGGTGCTCGGGGCTTCGCGCCGCCGTGCTCAGGAACTCTTCGGTCACCTCCTCGATCAGCTCCGGCTCGCCGCTGCGCAGGACCTTCGGCACACCGAGGGACTTCGCCGGATCCGGAGGGAACCGCATCAGCTCCCGCGCAAGCGTCTCGCGCTCGGGGTCGACATGACGCACCGCGATGCGCTGCGGCGTGCCGCCCTCGTCGAGCACGTCGACGACGCACCAGTCGGCCAGGACACCGACGGCCAGACGCGCGACGCTGCTGAGCGTGCGCTCGAACTCGAGCGACTCGCCGAGCGTCGCGCCGGCGCTCACGAGAAACTCCAGCCGCCGCTGCTGCTCTTCGCCGGCGCGCCGGGCGGCCTGCTCGAGGATGCGCTTCTCGCGCTCGCGCTCCGCCCGCTGCAGCTCGGTGATGTCGTGCGCGACGACGACCGCGCCCAGACGGCGGCCTGACTGGTCGTTGATCGGCCTGCCGCTGGCCAGCAGTGTGTGCGACGCGCCGTCGGCGCCCTGGATCGTCATGCCGACATCGCGAAACTGCTCGCCGTGCACCGCGCGCACCAGCGGGATCTGCGCGGTCTCCAGCCGCGCGACACCGTCGGCGTCGTAGGTCTCGTATTCGCCGATCCACTCCTGCACCGGAATCGACAGCCGTGCCGACGGATAGATGTCGCGCGCGGCGCGGTTGAAGAACGTCAGCCGGCCCTCCGCGTCGAAGGCGACAATGGCGTCCTGGGCGTTCTCCAGTACCGCGCTGAGGAACTCCTGCTGCTGCTGAAGGCTGCGCTCGGCCTCCCACCGATCGGTCACGTCGCGGGAGGAGAGAAGGACGCCGGCGACGACGGGGTCATCGAGCAGATTGCGACCGACGACCTCGAGCACGCGCCACGATCCGTCCTTGTGCCGGAAGCGGAGCTGCACGCTGCGGGTGGTTCCAGACTGCTCGATGGCCAACGAGAAGACCTCGGTGACCCCGGCGAGGTCCTCGGCGTGCACCCGCTCGAAGGCGTTGGTGCCGACGAGCTCCTCGGTGCGGTAGCCGAGCACGCGCTCGACCGACTGGCTGGCGTAGAGAATCGATCCGTCGGGACCGAGGATCGTGATGACGTCGAGGGCGTTCTCGTTGATGAGCCTGGAGTGTCGCTCGCTGCGCCTGAGGGCCTCCTGCGCGCGCTCGCGCTCGGTGTTCTCGCGCAGCAGCTCGGCGTTCTTGCGCTCGAGCTCCAGCGTACGCTCGTGCACGCGCCGCTCGAGCGCGTCGTGGGCCTCGGTGAGCTCGTCGCGCGTGCGATGCGAGATCGCTCCCAACCGCGCGATCGTCAGAGCGGCAAGCGTGGAGAACAGGACCGGACCGATCGCCTCGACGCCGAAGTCCAGTCGATAGAGCGGAGGATGGAACAGGTAATCGACCGACAGCAGGCTGAGTGCGATCGCGAGGAGCGCCGGACCGGAGCCGTATCGCCACGCGATGACGCCGACGGCGAGATAGAAAATCTGATATGGGGTGGGCTCGAGCAGCGGCCACGTCGCCATCTGCACGAGCACGCACGCGGCGACGGCCGCGATTGCGATCGCGTAGCGCACGGCGCTCGATCGAGGTGTAGTCACCATGTCATCGTCACCGGCTGAATGCGCCCGCGACTGCTCGGATCCTCGTTTCAGAACGGTCCCATTGCGGTTCGATGGAGGATGCTCTGGCCCGGTCGAATGTGTCGAAAAATCGTGCGCACCGCAACCGGACGGCCGGCCGCGCGCGCCTAGACGCTGGCCGAGCGCTTGTCGAGCACGCGCTGGATCGCATCCTGCAGCGCCTGGAAGTTCACCGGCTTGATCAGGTGCTCGCTGAAGCCCGCCTCGTGGCTGCGGCGGATGTCGTCCTCCATGCCGAACCCGCTCAATGCGATGCCCGCCAGCGGCTTGAATGCGCGAATGGCCCGC
>DATLHO010000035.1:0-4478 GCA_035539855.1 Kapaibacterium sp. (SeqCode) | reverse complement strand
GGCGTGGGAGTAATGTCAAAGGCCGCTGCGGGATTCCGCAGCGGCCTTCGTTCTTCGATACCGTTTGCGCCGGTCGACCCTCGTCTGGCGCGCGTGTCTCGCGCCGTGGATCAACTCCCCCCCGGTTGAGCCGGCCGGCTCTGCTTTCGCGCCGGGCACCGAAGAACCAACGAATGCCATTTCCGTCGTCCGCTACGAGCAGCCGCTCGTCGTTCCGCAGTCGTCGCAGACGTGGCAGGCGCCGTTCTGCTTGACGCGCATCGAGCCGCAGTTGCCGCACTGGTCGCCCGTGTATCCCTGGGCGCGAGCCGTGGCGACCTTGCGGTCGCTCTCGTCGATCGGACGTCCGCCGATGGCAGTCGCCGCGTCGCCGGAGCCGCCCCTGGCAGGACGCGCATAGAGCTCCTGACCCGGCGAGAGCTTCGCGCGGCCGTTGATGCCGTTGGCTCCATTGGCGCCGTTGCCGCCGCCGTTGGTTGCGCCGGTGGATCCGCCATTGCGAGCGCCGCCGTTCGAGTAATCCGTGCCCTCGGTCTCGTCGACCGCCTTGACGTGCACGAAGTCCTGACGACCGAGGTACTCGTAGCCGATCGCGCGGAAGACGTAGTCGATGATCGACGTCGCGTTCTTGATCGCCTCGTGTCCGTAGACCGGACCCGACGGCTCGAAGCGCGTGAACGTGAACGTGTCGACCATCTTCTCGAGCGGCATGCCGTACTGCAGCGCCTTCGAGGCGAGCACCGCGAAGCAGTTGAGCAGCCCCTTGAAGCTCGCTCCCTCCTTGTACATGTCGATGAAGATCTCTCCGACCGTCCCGTCCTCGTACTCGCCGGTGCGCAGGAAGACCTTGTGTCCGCCGACGGTCGCCTCGCGGACGAATCCGTGGCGGCGCTTCGGCAGGCGACGACGCTCGGCGCGGTGGTAGACCTTCTCGACGACGCGCTCGTGCACCTGCAGCGGCGTGACGTCGTGGCTCGGATCGGCGATCGTCACCTCCTCGACCAGATCGGTATCGCTCGTCGCGTTCAGCGGCTGCGAGAGCTTCGAGCTGTCGCGATACAGCGCGATGGCCTTGAGCATCAGGCGCCACGACTCCATGTACACGCGCTCGACTTCGCGGACCGTGGCGTGGTTCGGCATGTTGATCGTCTTCGAGATCGCGCCGCTGATGAACGGCTGGGCGGCGGCCATCATCCGAACGTGGCCCATGTAGTCGATGTAGCGACGGCCGTAGCGGCCGCAGCGATTCGCGCAGTCGAAGACCGGCAGGTGCTCGGCGCGCAGGCCCGGAGCCCCCTCGATCGTCATCGTGCCGCAGACGTACTTGTTCGCCTCCTCGATCTCATCGGCCGTGAAGCCGAGGCCGCCGAGCACGTCGAGCGCCGCGTCGTCGATCTGCTGTTCGACGAAGCCGAGCGAGCGCAGGAAGTCCTCGCCGAGCGTGTACTTGTTGAACGCGAAGCGGACGTCGAACGCGCTGGCGAGCTGGGCCTCGATCGCATCGACCTTCTCGTCGGTGAAGCCACGCTCCTTCAGCGTCGCGCGCGAGAGCGTCGGGCATCCCTCGAGGGTCGCGTGGCCCTGGATGTAGCGCACGATCTCGGCCGACTCGGCCTCGGTATAGCCGAGCGCCTTGAGCGCCTTCGGCACCGACTGGTTGACGATCTTGAAGTAGCCGCCGCCCGAAAGCTTCTTGAACTTCACGAGCGCGAAGTCCGGCTCGATGCCGGTCGTGTCGCAGTCCATCACCAGACCGATCGTTCCGGTCGGCGCGATGACCGTCACCTGCGCGTTGCGGTAGCCGTGCATCTGACCGAGCTCCAGCGCGCTGTCCCACGCCGTGCGCGCGGCGGCGGCGAGATCCTCCGGACAGTTCGTCTGGTCGAGTCCGACCGGGCGAACGGTGAGCGACTCGTACTCGGAGTCCGGCGCGTTGTGCGCGGCGCGGCGGTGATTGCGGATCACGCGCAGCATGTGCTCGCGATTGCGCTGGAAGCCGGGGAACGCGCCGAGGTCGCGCGCCAGCTCGGCCGACGTCGCGTAGGCCTCGCCGCACATGATCGCCGTCAGCGCCGCGGCCCACGTGCGTCCGCGGTCGGAGTCGTAGGGGATGCCCGCGGTCATCAGCACCGTGCCGAGGTTGGCGTAGCCGAGACCGAGCGTGCGGAACTCGAAGCTGCGGCGCGCGATCTCCTTCGACGGGAACTGCGCCATCAGCACCGAGATCTCGAGCGTGATGGTCCACAGCCGGCAGGCGTGGCGATATGCCTCGACGTCGAAGCGACCGCTCGCAGCGTCGTAGAAGTGCGCGAGGTTGATGCTCGCGAGATTGCACGCCGTGTCGTCGAGGAACATGTACTCGCTGCACGGGTTGCTGGCGTTGATCTCGCCGTCCTCCGGACAGGTATGCCACTCGTTGACCGTCGAGTGATACTGCAGGCCAGGATCGGCGCAGCTCCACGCGGCGTAGTTGATCTTCTGCCAGAGATGGCGCGCCTTGAGCGTGCGCGTGACGACGCCGTCGGTGCGGCGGCGCAGCGTCCAGTCGCCGTCGTTCTCGACCGAGCGCATGAACTCGTTGGTCAGGCGCACGGAATTGTTCGAGTTCTGTCCCGAGACCGTGATGTAGGCGTCGCCCTCGTAGTGCGTGTCGTACTCGTCGACCTCGATCGACGTGTGGCCCTGCTCGACGAGAGCGAGCGCGCGGACGATGGAGTTCATCGGCACGCCGCGGAAGAGCGCGCGCTGCACGACGTCGTGCAGCGGCGTGCCCGGCTGGCGGTAGTCGACACCCTGCTCGGTGGCGACCTTCATGATCTCGTTGAGGAACCGGTTGCAGATCTTCGAGCCGGCCACCAGCGCCGCGACCTTCTGCTCCTCGATGACCTTCCAGTCGATGAACTCCTCGATGTCCGGATGATCGGCGTTGAGGATGACCATCTTCGCGGCGCGGCGCGTCGTGCCGCCGGACTTCACCGCGCCGGCCGCGCGGTCGGCGACCTTCAGGAACGACATGAGGCCGGAGGAGCGACCGCCGCCGGAGAGCGGCTCGCCGCCGCCGCGGATCGCCGAGAAGTTCGAGCCGGTGCCCGAGCCGTACTTGAAGATCCGCGCCTCGCGCGTGATCAGATCGAAGATGCCGCCGTCGTTGACCAGGTCGTCGTTGACCGACTGGATGAAGCAGGCGTGCGGCGTCGGACGCGAATACGCATCCTTCGAGCGCGTCATCTTCAACGTCACCGGATCGACGTAGTAGTGACCCTGCGCCGGACCGGTGATGCCGTAGGCATAGGCCAGCCCCGTGTTGAACCACTGCGGCGAGTTCGGTGCGCCCATCTGCTTCATCAGCATGTACGCCATCTCGTCGTAGTACGCCTGTGCGTCGGCCTCGCTGTCGAAGTAGTTGTTGTCCCGACCCCACTGCGCCCAGCAGCCGGCGAGGCGATGCACCACCTGGCGCAGCGTCCGCTCCGGACCGTAGACGCGGTTGCCGTCGTCATCGAGGATCGGATCGCCGTCGGCGTCGACCTGCAGCACACCGGCCTTGCGGAAGTACTTCTGCGCGAGGATGTCGGTGGCGACCTGCGACCATTCCGCCGGCACCTCGATGTCATTCATCTCGAACACAACCGAGCCGTCGGGATTGCGCAGCACCGACGAGCGCTGCACGTACTCGAACTGGTCGTAGACGTTTCTGCCCGTCTTCGTAAACCGGCGGTTGACTTTCATGGATCGTGACCTCGTGAGTGTATTCGCACGCGCGTCCGCCGCTCGATCGCGGACAGCAGGCGTGCTCGATGTTGTCGGAATGATGTGCTGAAGATGTGCATCACGATGGCTGCGCCATCGTGTGCGCAAAGCGTCG
This sequence comes from Kapaibacterium sp. (SeqCode), assembly GCA_035539855.1. Lineage (GTDB taxonomy): Bacteria > Bacteroidota > Ignavibacteria > OLB7 > OLB7 > DATLHO01. Next base: position 613 of record DATLHO010000035.1, on the reverse strand, counting down.
CGATGCGGATGCGGTTCGCTCAGAAAGCGCGCCAGTCGGGGTCGATGCCGACGCCTGCCATAACGGTTGTTCCGTGCGCCGGATCGCGCGACGGAACCGTCTCCTCCCGGTCCCGGGGGTCTCCCCGATGGTTGTGCAGGGCGCACCGTGGCGTCGCAGTGGCATCGCTGGGGGAACCGAATATACCGGGCCGCTCACTCCCGCGTGCGGACTTCTCACGCTAGTAATAACGGCTGTTCAGAGTCGATCTTTTCCCCATTCGCGCGGAGGTTATCCACCGTCGGCGTGGAAAAGGCGACGCGGGGGAGAGCTGCGCAAGGGACAGCTTCGCAGGGGACAGCTGCGCAGGGGACAGCTGCGCAGGGGACAGCTGCGCAGGGGACAGCTGCGCAAGGGACGGAAGCCCTCTACAGACAAACCCCGTAGTATCCTCCTCTCTCCCCCCTCTCCGTATTCGGAGAGGGGGGTAGGGGGGTGAGGTTGCGTAGGGGGGGTGAGGTTCACCCTTCCTCCAGTATCCCCGCATCCTTCGCGCGTACGAGCTCGTCGATTCGATTGCGCGCGCCGAGTTTGTCGAATAGGTTCGAGACGTGCGTCTTGATGGTGTTGATCG
>DATLHO010000034.1:0-4736 GCA_035539855.1 Kapaibacterium sp. (SeqCode) | reverse complement strand
GCCGCGAGCGCCTGCGCGTCGGCCGGCGACGGCGTCTCGTCCATCAACGAGGCGGCCGAGGCGGTCTTCGGGAACGCGATGACGTCGCGGATGTTGTCGGTGCCCGCGAGGATCATGATCAGACGGTCGAGCCCCGGAGCGATGCCGCCGTGCGGCGGTGCGCCGTAGCGGAAGGCATCGAGGAGGAACCCGAACTTCCGCCTCGCCTCCTCCTCCGACAGCCCGATGAGCGCGAAGATCTTCGACTGCATCTCGCGATCGTGGATTCGGATGCTTCCCGAGGCGAGCTCGTAGCCGTTGATCACCAGGTCGTACGCGTTGGCGCGCGCCCGAAGCGGATCGGTGTCGAGCAGCTCCATGTCCTCGGGCTTGACCGACGTGAACGGATGATGCGCCGGCACGGGCTGTCCCGTCGTGGCGTTGAGCTCCGGCTCGAACATCGGGAAGTCGACGATGAACAGCGGCGCGTCGACGTTCTTCGGAATGAGGTTCTCGCGGCGCGCGATCTCGAGGCGCAGTTGTCCGAGCGCCGTCTGCGCCGTGTACGTCTCGTCGGCCACCAGCAGCAGCATGTCTCCCTCCCCCGCCTCCATCCGCGTGCGCAGCGCGCTCTTCTCCTCGCTCGACAGGAACTTCGCCGAGCCGCCCTCCATGTCGTCGGCCGTGACCTTCAGCCAGACCAGTCCCTTCGCCCGATAGCGCTTGACGTGCTCGGTGAGCTCGTCGATCAGCTTGCGCGAGTAGTGCGCACCGCCGCGAAAGTTCAGGCCGATGACCGCGCCGCCGGAGCCGAGCGCGCCCTTGAAGACGGCGAACTCGCTCGCCCCGAGAAGGTCTCCGGCGTCGACGAGCTCCATCGCGAAGCGCGTATCTGGCTTGTCGGAACCGTAGCGCCGCATCGCCTCGGCGTAGGGCATGCGCGCCAGAGGAAGCTCGAGATCGATTCCCTTGACGTCCTTCCAGACGCGCACGAGGAACTGCTCGACGAGCGTGAGCACATCCTCCTGATCGACGAACGACATCTCGATGTCGATCTGCGTGAACTCCGGCTGGCGGTCGGCGCGGAGGTCCTCGTCGCGCATGCACTTGGCGATCTGCACGTAGCGATCGAAGCCGGCGACCATCAGCAACTGCTTGTAGATCTGCGGCGACTGCGGCAGCGCGTAGAAGCTCCCCGGGTGCACGCGCGACGGCACGAGATAGTCGCGCGCGCCTTCTGGCGTGGCGCGGACCATCATCGGGGTTTCGATCTCGACGAAGCCGTTCTCGGCGAAGAAGTCGTGCGTGACCTTGTAGACCTGGTTGCGGATGCGGAGGATCCTCTGGAGCTCAGGATCGCGCAGCTCGAGGTAGCGGTACTTCAGCCGCAGCTCCTCGCTCGCGGCGGCGCGGTTGCCCACCTCGAACGGCGGCGTGTCGGCGCGATTGAGAATGACCAGCTCGGTCGCGTAGATCTCGATCGAGCCGGTCGGCAGATTGGGATTGGGTCGCTCGCGGCGGCGGACCTCACCGGTGACGGCGATGACGAATTCGTTGCGCAGCTCCGCCGCCTGCTCCATCAGCGCGGGGACGTGCTGCGGCGAGAAGACGACCTGGGCGATCCCGGTATGATCCCGCACGTCGACGAAGATCAGCCCGCCGAGATCGCGGCGTGTCGCGACCCAGCCGTTGAGGGTGACCGTCTTGCCGATGGGCGACGCGGTGAGCGCCCCCGCGTAATGCGTGCGTTTGGGATACATCGCGAGTGTCGATACCGGGTTGAAATGAGTGTGGAACGTGGGGTCGAAGCTACGGGAAATGCTGGAATGGCCGAACCGCGCTATCAGGTTCCTGCTGATGGTGCGGCGCCGCGACGCGGGATATCTTCTCACCGAAGACACCTGCGGGAGTTCCCCCGCGCCGACGCATTGGCCAGTCCCATGAAAGACTCACGGAACCGCCCGACCCATCGTCGCCTGATCCGGGACGAGGAGCTGCCGCCGATGGCCGAGGACCGCTCGGCCGAGGAGTGGACCGACGAGGACGAGGAGCTGTTGCGCAAGCACTACCGCCGGCAGGGGGCGCAGTACCTCGCCCGTCTGCTTGGCCGCACACCCCAGGCGATCCGCAACCAGGCCTATCGCCGTGGGCTGACGCGGCCTCCGCGCGAGGAGTGGACCGCGTTCGAAGATCGATACGTCATCAAGAACTACCCGAAGCGCAGCGTCGCGGCGATCGCGCGGACGCTGGCGCGATCGGAACAGGCGGTGCGCGCCCGGCTGCGCCTGCACGGGCTGACCCGGGCGCTGCCGCCGAAGTGGATGCCGATCGAGGACGCCTTCCTGCGCGAGAACTATGGGAGGATGACGCTGCGCGAGATCGCAGAGGAGCTCGGCCGCTCCGAGGACTCGGTCTCGCTGAAGGCCGCGCGTCTCGGCATTCGCGAGAAGTCGAAGCACGTCGAGCCGAAAGGAAAGCAGTTGCGCTACATCGTCCAGAACCTGGGACGAATCCCCTTCTCGACGATGGCGACGAAGATCGGGACGAGCGTCCACGTGATCCGAAGGATCGCAGCCGAGCACGGCTATCGCGCCCGCCCGCTGTCGCGCGCGTGGACCGACGCCGACGAGGCGATGCTGCGCAAGCTCTGGGGCACGATGTCGCCGAGCGAAGTCGCCGAGCGCCTCAACCGCCACGAGACCGGCGTCGCCGCCCGCGCCTCGGCGCTGGGCCTGCGCCGGCGCCGGGGACGCAGCTAGATACAACGGCCATGGAACAACGCGCGCGGGCCCGATGCCAAATTGCATCAGGCCCGCGCTGTGTCTGCCGTGTTCGCTCGAGCGACTAGCGCTGATTCAGCGGAACGCTGATCGTCGCCGTCCCCGTCGCCTCGTTGCCCGCCGCGTCGGTGACGCGATAGGTCACCGTGTAGACGCGACCCGTGCCGCCCGCCGCACGCTCGGCGCGAACGCTGAACGCATAATCGGCGCCAGTGTCGACACCCTGGATGTCGTCGACGGTGTTGCCGTCGCCGTTGCCGTTGGCGTTATCGGGCTCGTTGCTCGTGACCGAGACCAGCTCGACCGTGAGCGGACCGCAGTCGCCCGTGGTCACGACCGTCGCGGTGATCGGGATCATCGAGTGGTTCGGCGGCCAGAGGTAGCTCGGGTCGACGGTCACGGTGATCGTCGGCGGTGCATGCACCGTCAACGTCGCCATCTCACTCGTGAGCTCTCCGCCCGGACCCGAGACGACGACGTAGTAGTCGCCCGCGTCGGCCGTCGTGGCCGGCGAGATCGTCAGCGTCGCGGTCGACGCGCCCGAGATGTTGCCGCCGTCGGCAAGGGCGCCGAGGCCGTCCTTGTACCATGCGAAGCTCAGGTCATCGCCGATCGTCGTGACGGTGAAGCTCGCGGAGCCACCGGTGCAGACGGTCTGATCCTCGGGCTGGCCGATGATCTCCATGACCGGCTCGGTCCAGACCATCTCGGCGACGTCCGAAGTCTGGGTCGTGCCGTCGCCGTCGACGAACGACGCGCGGATCAGGTCGGTTCCCGTCAGTGCGCTCGAGAACGTCCACGTCGTCTGGCCGCCATCATCCGTCGAGCTCGTCGACGTCGCGCCGGCATTCGGTCCGCTGATGACGGTGAACGTGACGCTCGCGCCCATGACGGCGACGTCGTCTTCGGTGACCGTCGCGGTGAGCGTGTGATCGGTGCCGGTCGCACCCGTCGCGGTCAGCGGCTCGATCGAGATGTCGCTGATGACCGTGGCGCCACGTGCCAGGATGAACGGAACGCCGACGCTGCCGTCCGGCGCGGTGTACACCGCACCGGCATCACGGGCGATCGCCAGGACCTGGAACGTGACCGGCCAGGTGTCGAAGGTCTCGTGGACCGTGCAGCCCCAGCCCGACATGTACGCATCGGTCAGACCGGCAAGCGCCGGGTGCGTCGCGGTGATGTGCGCGTTGTCGTAGCAGCCGACGCCGCGGATCGTGAACGTGCCGAGACCGGCCAGCGAGGGGACCGGCGTGAACGCGCCTGCGTCGTAGTAGTAGCACGACAGAGTCATGTACAGACCGGTCTTATTCGCGTCGGCGATCGCGAAGGCGATGCCTGCGTTCGTGACGGGAACCTTGTTGTGGAGCACCGGATCGCTGCCGATGATGAAGATGTTGCCGGTGACGGCAGGTCCCCACGTCAACGTGTTCGCGGTTGCCGCCGCAAGCGACACACCCGGGTTCGTTGAGCAGTTCGGGTCACCAAGAATGATCGCGCGATAGGTCGCGAAGTCCGCAGCGCTCTTGGCCGCCCATTGAACGTCGCTGGCGAGCTCGACGGTCATGCCCATGCCCAGGGCTTCGATCGCCTCGTCGCTCGACATGCCACCGGATACGCTCGAGTTGAGAATCAGAACGGTGTGATCGTCCGCCGCGCCCTGGGCGAACAATGGTGTGCTGATAGCCATGCTTGCGAACAATGCAAGCAGAGCTACCGCACGGAGTACCAGCTTACTCATGCAGTTCCTCGTGTTGAGAATGCGCGCCTCGGATTGACCGAGCGCCGATGGGGAGTACAGAGGTATCGGGAGTAAGGGGAGGAGCGGTTGCGCGCGTGCCCGATTCGCGCAGCCGGGAAGTTGGTGAGACCTGGAGTCGGACCTGGGTCGATGGTGAGCGCTCACAACGGAGCGGCACGAAGATAGCGCTATTGTGGTTCCGCGCAACAGCGCGTCTCGAGTAGCGCGGCCCCGTT
>DATLHO010000033.1:0-3366 GCA_035539855.1 Kapaibacterium sp. (SeqCode) | reverse complement strand
CGTGTTGAGGATCGCGTAGTTCGACGCGCCCTGGCCGTAGAACATCGGCAGCGAGCGCTGGTACGCCGGCTGCGACGTGTTCGTGTTCGTGTTCTCGTAGGTGATCGTCAGCGCCTTGCGCGTCGTGCCGTCGAACGTGATATAGCCGGACGGATTCGACGTGTCGAGCTGTCCGAACCACATGCCGATGCCCGAGGCGCTGCGCAGCGCGATCGTGACCATCGTCTTGCCGAGCGCGGGTCGGAAGGTCACCGGAGCGTTCGCGCCGACGCCGACGATGCGTCCGCGAAGATCGAGCGCCGGACGGGCGATCTCGGTCGTCGTGATCGTATACGTGTCGTTGGTCAGCTCGAAGTTGACCGGACCGGCGACGCCGTAATAGAAGAGGGAGTCACGCGCCTCCTGAATCGAGGCGAAGCGCTCACCGAAGCCGATGCGGATCGTGCCGCTGAGCGCGGGCTTCACGGTGAAGCACCACGTCATCGTGTCGTTGCCGCGAAGCGGCTCCTGCGCGTACTCGCTGAACGCGGTCGCGCAGTACGTGCCGGCAGTGGTCGGGTAGAAATCCGGGAAGCGCTGCTCGGTCCGCCCGCCACCACCGGTGATGTCGAGGACCGTCGCTGTGCGATCGTAGACGACCGTGCTTCCGTTGCGGATCTGAACGCGAACCGGAACGTTGGTCGCGTCGGAAACGCCCGAGTTGCCGAAGGTCGCCGAGACCTTGGCCGGCTTGCCGATCGCGTAGGTCTGGCCGGTCTCCGTGGGGAACGGCGAGACGGTGCCGAGCGGCGGCGCGAGCGCGAGGATCTCGATCTCGTAGCGAACCTCGAACGGCAGCCCCGTCGCAGGAAGCTTCGGGAACGTGTCGTTGAGGATCTCCTCGTCACCGGCCATCATCGTGATCGCGCGGATGAAGTAGCTACCGGGCGTCGTCGGCGTCCATGCCGGATAGACATGGTCGCGATAGGTCAGCGACGGCCACAGGCCGGCCAGCACGGTGCTGTCGCGCATGACGACGTTGCCCGAGGCGTCGGTGATGTAGTAGCCGACCTTGACGTTGCTCTGCTGCAGCAGGCCGATGTTGAGATAGCGGATCTCGATCGGCACGCCGATGCCCACCGGGTACTTCTGGAACAGCGGCGGAGTGTTCGGGCTCGGCTGCTGGATCGAGTACGGCGTGACGTCGTTGCTGCGCGAGATGTAGAACGTGCCGCGCACCGTGTCGTTCGTCGCGTCCTCGTCGCCCGTCAGCTGCGGGTAGACGCGAACCTCGTATGCCCCGGTGAAGTTCGTCGACGGAGCAGTGATCTGTGCGAACGACGTGAAGTCGATCGCTCCGAAGCCGCCGCCGCTGGTGAAGACCGTGCTGGTGCGTGACTCGAGGTAGACGCCGTTGCGATAGACATCGGCGCGGACCGGCAGGTTCGTCCGCGTGTTGACGCCGACGTTCCTGAAGCGGGCGTTGATCGTCACGCTCGCTCCCGAAGGATAGGCGCTCGAAACGCGGGTCGGCGTGAACCAGACCGAATCGGCCGTTACGTCGTCGAGCGTACGCACGACGCGGAAACCGACCTGCTGTCCGCCGAGGGTCGGGAAGCGCGTGTGGAAGTAGGTCTCGAACGGCGAATACATGTTCGAGTACCACTCCGGCTGGAACGAGCCGTTGCCGGTGCGCAGGCGCGTGTACGCCACCGGCGTCGTCCGGCGCTCCGGGTCATTGAAGAGCAGGTACTTCTGATTGTCGCTCGAGCCGGTCGGATCGCCCTGGTACTGTCCGACGTCCTTCAGTCCGATCGGAGAGTAGTAGGAGCTATTCGAACTGTTGATGCTGGGACCATAGTGCCACTCGATCACGCGGTTCTCGAAGAGCTTGACCTGCGCATTACCGACCGTGCCGGTGACCGCGATGTTCGGCCCGTACCACTCGATGATCGCCACGCGGTTCGGGGCGACGCCGTCGAAGCGGTAGTACACGCCCTGGCCCGCGCCGGTCGGATACCAGTCCGTCCAGAACGCGTAGACACTCCGGTTCGGGGTGACACCCGGATTGAGCTGCGGCGTGTAAGGAGCCGCCGTCGTCGTGTTGAACGACAACCAGCCGTTGGTGCTGACCGAGATCGTCGAGTATCCCTGGTCGATGAAGAAGAAGGCGAACGGAAGCGTCACGTTGCGGGTCGCGTCGTCGCCGTTGACGAGGAACGTGCCGCCGTTGTTGACGATCGACTCGAAGTTGTTCGTGATCCGCAGCGGCGTGTAGCCATTCCACGGAATGTTGGCCTCGGCCTGGGTCTGGATCTGGGCCTGGGTCCCGGTGGAGAGGCCCAGGGCCAGCAGAACGAGCATCGCGACGGTTCGAAGGACGGAGGTCCTTCGCGCCGTCGTCGCGGCCGTGCTCACTGGTAACGTTCGGAAGCGCATGAATAGCTCCGCTATTAGGAAAGTAGTCGGCGGGCACGGGGTGGGTCCGCGCTCGACCTCGTTGATCAGGTGCAATTGCACGATAGACAGTACGATCTGCGGGGGATGCTCTCCGTTCCGGCTCACGCCGGCGAGAGTGGGGTCGGAGGGAATAGCCTCGTACCGCTAGAACCCTGCAGAAGCGGGGAAGGTTACGGGTGCATGGGGATGCTGGCAATGACTCGGAGCTGGCGATTCAACGACAATGTGAGACGTCGAGGCCGTCGCACGCGGGATGGCCACGACGGCCAGAGCCACACCTGGTGATCGTCGCGTTGGAAATGCGATGAATTCCGCCGAAAAACGAAACAGCGCCCTCTCCATCGCATGGAGAGGGCGCTGTCATACAGTCGCTCCGTCGGGCTTGATCGGACCGGCAGCTCGCGCCGCCGGTCCGATCCGCCGACTCGTGTCAGTTGGTTAGCGGGTCACGGTGACGCGCTCGACCACGCTGCTGGTGCCGGCGGTGCGCACGCGCACCGTGTAGCTGCCGCTGGCGAGATCCGTCGCATCCAGCGCGATCGTGCCCGAGGTCGTCACCACGCCGAGGTCGCGCACCAGGCGTCCGGCCTCGTCGTAGAGCTCGACCGTCGAGCTCGCCGTCACACCCGAGAGCGTGATCGTCGCGGTCGCGCGAACCGGGTTCGGCGCCACCGACAGGCGGAGACCGCCCGTCGTCGCCGACGTCAGCTTCACCGTCTGCTGACGCTCCACGACACGCTCGCCTTCCAGGCTCGTCGTCACCAGGCGGTAGACGTACTCGCCGCCGGCGACGACGTCGCGATCGATCACGCGGTAGTCCGCGCCGTTGGTCGCCGTGCCGCGGGGGCTCGTGCGCTCAACCAGCTCGAACGTCCCGATGCCCGTCGCCGTCTTCTCCGCGCGCTCGATCGCCATCGACGCGATCTC
>DATLHO010000032.1:0-27594 GCA_035539855.1 Kapaibacterium sp. (SeqCode) | reverse complement strand
CGGCGCGGACTACCGCGTGATCGATCGCGACGTCGTCGCCGGTGGCGAGTACGTCTACCGCCTGGTGACGACGAGCCTGGATGGCGAGCGTGTCGTGGAGCGTCAGCAGACGGTGAAGCTGACGTCGGCGACGACGGGCGGCCTCCGCCTGTCGGTGGCGCCGAACCCGGTCCGTGCGACCGCGACGATCACGCTCTCGGGTGTGACGTCGAGCTCGACGGTTGATCTCTTTGACGATGCGGGTCGCCTGGTGCGCTCGCTCGGCGTGGTGACGACCTCGGGTACGATCGCGCTTGATGCGACGGATCTCGCCAGCGGCAGCTACACGGTGCGCGTGCGCACCGCCGGCACCAGCAGCGTGGTCGAGCGCATCACGGTCGCCCGCTAGGCGAACGAATCGAGCCGGCGTGATGCCGGCAGAGCGACGAACGGACGAGGCCCTCTCCAGATTTCTGGAGAGGGCCTCGTCGTAAGCGGTGGCTAGACGGGATCCGCGGAGGCTCGCCTCGATGTCCGGCGACCCGACCCGGAATGAGAACGCTCTGCCGGTACGGTATCCGAGCGCCTGTCAGTAACCGCGCTCGCGGTACAGCAGGCGGAAGTCTTCCTTGGTGAGTCGACGACCGAAGACCCTCACATCGTCGATCGCGCCATCGAAGTAGGCGCCGGTCGCGGCGCTTCGCCCGATCACCAGGCTCGCGGCCGACGCGATGTCGCCACCGAGAACAGTGCTCGGCACGACGTCGACCAGGTCTCCGTCGAGGCAGAAGTGCAGCAACCCGCGCGACTTCTCCGTCGCCAGACCGATCATGTGCCAGCGATTGTCGTTGATGAGACGGTCGGCCCGCGCGCCGGTCGATCCAAGTGATGTCGCGATCTCCGCCTCGGCCTTGCCGCCGGTGATCCGCAACTCGTAGCCGCGACCGGCGGAACCGCCGTTGCCTTTTGCGACGACGCCGGGACGCTGCGCCTGCAGCCCGGAGAAGCGCACCCAGGCGACGACGGAGTAGTCCGATCCCGTGGTGAAGTTCAGGTCCGCCGCGTTGGCGATCGTGATCGTGCTCGCACGACCGTCGAAGAGCAACGCACCGTCGAGCTGACCGAAGCGATCGGCGGTGTTGCCCGTCGCCACCGCGTGCCCGTTGTGTCCCCGGCCGCTCGCGTCGACGGCGTTTCCGTTGAGCGGGAGGTACAGCACGAGCCCCGCATTCGGGAACGCCTCGGTGAGCCGCAGCGTGTCCGGTTCGTTTGTCGAGCGCGCGGCGATCTCGACGTGGCCCGTTCGGTAGCCCGGCGCGCTCGCCGTCAGCGTGTAGTATCCGCCCGCGACTCCGGTGATCGTATAGCGGCCATCGGATCCGGTCGTCACCTGGGTCGTCGTGGGAATCGTCGCGACGGTTGCGCCCGCGATCGGGGCGCCGGTCGCGTCGTCGAGCACGACGCCGCCGAGCGTGAGGATCTCCGACGGATCGACCGGCTCGATGTCGCAGCCGGCGAGCGAGAGTCCGCCGATGAGGAGCAGGGGGAGAAGCAGACGCCTTGGATTCATCGGGCTGTATGAGATGTCTGTTTGAGAACCTGGTGAGTGCTCGCGTCGTTCGGGCCGGACCCCGAAGCGATGGTGTGCGAGAGTCGTGTCGCGCCGCGTGGTGCGCCGCCTGGACTGTCGTGCCGACGCCGCGTGGTGCACCGGTGATACCTGTGGACGCGACGCCGGCGCTCCGGGTTTAGGTGTCTTCGCCGCGACCCTGCTCGACTGCAACGAGGAAAGCGCGAGAACGGCCTGCGATCGATCGGCGCCAGGTGTTATTATCGCACGGTCCGATCGGTCCGGTCAGGGACCTGGAGCCGGCACGGGGACCTGACTCAGGAACCCGGAGACATTCCACGACAGCCAATCACGACCGTCATGCTCGTAACGAAGGAGAACTGGCCGGAGGTCCGCAAGGATCTCGAGGAGGGGGTGGCGCGCGTCAGCGTCAACCCGGACAACACGATCGTGCGGGTCAACTCGGCGAGCTTCAACGGGTATGATTTCCCTGTGAAGTTCATTCAGCGACTGCAGAAGGCGGGCGAGCTTCCGCAGGCGCTCATGGACATGATCACGAAGAAATTCTGAGCGACACCGCCGTTTCGTGTTCGTGTGACCGAATCCGGACGAGCGGCTCCTATTGTTGAGTGCTGCGGCGGTGCTTCGCGCATTGCTGCAACGTCGGTGACCTACCGGCGGGCGCTTGCCACAGGGCGGGACGCAGAGTCCTGTGAGGATCCCAACACTGGCGGGGTGGCTCCGAACCTGATTGCCGCGCGACGCGTCCCGTCGCTGCGCTCGAACGGAGACGACGAGATCGCATAGATCGTGGTACCGAAGGGATGGGGAATCCCTGATATTGCAGCCGAGCGAAGAGACCCTCGCTCGGCTGCTTCTATTGTGTGCCCGGCCGAACGGCGCCGCCCGTCGGACCGGTCGCGATGCGTCCGACTCTGCTGAAGCCCACCGCTAGCTTCCCGCATCCGAACGCTCATGCGCAAGATCATCCACGTCGACATGGACGCCTTCTACGCCTCGGTCGAGCAGCGCGATGCTCCGGAGCTGCGTGGCCGTCCGGTTGCCGTTGGCGGGACCTCGTTGCGTGGCGTCGTGGCGGCGGCGAGCTACGAGGCGCGGCGCTTCGGCGTCCGCTCGGCGATGCCGTCGGCACGCGCGGCGCGGCTGTGTCCCGACCTGATTTTCGTGCGCCCCCGGTTCGACGTCTATCGGATCGTCTCGCAGCAGATCAGGGAGATCTTCCATGGCTACACCGACCTGGTCGAGCCGCTCTCGCTCGACGAGGCCTACCTCGACGTGACAGAGCCGTTGAAGGGCCCTCCGTCGGCGACCCTCATCGCCGAGGCGATCCGCGCCGAGATTCGCGAGGTCACCGGACTGACGGCATCGGCCGGGGTCTCGTACAACAAGTTCCTGGCGAAGACGGCCTCGGCGATGAACAAGCCCGATGGGCTGACGGTGGTGTTGCCGGAGCAGGCCGAGGCGTTCATGGCGGCGCTGCCGATCGAGCGCTTCTACGGTGTCGGACACGTCACCGCCGCGCGCATGCGAGAGCGCGGGATCGAGACGGGCGCCGACCTGCTCGCGTGGAGCGAGGCCGACCTCGGATCGATCTTCGGCCGCGCCGGCCGCTACTACTACCGGATCGTTCGCGGCATCGACGATCGCGAGGTGCATCCGCATCGCGCGCGCAAGTCGATCGGCGGCGAGCAGACGTTCGAGCGTGACGTGCACGAACCCGAAGAGCTTGACGCGCGGCTCGTCGCGGTCGCTCGCCGGGTCGGCGAGCGCATGGAGCGATCGGAGGCGGCAGGCAGGACGGTGACGCTCAAGATCAAGTACCACGACTTCGCCATCACCACGCGCAGCCGCACGCTCTCGCACGACGTGCACACGGTCGACGAGCTGCTCGCGATCGGTCGCGAGCTGTTGCAGCAGCCGACGCCACCGCTGCGCCCCGTGCGGCTGATGGGATTGACGGTCTCAAATCTCACAGGCGAGACGCCACCGCAGCTCGAGCTCGAGTTGCGCTAGGCAATCGAGACTCACTGGGCGATGACGTGCTCAGAGGATCATCCTGACGGAGGCCCTTGCGACGACCGACACGTTGAACGTGATCTGGTTGTCGGTCGCCTCCAGACCCGCCTCGAGCGCCGCTGCGGTTCCCGGGAACAGCGTCGTCTCGATGCCGAACGTGCCACCGACGATCAAGTCCAATGACGAGGGAAGCCGCACGAGCGACGAGACGCTGCCGTCGGCCTCGATGATCGGTCGATCGCGCGAGACGTCGACCGCGCCGACGATGCCGGCGAGCGTCATTCCGACGCCGGCCCACCGGACCGGATAGACGCGGACGTTCAGCCCGCCACCGTACTGCTCGCGAACGACGCCGAGCATGCACGTGGCATCGCCCGACTCGTTCAATCCGGTGTGGTCGAACAGGGCGTGCGTGGCGAAGAGGCCGAAGGAGGCGTCGGCGGTTGGGAAGTACTCGACGGTGGCCGAGAATGTCCGGCGACCGTTCCACTGGGCCGAAAAGTCTCTGGCCGAGAACGGACTCGCCAGTCCGATCGCCATCGACGCGACCCAGTGTCGGCTGATGTCATCGTCGGGAAACAGGATCTGCTGGGCGGGAGCGGGCGCGGCCGTCACGAGTAGGAGTAGGGCCGCCAGCGTACGAAGTCGAGCGATTCGCATGGGGTTCCTCTGCATGGAGTGCTGCAGAGCGCGGGCCCAATGGACATGCCACGAACGATACGGTCGATTTCATGCCGTATCCGGGCTCGTTCGAGCCGCGATCGTGGCGGACGGTCACGAGGCGTGATCAAGAGCTCGGCGGGAGAGTCGGGTAGCGTCGGCGTGGGCGAAGGAGCGGAACGGCGAGCGGGCACGCACTCAACCATGCGGGCACGCGCTCAATGATGCGGGAACGCGGGGAACTCAGTGACACGACGTGCCTGCAGCAGGTAGCGCCAGTGGTGCAGTGCATTGAGCTGGAGCGAGTGTCCGACGAGATCGAGCAGGACGGCCGACGTGCGGTTGCGCGAGACGAGCGGAGCGATGCGCCCGGCACGCTCGATGACCTCGAGCAGTCGGCGGTTGAGCATGAGGAACCGGTTGACCGCCTGCGCGGCGTTCGTCGCCGGTGGCGCCAGCAGGGCGCCGGATGGTGAGCCGAGCGACGCTCGCGGCGAGTCGTGCAGAACGAGCGCGGGCGTTTGCGGTCTCGATCGCCATGGTCCAGGTCGGCCGCGATGGGCGGCGCCGGCCAGCACGATCATCGCCGTCAGTCTCCGCAGATCGACCTCGGTGGCGGCGCTGAGATGCTCGATGCACTGCGCGATTGACCAGGTCGAGGCATTGGGCTGCCATTCGAGCTGCGCGACCGAATGTCCGGACGTCAGATCGATGAGGTCGCCGCGGATCGACTCGAACTGTTCGCCGCAGAATCGCAGGTCGGCGGTGGTGCGATCGCCGTCGGCCAGAACCGGGTCCTTCAGAGCGCTCATGAGGTTGCCTGCGCCTGTCAAGGGATACGAGCAACGGTGTGGGTGTCTGAAGATAACGCGTCCCCACCGCAATTGTCAGCGCAGCCACGAAAAGTTCTCGCCCGTTTGCGCCACCGGGAACGGTCATGCACGAACGTCGGATCACGTACGTCTAAATAGATGTTGCAACGACTATTGTTATGACGTATATTTGTTCTGACAGGTAATTGACACTCAACTCCCACGAGGATATCACCATGGCATGGCACATCGACCCGGCGCACTCTCAGCTCGAGTTCAAGGTTCGTCACATGATGCTCTCGAACGTTCGCGGCCGCTTCGAGAACTTCACCGGCACGGTCGAGTTCGATGAGACCAACCCGCTCGACCTCAGCGTCGACGTGGAGATCGACGCGACGAGCATCTACACGCGCGAGGCGCAGCGCGACGGTCACCTGAAGTCACCGGACTTCCTGATGACCGAGCAGTATCCGACGCTGAAGTTCAAGAGCACGGGCGTCGAGAAGATCGACGACCGCACGTTCCGGCTGACCGGCGATCTGACGATCCGCGACGTGACCCGTCCAGTCGTGCTCGAGGCCGAGTACAACGGCATCGCGACCGCCCCCTGGGGCGCGACGAGTGCCGGCTTCGAGGCCCGCGGCACGATCAACCGCAAGGACTGGGGACTCGTCTGGAACCACGCGCTCGAGGCCGGCGGAGTGCTCGTCGGTGAAGAGGTGAAGATCACGATCAACGTGGAGCTCCTGAAGCAGGAGGTCGCCCAGACCGTCGAGGCGGAGCAGGCGTAGGACGACGACGAAGGGGATCGAGAAGCGGGGACGGGCCTGAGGGATCGAGAGGCGGGGACGGACCGGAGCGCGGTCGGCTGAGATGCCGATCGCGCTCGTTCCGTTTACGCGAGTGCGTTCGAGTTGCGGCGGCGCGAGTCGGCGTTCGTGCAATCATCAAGCCGTCGAGGCGCGATCGTCGCCCGGCTCGCCGGGCTGTCGCTTCAGCGGCGGGTAGGCGTGCCGGTGCTCGGCGTCGACGCCGTCGAAGGGAGCCGGCGGCGGCGTCATGATGACCTCCGGGAAGATTCTGGTCTGGAATCCCTCGAAGTCGCGCGCCCACTCCTTGTGATTGTAGACGCAGACCGGCAGGCAGGCCGAGCAGTAGTAGTGCTTCGCGAAGTAGGGGAAGCACCGGCCGGTATCGACGACGTACCGGTCGTTGCCGAGATGATCGCGGCCGGCTTCGGGACTCCGCTCGTCGGGCACCGCGTCGGCTGGACAGTAGATGCGGCACGCGCGGCAGGTGTCGCAGAAGCGCGCGATCCCCGCGTCGATCGGGTGGTCGATCTCCATCGGAATCGACGTCGCGACGCTGCCCATGCGGAAGAGGGGGCCAAGCTTCGGATGGATGATCGATCCGTGGCGGCCAAGCTCGCCGAAGCCCGCCTTCAGGCCGATCGGGATGTGCAGCAGGTTGCTGTCGCCGACCGGATGCTCGACCTCGCAGGAGTATCCGAGCGAGCGGATGTGGTCGGCGAGGTCGATCACCACCTGCCCGAGCGAATAGTAGATCCGCATGCACTCGATGGCCGCCTCGCGCGAGGGCACGGTCTGGAACTCGCGATAGCGCATCCGCTGGCCGAGCGCGATCGCATACCGCTCGGTGACGCCGCGGCCGCGGTAGATGTCCGATGGCTCGATCTCGCAGATGCCGACGATGTCGGCTCCTAACTCGAGCGCGCGCGCCTTGATGTGCGCCGATGCCTCCGCAGCCGAGGCGAACTCGTGACGCGTCGGCGCGACCTCGCCGGTGAAGCGCGGGATCTGCTCGTTGAAGATCAGTTCGTGGTAATGGCGGACCTCCGGAAGGTCGATCGTGCGGCCGCCCACGCCCTCGTACCACTCCTCCCACGCGAATGCCGGTGGCGACTCGTCCGAGGCCGCCATGACCGCGTCGAGCGATATCTGGATCGGTCGGTTCATGCGTCGCCCAGCTCCTTGTCCAGGTCGCCGAGATCCAGCTCCTCGTCGAGATCGGCGACGTCGAGATCGACATCGACATGGTCGAGATCGACATCCGCGAGATCGGCATCGGCCATCGCGCCTTCGCCCGCGCCGACGAGTTCCTCATCGAGCTCGACCGTCTCGGGCATGTCGTCGAAGGGCACGTACTGCACCTCGAGGATCCGGTAGCTCAGGTCACCGATGGGCCGCTGCACGGTGATCGTCTCGCCGACCTCGCGACGCATCAGCGCCTTGCCGAGCGGGGAGTCCATGCTGATCATCCCGCGATCGAGGTCGATCTCGTCGGGTCCGACGATGCGATAGCGCACCATCGTTCCCTTCTCACTTTCGAGGCGCACCCACGCGCCGAAGTACACCTTGCCGGCGTTCGCCTGCGACGGCGTCACGACGGTGAGCGCCTCGAGGCGCTTCTTCAGGTAGTGCAGGCGTCCGTCGATCTGGCGCAGCCGCTTCTTCCCGTAGATGTACTCCGCGTTCTCGGAGCGGTCGCCGAGGGCCGCCGCATCGGAGACCGCCTGGGTGACCTTCGGACGCTCCTCCTGCCACAACTGCCGCATCTCCTCGCGAAGGCGTCGGTAGCCCTCGGCGGTGATGTAATTCGAACGGGTCGAATCGGGTCGGTGGGGAAGGGCTTTGCGTCTCATCGTCTCGTGGTCGTTGCTGAGAAGATAACAGAACGGGCGCCCCGTGGTACGAGGCGCCCGTTGAAGCGGCCGTCACGCGAGCGAGTCGCCTCGCGCGCGTGCGACGATCACCACCAGGTGCTGTCGTCGCGGCTGCGGCCGTAGCTCTCACGGCGATCCTCGCGGCGATCCTCTGCGCGGTCGCGGCGCTCGTCCATGCGACGGCGGCGCTCGGCGTCGTCGTCGCCGAACCACGAGCGGACCTCGTCGCCGGCGCGCTCGAACATGCCGCGGTCCTCGGGGTTCGTGTCGTTCCGCAGGTCGCCGCGCCACTCGCTGCCGCGGTCGCTGCGCCAGTCGCGCTCGCGATCGAGGTCGCGGTCACGATCGCCGCGATACTCGCTCCGCGTGCCCCACGTGCCGCTCGAGCCGTAGCTGCTGCGGTTCGGGGTGTCGTAGAGCGAGCTCTGCGATGTGGGACCGTACTGGCGCGAGCGCGGATGCTCGCGGCTCCAGTCGTTGTCGTTGTCGCGGCCGTGCCATCGGTCGCTGTAGCCGGAATCCTCGAGGTGGCGGCGGCCAAAGTCGTAGTCACGACGGACCGTGCCTCCCCGATTCAGGTCGCGTTCACTTTTGCGTCCGTAGTTGTACGACGTCGACAGGCGATCGCGGTCGCCCCGGTCGGTGTCGTAACTCGTGTAGCGGCTCTCGCCGCGACGGCGGTCATCATCGTCATCGAACCACGAGCGGACCTGGTTGCCCGCGCGGTCGGCCCAGTTCTCGAGCCGGTCTCCCGTGCGCTCCGCCCAGTTCTCGACGCGATTGCCGGTCCTGCGACCCCAGTCGCGGGAGCGATCCTCCCAGTCCCGGCGTCGATACTCCTCACCGCGATCCCAGTCGCCGCTGCGATAGCGCGAACGGTCCTCGCGGTCACGATCATACGAGCGATCCATAGTGCTCCTCCTCGATCGGTGGTGTTTCACGTTCGTCGCCCCCGCGCACGTGCCCGAGACGCGAGAGCGATCAACATTCCGACAAGAATCACGCCCAAGTCGGATGGCGCAAAACGGCCGCTACCGGCCTTTCAGCCCGGTTTCGGCGCGCAGATCGGGCTGCGCGGTCATCAGCTCGATCAGGCGCTCTCCCTGGCGCGAGAGCGAGTAGTTCTCGCCGTGGCCGGCGAGAATCGACTTGGTGAGCCAGCCGTACGGAAGCTTCGAGATCTGGATGACGAACGGCCGGGGCCTCTCGACGACCTCGAGCGAGGGCTCGATCTTCAACGGAAGCCCGTGCTGCGCGAAGTAGATCGTCCACGATCGATGCTCCTCGCCGGGCTCGGCGGTGACGAGCCACGGATACCGCCGCGCCATGTCGATGACGGTCCCGCGCGGAACGGTCACCGTGTAGAAGGGAATCTCTCCCGCGACGAACTCCGCGATGCTCAGCGACGGGTTCTCGCGCAGCGCGAGGTACAGCCGCCCGACGTCAATGGCCATCAGGTTGAGTCCGTTGAACGAGCCGTGGCGGTTGACCTCGCCGCGAAAGCCCACCGGGAACCACTCGTCGAAGCGTTCGTGCAGCAGCAGGTTGATCTCGAAGTGCAGGTGGGCCCGCTCGCGGTTGATGCCGTCACCGGTATAGCCGAGGCGGCCGAGCAGCGCGCCCTGCTCGACGATGGCGCCGGAGTCGACCCAGATCTCGTCGAGGTGCGCGTACAGACTGTAGTAGCGAGAGCCATCCCAGACGTGCTCGACGACGACGTACCGGCCGTAGTTCGAATGTCCGGACGTGTCGTTGGTGTAGACGACGATGCCGTCGGCGACCGACATCACCGAATCGAGCGGGCGGCCCTGGCGATCGCGATACAGCGGGCGGATATCGATGCCGGCGTGATGCCGCAGGTGGATCGTGCCCTCGCGCGTCGAGCGGGGATTGCGCACGAAGCCGAACTTCCCGCTGTTCCATGCCTCGTCGCGCCTGGCGGCCGTCGGCATGTAGAACACGCTGTCCTCCCCGCGGAAGAGCGCGTCGTTGCTCGTCGGCAGAATAAGGTCGATCGCGGCGGCGCTGCGCCCGCCGGCGACGAATCCGGCGAGGACGAGAAGTGCGGGAAGCCACAACGAACGACGCAGCGGCCGGGTCGTCGGTATCGCTCGGGTCATGGATTCCTGGTGTTGTGAGTTTCCGGATGAGCGCCTAACCTACGGCCGTCTCATCGAATTCGCCAATGGCTTGCCCATCCCCTCCATGATCCTCTCGCTACACCGTTGCCTCCTGATCGCGATCGCCTTCGCGGCAGCCGTTTGCGCCGCAAACGCCGCGCCTCGCGTGCACGTCGTCGGCGGTGAGCAGGTCGATCTCGGCCGCGGCCGACCCGGTCGCTTCGTGCGCGATCTGGCAATCACCAACAGCGGCAGCGATACGCTCGTGATCATCGCGATCGGCTCCGGCTGCGGCTGCCTCGTTGGCGAGCCCGACCGACGCGAGCTCGGTCCCGGCGACACCGCACGCGTGCAGTTGACGATCGAGACGAGCGGACAGGTCGCCGAGGCGTGGTCCAAGGCGCTGACGATCACGACCAACGATCCCGTGCGCCCTGTCGTCGATGTCACCGTGCGCGTCTCGTTCCGACACGACGTCCGCCTGCGCTCGCTGATCAACACGGTGCATCGCGAGCCCTGCGATGGAGACTGCGCGTGGACGATCGAGCTCGAGAACATCGGCGAGATGCCATTGACGGTGCAGCCTCCGCTCGCCGAGGAGATGCGTGGACTCGACGTTCGATTCGACGTCCACGAGCCGCGCGTTCTCGCGCCCGGCGAGACGCTGCGCGTCACCGCCCGCGTTGCCGTGCTCGGCGGAGAGGAGTTCCCGTCGGCCCGCGTGCTGCTGACGACGTCCAGCCAGCTCGACAGCGAGCTCCACGTCATGTGGTTCTACGCGCCCGAGACAAAGTAGAAGAGGCAGGCCATCGCGTCGCGGCCGCGCGCTCGTACGCGCTGCGCACCGACGTGACGGCATGGCGATCACCACTCCGATGGCACCCGCTCCTCGTCGAGCTCGATCGTCTCCCCGTCGGGGAGGATGTGCTCGACGTGCGCGCCGCGCTTCTTCAGCGGGATCGAGAGCATTGCGACGCGATGGCAGTTCGCACGCGGAGT
The DNA here is from genome assembly GCA_035539855.1 of Kapaibacterium sp. (SeqCode). Taxonomy (GTDB): domain Bacteria; phylum Bacteroidota; class Ignavibacteria; order OLB7; family OLB7; genus DATLHO01. Next base: position 16,734 of record DATLHO010000032.1, on the reverse strand, counting down.
CGCGTGGGTCGTCAACGGGCGGCTCTCCGAGCACATGATCGCGATCGGCGCCTCGCGCGCGAGCTCGACGATCCGATCGAGACCGCGGGCGAGCTCCTGCGGCGGCGCGATGACCTTGCCGCCGCACTCCGGAAGGTGCTCGTAGCCGATGCCGGCCGCGGCCAGCGCGCGCGCGAGCGCGGCCTGGTTGAACTGCGGCCACCGAGAGCGCGGCGCGCTGCGCACGTCGCACACGACGGCGACGCCGCGGCGGGTCAGATTCGCGATGAACGCGTCGATGGGCGAGCGGCCGTGGCCGATCGTATAGATGGTGTTCATGGTGAAAAGAGGGGAATCTCGGCAGTGCGGAGGCTGTTTGCAGCAGAGATTTACGTCCACACGACGGAATCCCACTTGCAGCGATCGATGACGTTTGGGCATATTGCGCCCGGTCCAGTTTCCATCGCTTTTCGTTTCCCGGTTTCCCAGGCGATTTCCCCCGCTCACGCTCGTGTTCCCTGCACGGGCAATCGCGTCGTGCCGCGTCGGTCCATCGAGACGCGGCGGTTCGCGACGAGCTCCCTGATCAGTGAGAGGTCCAGCTCATGCTTCCCTGTCGTGCCCCACGGGTGCGCCCGCTCCGCGTCGATGCGAGCCGGCACACCGTCGCGTTGCGTAGTGCCCCAACCAACTCCTTGAATAGTTCGGCACGCGCCGCAGTGCGCAATGCCTCACGCGTCGCGTCTCGCGGTGCGTCTCTCGCCGCACTTCTTCTCCTCATCATCTCCGTAGGCTCCACGACCGCCCGATCCCAGCCAGCCGCCGACACGTCGCTTGCGCCGGCCAGCGCCGGACGTGACGTCATGGCCATCGGCGACATCGTCTCGGAGATCGAAAGCGAGGACCCGTCCGCGCGGCACCGTCCGCAGAACCTCGGACCCTCGGTGAACTCGCGAGGCACCGAGCTCGGACCGGTGATCGCCCCCGACGGGCGCACGCTCTTCTTCACGCGCGGCGGCGCGCGCGGCAACCAGGACATCTGGTACTCACACGCGGATTCGAGCGGCGGCTGGTCGCCGGCGGTGCGGATGCCCGAGCCACTGACCAATCCGTACAACAACTTCGTCGAGTCGGTCACGCCCGACGGCAACACGCTGCTCGTCGGCGGTCGCTATCTCGGCAACAGCTCGATCGTCACCGGGCTGGCGCTCGCGCACCGCACGCGCGACGGCTGGAGCACGCCGGAGCCACTGCGCATCACCAACTACTACTCGCGCTCGCGGTCGGTCTCGAGCTGTCTCGGCAGCGACGGCGGCACGATCGTCATGTCGCTCGAGCGCGAGGGCGGACTCGGCCGGCAGGATCTCTTCGTCAGCTTCCGCGGCGGCGACGGCGGGTGGAGCGAGCCGATGAGTCTCGGCGCCTCCGTCAACACGCCCGATGCCGACTTCGCGCCCTTCCTCGCGGCCGACGGCGTGACCCTGTACTTCGCGAGCAAGGGCCACGGCGGCTTCGGCGATGCGGACATCTTCGTGACGCGGCGGCTCGATGCGACGTGGCGCAACTGGACTCCCCCGGTGAATCTGGGTCCGACGATCAACTCCGGCGAATGGGATGCCTACTACGTCATCCCGGCCAGCGGAGAATTCGTCTACTTCGGCTCCGCGAGCAACGCGATCGGTGAGAGCGATCTGGTGCGCGTGTCGCTGCCGGCGTCGGTGCGACCGCAGCCCGTCGCGCTCGTCTCCGGCCGCGTCGTCAACAGCGAGACCGGCGATCCGGTCGAAGCGACGATCCGCTACGAGACGCTCCCCGATGGACTCGAGATCGGCACCGCACGTACCGATCCGCGCACCGGATCGTACGCGATCGCGTTGCCCGCGGGATCGGTCTACGCGTTCCGGGCGGAGGCCGACGGCTTCCTCGGCATCGGCGACAACGTCGACGTCACGACCCTCGAGCACTTCATCGAACAGAGCCGCGACCTGGCGATGGTTCCGTTCGAGGCAGGCCAGGTGATCGCGCTGCAGAACATCTTCTTCGACTTCGCGAAGGCCGACCTGCGTCCGGAGTCCTACCCCGAGCTCGATCGACTCGCCGGGCTGCTCGAGGTCAACCCCGCGCTCGAGATCGAGATCTCGGGGCACACCGACGGCATCGGCTCGGCCGTTGCCAACGAGCGCCTCTCGGATGCCCGGGTCGCCTCGGTCGTCGCATGGCTCGTCGGCGAGGGCATCGATGCCGCGCGCCTGCACACGCATCGCTATGGCGAGTCGATGCCGATCGCGCCGAATGGGACGGATGAGGGGAGGCGGAAGAATCGGAGGGTGGAGTTTCGGATTGTGCGGCGATGAGGATGAAGGGACCAAGGGACCAAGGGACGAAGGGATCTAGGGACGAAGGGACGTAGAGACCAAGGGGGAAAGGGAGGTCGGGGAGCAGCGTTCGGCGGGATTGCGGGCGATTGGGGGCCTGAGAATTTTGGTTGAGGGTTGCGCCGGGGTATCGTCCGGGGTAGGGTTACGTGTGGCGTTGTATATTCAGGGCCGCCTGCGCATCGCGGGTGCTGCTGCTTACGGCGGCAGATGCCTCTGTCGGCCGGCCACGTGCCGTGGCGGGCGCGGGAGGCATCGATCACACTATCCGTCTATTCCAGACTCACCTATGGCGACAACCCCCGGCGTCCTGCCGCGCATCCTGGCTGCGCGCAACAATGAAGTGCTCGAGGACTGGATTCGCTTTCAGCGCAGCGGCGGCTCGAAGGGCTCCGTGATGACGAACGAATCGGAGCTGCGGTCGCAGGCGAAGGAGTTCCTCGGACTCTTCGAGCGCGCGCTGCGTTCGGCCGACACCGACGTGATGTCGCCGGCATGGGCCGAGGTCCGCGAGTTCCTCTCGCGGCTGTCGCGGGTGCGCGCGCAACAGGGCGCAACGCCGGCTGACACGGCCATGTTCGTCTTCTCGCTGAAGCAGGCGCTCTTCGTGCACCTGCGCGCGGAGCCCGACATCGCCGCCGACGCCTTCGCCGACGAGGTCTGGGCCTCGACGCTGTTGCTCGACCGTCTCGGCCTGTACACCACCGAGCTGTACCAGAAATCACGCGAAGAGGTCATCGCCCGCCAGCAGCAGGAGCTCCTCGAGCTCTCGACGCCGGTGGTTCGGCTGTGGGAGGGAGTGCTCGCGTTGCCGCTGATCGGCACGCTCGACAGCGCGCGGACGCAGATCGTGATGGAGAATCTGCTCAACGAGATCGTCAGCACGGGCGCGGCGATGGCGATCATCGACATCACCGGCGTGCCGACTGTCGACACGCTCGTCGCGCAGCACCTGCTCAAGACCGTCGCCGCCGCGCGGCTGATGGGCGCCGACTGCATCATCAGCGGCATCCGGCCGCAGATCGCGCAGACGATCGTTCATCTCGGTGTCGATCTCGAGGACGTGATCACCAAGGCGACGCTTGCCGACGCGTTCATGCTCGCACTTCACCGCAACGGGCTGGGCGTGCGTCGCGTCGCCGCCGGCGCGGGCAACCAGTAGGAGAAGCCACCTGTGGAACGGATCCCCATTCTGAAAATGGGTCGCTACCTGCTGGTCACGATCCAGGTCGACATGCACGACCGCCTGGCGCTGACCCTTCAGGACGACCTCACCGAGCGCATCGTTCGCGATCGTGCGCGCGGCGTGCTCATCGACATCTCGTCGCTCGAGATCGTCGACTCGTTCATCGGGCGGATGCTCGGCAATCTCGCGGCGATGTCGCGCGTGCTCGACGCGCAGACGGTGGTCGTCGGCATGCAGCCGTCGGTCGCGATCACTCTCGTCGAGCTCGGGCTGTCGCTGGCCGGCATCCGCACGGCCCTCAATGTCGAGCGGGGCATGGAGCTGCTGCGGTCGTCGATGGGTCCCACCGAAGAGATGCACGATGACAGTAGCCAAGACTGAAGTCATCGACATCCGCTCGTCCGAGGACATCGTTCGCGTGCGCCAGTCGGTGCGCGCGTTTGCCGTCGAGATCGGACTCAGCCTCGTCGATCAGACGAAGGTCGTGACCGCCGCGAGCGAGTTGGCGCGCAACACGCTCGACTACGGTCTCGGCGGGATTGCCGTGCTCGAGATCGTCGAGGACGCGCCGCGGCGCGGAGTCCGCGTGACGTTCGAGGACAAGGGCCCCGGAATCCCGGACATCGAGCTCGCGCTACGCGATGGATACACCAGTGGCGGCGGACTCGGCCTTGGGCTCAGCGGCGCACGCCGGCTCTGCAACGAGTTCGAGCTCGACTCGCGCGTCGGCGAGGGAACACGAGTGAGAATCACCCGATGGAAATCGTGATCCCGGGCACGCTCTGCGTTGCCGTTTCCGATGCCTCGATGGTCGCCGAAGCGCGCCGCCGCGTCGCCGTGCTGTCAATGGAGACGGGCTTCAGCGAGACACAGGCCGGACGCCTGGCGATCGTCACGACCGAGCTCGCGACAAACCTCGTCAAGCATGCCGACGGCGGCGAGCTCTATCTGGTACCGACCCAGACACCGGCGGGTCCGGCGATCGACCTGCTCGCGGTCGACCGCGGCGGCGGCATGAGCGACGTCGATGCCTGCCTGCGCGACGGCTTCTCGACTGCGGGCAGTCCGGGCACCGGGCTCGGCGCGATCTCGCGACTGTCGAGCGTCTTCGACATGCACACGATCGTCGGCGCCGGCTCGGTCGTCCACGTGCGCATCTTCGGACGCGGCGAGCCCGTCGCGGCGAGTCTGCCGCGCGCGGATGTCTTCGGGCTCTGCCTCGCGTATCCCGGACTGACGACCGTCGGCGACGCGTGGATCCATCGTCAGCGTGGCGCGCGCGAGGTCGTCCTCGTCGTCGACGGGCTCGGCCACGGCGACCCGGCTACGCAGGCCTCGCAGGAGGCGCTCACAGCGTTCGCGCGCACGGCCGACGACGCATCGCCGGCGGAGATCCTCGAGGAGCTCCACCTGTCGCTGCGCAGCACGCGCGGCGCGGTCGCGGCGGTCGCGAGCATCGATTTCGAGCGTGAGGAAATGACCTACGGCGGCGTCGGCAACATCGCCGCGATGATCGTCTGCGGCAGTGAGACGAAGCGGCTGATGTCGCACAACGGAACGCTCGGCGGCAACGCGCCACGGCTGCGCCAGCTTCCATATCCGTTCGTCAGGGGATCGCTCCTGGTCATGAGCAGCGACGGTCTCTCGACTTCAGTCGATGTCGTACGATACCCAGGCCTCGGCGCGCGCAGCGCGGCCGTCGTCGCGGGCACGCTGATGCGGGACTTCCGACGCGAGCGCGACGACGCGACCGTCGTCGCCATTCGCGAAGCCAGATCGACGCCATGAGCGCTTCACGTTCCATCCCCATCCTCACCTCGCGCATCGAAGCCGAGCGCGACGTCGTGCTCGCGCGACGGCGCGCGTGGCAGCTTGCCGAGCAGCTCGGATTCGACGTCCAGGAGCGCACGCGCATCGCCACGGCCGTCAGCGAGATCGCGCGGAACACCTACAGCTACGCCGGCGGCGGAAGCGTCGACTTCTCGATCGAAGGCGAAAGCGAGCCTACACTCGTCGTGATCTTCGGCGACACCGGTCCCGGCATCGAGCGCATCGACGACATTCTCCGCGGGCGCTATCATTCACAGACCGGCATGGGCCTCGGAATGATCGGCGCGCGCAGGCTGATGGACGAGTTCTCGGTCGAGACCGCGCCCGGAGCCGGCACGACCGTTCGACTGGCCAAGAGGATTCCGCTCCGCGGCACGCCGCTGTCGACGCGCCGCGCGGTCGAGATCGCCGGCGCCCTCGCCACCGCCGGACCGTACGATCCGGCGGAGGAGGTGCAGCGGCAGAATCGCGAGCTCATGGCGCTGCTCGACGAGCTCGGTCGGCGCCAGGAGGATCTGCAGCGGCTCAACGCCGAGCTCGAGGACACCAATCGCGGCGTCGTTGCGCTGTACGCCGAGCTCGACGAGCGTGCCGAGCGTCTGCGCGAGGCGGACGAGATCAAGTCGCGATTCCTCTCGCACATGAGCCACGAGTTCCGCACGCCGCTGAGCTCGATCCTGGCGCTCGCGCGCCTGCTGCTCGATCGCACCGATGGTGAGCTCTCGAGCGAGCAGGAGAAGCAGGTGACGTACATCCGCCGCAGCGCCGAGGATCTCACCGAGCTCGTCAACGATCTGCTCGATCTGGCGAAGGTCGAGTCGGGCAAGACCGATGTCAATAACGAGCGCTTCAGTGTCGAGTCACTCTTCGGCGCGCTGCGCGGCGTGATGAGGCCACTAATGACCTCCGATGCCGTGTCCCTGAACTTCGAGATGCCGGAAGGGCCGATCGAGATGTACAGCGACGAATCGAAGATCGCGCAGATCCTCCGGAACCTCATCTCGAACGCCATCAAGTTCACCGAGCATGGCGAAGTCCGCGTCACCGCGCGCCCAGGCGACGACGGCGCAACGGTCGTGTTCACCGTCACCGATACCGGCATCGGCATCGGCCCGGACGACCTCGAGGTGATCTTCCAGGAATTCGGACAGGTGCGCAACCGGTTCCAGCGACGCGTCAAGGGGACCGGGCTCGGTCTGCCGTTGTCGCGGCGCCTGGCCGAACTGCTCGGCGGCGGACTCTCGGTCTCCAGCGATGTCGGAAAGGGATCGCGCTTCACGGTGACGCTCCCCTGGGCCAGCAGCCCGCTGCCGGAGGACTCGACCGTCGCCGAGGACGACCGCCAGCACCTTCGCGTGCTCGTCGTCGACGACGAGCCGGCGCCACGCTACCTGCTGCGCCGACTCCTCGAGGAGCAGGGCTGCACCGTGCTCGAGGCCTCCGGCGGCGTGCAGGGTCTGGCGATGGCGCTGAGCGAGGGGCCGGACCTCATCCTGCTCGATCTGGTCATGCCCGACCTCGGCGGTCTCGAGGTCGCCGATCAGCTTCGCCAGAACCCGGAATCGTCGGATATTCCCATCCGCGTCGTAACCTCGAAAGTGCTGACGGAGGACGAGAAGAGCGAGCTCTCAGCGCGCTCGATCGAAGTCGTCGCGAAGGCCTCCGTCTCGCGCGACGTGGTGAAGGACATCGTTCGCGGCTTCGCGCGGCCTTCCTCACGACAGTAGACCCGGCGTGACCCCCATGGCCTGGACGATTCTCAACATCGACGACGACGAGGCGGGCCGGTACTCGGTCAATCGCCTGCTGCGTCGCGAAGGCTACGACGTCCTCGACGCGGCGACCGGCCGCGAGGGCTACGAACTGGCGCGCTCGCACACGGTGGATCTCATCGTGCTCGATGTCAATCTGCCCGACGCCAACGGCATCGATCTGTGCCGAACGCTGAAGGACGACAGGCTCACCGCGACGATTCCGGTTCTCATGCTCTCCGCGTCGTTCATCGGCGCGGAGGATCGCATCCGCGGACTCGAGCTCGGCGCCGACGGATACCTGACGGAGCCCCTCGAGCCCGAAGTACTCCTCGCCCACGTCAAGGCGCTGCTGCGAATGCGCCAGGCCGAGCGGGGACTCGAGCGGGCGCTGGTCGCGGCCGAGCAGGCAAACAACGCCAAGGACCATTTTCTCGCCGTGCTCTCGCACGAGCTTCGAACGCCGCTCAATCCGATCATGGGCGCCATCGAGCTGTTGTCGGGGATGCGGCTCGACGACGACGTCAGGGCGCTCCTGCAGATCATCCAGCGCAATGCGCTGCTCGAGGCGCGGCTCATCGACGACCTGCTCGACATCACACGCATCGAGCGCGGAAAGCTCACGATGCACCTCGAGTCGGTCGGGCTTCACAAACTCGTCGACGACGTCGTCAGCATTTTCCGGCCCGAGTTCCTCGTCAAGCACCTGCAGCTCGGCGTGGAGCTCACCGCGACCGACCAGGTCGTGCGCGCCGACGCCGCGCGCCTGCAGCAGGTGATCTGGAACCTCGTCAAGAACGCGTTGAAGTTCACACCGGCGGGAGAGACGATCACGGTGCGCACGGACAACCCCGGCCCCGGACGCATTCGCCTCACTGTCGCGGACACCGGCATCGGAATCGAAGAGCATCAGCTCGCGACGATCTTCAACGCCTTCGACCAGGGCTCGGAGATGATGCATCAAACCTTTGGAGGGCTCGGGCTGGGTCTTGCGATCAGTCGCGGCATCGTCGACTCGCACGGCGGCGTGCTGACAGCGGCGAGTGCAGGCAAGGGCTTCGGCGCGGTGTTCACGATGGAGCTCGAGACGGTGAGCGAATCTCCCGCTGTGGCTGATGTGCCCGCAGCGCCGGGGGCTGGGCGTTCACTGCGGATTCTCTTCGTCGATGATCACGTCGACACGACGTCGACGATCAAGCTGCTGCTGGAGCGCCGCGGATACTCGGTCGTCGCCGTCGGCAACGTCGCCAGCGCGCTCGAGGCGGCGTCGCGCGAGCGCTTCGATCTGCTCGTGACCGACATCGGACTGCCCGACGGATCGGGACTCGACCTGATGCAGCAGCTCGGCGGTGACGGCGGCATCACGGGAATTGCCGTCAGCGGGTACGGCATGGAAAGCGACATCGACGCAAGCCGCCGCGCCGGCTTCTACGCGCATATCACAAAGCCGATGAACATCGACGAGCTCATCGCGGTCATCGAAGGCGCGGTCGACGATCGCGTCGATCAATAGCGCGAACGGGCCACGCAAGAACTCCGGGTCGTGCCAATGGAGCACTCATCAGAACCCGCGCACGACCCGCGCGCGCGGTACGACGATCGCCTGCGACGCTTCGCTCTTGAAGCGCGTGCGCTCGACGGCCGTGACCGCCGCATCTCCTGGCTTCGCCTCGGCGCCTTCGTCGCATCGCTCGCGTCGCTGGCCGTCGCCTTCTGGGTCGTACCGGAGTCGCCCGGTGTCTGGTACGCCATCGCGGCCGTTGCCTTCGCCACCTTCCTCGCGCTCGTCTGGCTTCACACGAAGCTCTCCGCCCGTCAGCGACGCGTCCGTGCTCTCGTCCGGCTGAACACCGAGGCGCTGCATCGGATCGCGCGCACGTGGGAGGCGCTTCCCACCGCCGAACATCCCGCTCGACATCTGGACGATCCCGTTGCGCGCGATCTGATGATCTTCGGCGCTGCCTCGCTCTATCAGATTCTCGGACCGCCCGGAACGCGACACGGCCGCGAGACGCTTGCCGACTGGCTCACGTCCGCCGCCGAACCGGCCGAGATCGGCGCCCGACAGAACGCCGTCGCGGAGCTCGGACCGATGCTCGAGCTGCGGCAGGAGCTCGCCTGGCGCGCCGAGGCGGCCGGCAGGCTCGATCCGGAGCCGTTTCTCGAGTGGGCCGAGGGCGAGCCCTGGCTGGCGCGTCGTCGCTGGCTGCTGTGGGTCTCGAGAGCGCTGCCGGTGCTCCTCGTGCTCGCCGCGATCGCGCAGCTCATCGGTCTGGTCGAGCAGCCGATCTGGGGCACGATCCTTTTCGTCAACATCGTGATCAGTCTCGCCTACGGTGAGACGATCCACACGATCTTCGAACGCGTCTCCTCGCGACGGGGGAATCTCGCCGCGTTCGAGGAGCCGTTTGCGATCGCGACCGGGGCAGAGGTTTCGAGCGAGCGGCTGCACGACCTCCAAGGGCGAATGTCGGCCGAGGGAGCGCCCGCCGATCGGCGGATGCGCTCGCTCTCGACGCTCGTCGAGCTCGCCGGACTCCATCACTCGCAGATGACCTACCTGCCGATCCAGGCGCTGACGCTCTGGGACTTTCACGTCCTCGACGCGCTCGAGCGCTGGCAGGCGAGATCCGGGCGCGCGTCGCGGCGATGGCTCGTCGCGCTCGGCGAGCTCGAGGCCCTCTCGGCGCTCGCGACGCTGCGCTTCGACGAGCCGGACTGGACGTTTCCGGAGGTTGTGGAGCGTGAGGACTCGGTGGTCGATGCGAAGGGGCTGGCGCATCCGTTGATCAACGTGTCGCGGCGCGTGGCGAACGACGTGACCGTGGGGCCCGCCGGGACGTTCCTGCTCGTGACCGGTTCGAACATGTCCGGCAAGAGCACGCTGCTTCGCGCGATCGGCATGAACGTGGTGCTCGCGCAGGCCGGGGCGCCCGTGTGTGCAGCCCACCTGCGTCTGCCGCCGCTGGAGCTGGCGACGAGCATCGTCATCGAGGACTCGCTCGCCGACGGCGTCTCGTTCTTCATGGCGGAGCTGCGCAGGCTGCGCGACATCGTCACGCTCGCCGACGCCTGTCGCGCGCGCGGCAGGCGTCTGCTCTACCTCCTCGACGAGATCCTCCGCGGGACCAACGCGGTCGAGCGCCAGATCGCCGCGCGCCGCGTCATCGCGCACCTGCTCGACACCGGCGCGATCGGCGCGGTCTCGACGCACGACACGGGCCTGGCCGCCATCGACGAGCTTGCCGCCGCGACGATTCCGGTGCACTTCCAGGAGACGATCAACAGCGATGGCGACGGCGCGATGAGCTTCGACTACCGTCTGCGTGAAGGGATGGCCACGACGACCAACGCGCTGAAGCTGCTGGAGCTCGTCGGTCTCGGCCAGGCGAGTCCGACGCCGCGGGACTGAGCCAGTCGATGCGCCGCGCACGCAGGCATCCACCGATCCACCATCAATTCTCTACGACGACCCTGCACGTCGCGACGTGACGGCCGACGGACACGCGCGCGAAGTACGTTCCCGCCGCGAGATCGGCGTCGAGCCTGACGACCGCCGTGCCGGCATCGAGCATCGCTCCGGGTGCGGTGGCGACGCGGCGACCGGCGGCATCGAAGAGCGCGACGTCGACGACCGCGCGCGCGGCCAGGTCTATGCGAAGACGCACGGGGTCGCCGGCGCCGACGGCCTGCGCGCTGATGCCGTACGCGTGCGTCTCATCCTCGATCGCGGCGACCTTCCACGCGGAGAACAGGCGTTCCAGCGAGTCGAGCGGCTCGACGGCGCCGGAGGGAATGCTCGCGCGCAGATCGAGCATGAGCGAGTCGTCGCGGTCGCCCGGACGGGCGACCTGGATGTAGGCGCCGAGCGATGACGTGCCGTACTGCAGGCAGCGGGTGTCGGCTCCCGCGACGCGCGCGCCGAGCAGCGCGTACATCAGGCGGTCTGCGAGACGACCCTGGGAGCGCTCGAAGCGATCGGCGATCGAATCGATGATCTGCTGGCCGAGAAGTATGTTGCCCTGCACGGCGTAGGTGGCGCCGACGCGATGGCCGCGCCAGTCGATGGTGTACTCGCCGGTGAACGCGGCGGCGCTGCCCCCATTGGCGAGCGCGGCGATGCCGTACTGGCGCCGCGCGGGCGTGTCGCCGACATCGTTGCGCTCGAGCATCGCGATGATCGAATCGGGCGACAGACCCTCGTCCATCAGCGTCGACGCGTAGATCTGATTCGACTGGTGATACTCAGCCTGCGTGTTGATGGCGCCAACGCCGGGGTGCAGATCACTGATGATCGCGACGTCGAACGGCACGCACGACGCGCCCGCGCTGCCGACCTCGCCGGTTGCCGGGTCGACCGCGACGATCGAGAACGTGTCCTGAGCGCGTGCTGCAGTGAAAAGGGCCAGTGCGAGCGATAGGATGAGCAACGGGCGAGGGTTCATGACGAGCTCCGTCGGATGAGCGTGAGTGCGATCGGTCAGGCCGGGAATCTACCACCGGCGCGGCGATCCGTTCGGGCGTCGTCGGACTCGTTCTCAATCGCCTGAGAACTCCTGTCGGCTCGGCTGTTCCGATGACGGCCGTTCTCTCCAAACTTTCCGGGTGATGCCATGAAGTCTCTGGCCATCGTCTGCGCTCTGTTCCTGCTCGCGCTGCCTCACGTCGCCGATGCTACCGGCGCCCTCTTCGTCCGCCCGCTCAACTCACAGCAGACGTTCACGGCGATGGCGATCCGCACCTATGACGCCAGCGTCGACATACAGGATCAGATCGCGGTGACTCACGTCAATCAGACGTTCTTCAACGCGACGAACGCGCGCGTCGAATCGACGTTCATCTTCCCGCTTCCCGATGGAGCGGTGATCACCGAGCTGATCTACTGGTTCAACGGACGGCGGTACGTCGCATCGCTGCGCGAGAAGCAGGAGGCGCAGAAGCAGTACAACGACAAGGTCCGTCGTCTGATCGATCCGGCGCTGCTGCAGTATCTCGGCGACAACATCTTCAAGCTCAACATCGCTCCCATCGACGCGCAGAGCGAGGTCCGATTCGAGATCACGTACGCGGAGCTGCTGCGCTACGACTTCGGGTTCATCGACTACCGGTTCCTGCTGAAGACCACCGGCCTGTCACCGGTGCCGCTCGAGCGCGTGACCGTGCGGATCGACGCGCGCACGGGCACCAGCTTCAAGTCATTCGAGACTCCTGGCTTCCCCGTGTCGACGGCGAATCGCGTCACGCAGATCGCGGCCGATCACTTCACGGCCGACTTCGGTGACGAGCAGTTCATCCCGGATCGCGACTACCTCGTGCGGTTCGAGACGCGGCGCGACAGCGTCGGCATGAACGTCCTGACGTACTCGCCGACGCCGGCGGACTCCTTCGGCGTCGACCACTTTTACGCACTGTGGGTAACGCCGCCCGACTCGGTGCCGCCGGAGCGCGTGCAGCCCCGCGACATCGTCGTGACCGCCGACATCTCCTCGAGCATGGAGGGCGCTCGCATGGACGAGCTGCGTGCGGCGCTGTCATCGTTCGTCGACGGGCTGATGCCCACCGACCGATTCAACCTGCTCGCCTTCGGCACCGGCGTGGTGTCGTTCCGGCCCGATCTCGTCGAGGCGACGCCGGAGAATGTCGCGGCCGCCCGGCGCTTCGTCGCCGGTCTCGGCGCCGTCGGCCTGACGAACATCGACGGAGCGCTGCGCGAGTCGCTGAGGATGTCGTTCGGCGAGCGGAGCACCAATCTCCTGATCTTCCTCACCGACGGCTATCCGACGTGGGGCGAGATCGAGATCGCGGCGATCGTCGACAGCGCGACGGCGCGCAATGGCGGCCGCGCGCGCATCTTCCCGTTCGGCATCGGCGAAGAGCTGAGCCGCCCGCTGCTCGAGGCACTGGCACGCCAGAACGGAGGCTACGCCACGTACATCGCGGAGGACGACAGCATCGCGATCGTCGTCGACAACTACTTCCGTCGGGTCACGCAACCGGTGCTCTCCCGCCTTTCGCTGGACTACGGGACGGCCGACGTCTACGACCGATACCCGATGGCGCTCCCCGATCTGTTCTGGGGCATGCAGGTCCTGCAGTTCGGACGCTACCGCAACCCCGGCCGGCACGTCGTCACGCTCGGCGGCACGTACCTGAGCGAGCCCGCGAGCTTCGCCCGCGCGATCGACTTCGGCGACACGCTCGGCAACCGCGCGGTGGCTCGCCTGTGGGCCAAGTACAAGATCGACCACCTGCTGGCGGAGATCGCGCGGACCGGCGAGCAGAAGGAGCTCGTCGACGCGATCATCGACCTGAGCATCCGCTTCGGAATCCTCTCGCCCTACACCGCGATGATCTCCGATCCGGACGAGGACCCGCCGTCGAGCTCCGCGCCGGACGATGGGCTCGCGCCGCTGCGCCTGGCGATCGTCGACGGCTATCCGAACCCGTTCACCGCGCAGACGCGCATCGTCCTGGCGATACCCGTCTCGGGCTCGGGTCACGACGCCATCGTCACGATCCACGACGTCAACGGAAGACTGGTCCGGCGACTCGCCGTCGGGAGCCTCGCACCGGGCCGGCACGAGCTGACCTGGGACGGCCGCGATGACGGCGGGATGCCCCTGCCGGCCGGCACGTACTTCTGCCGCGTCGAGTGCGCGGGCGAGACGGCGACGCGAGCGCTCGTGCTCACGCGGTGATCGCGATGACCTCGACGGTCGCGAAGACCACGACGGTCGCGACGATTACGACGGCCACGACGGTTGCGACGATTACTACGGCTACGACGATCGCGGCGCTCGCGATGCGAGAGTCCTAAAGCTCGCGGCGCACTTTCGAGGGTTCTTGTGCGGGAGCGGTCTCCGATTCGGAGGCCGCTCCCGCTTCATGTCGAGGCCGCCGGCTCCGGCGACGGCCGCGCATCGCGCACGCGGAGCACGAGGGCGATGCCGACGAGGAAGAACACGCCGACGACGAGCATCGCGCTGCGAATGCCGTACGCGCTCGAGACGACGCCGAAGACGGCCGGTCCGATCATCGCCGAGGCCTTGCCGAAGAAGCCGTCGTAGAAGCCGAAGAACTCGGTCTTCTTGTCCGGCGGGGTCAGCAGCGCCATCATCGTGCGGCTCGTCGACTGCGACGAGCCAAGTGCCATGCCGGCCAGCGCGCCGACGACGAAGAATGCCGTGCTTGTCGTCACGAAGTACGCACCGATCACCACCGCCACCCAGATCAGCAGTGTCACGATGATCGTCTGTCGCGCTCCGAGGCGATTGGTCAGCGCGCCGAAGACGAGCGATCCGACGAGCGCCGAGCCCTGGACGATCATGAAGAACAGGATCAGCTCGGTGAAGCTCATCGCGAGCTCCTTGCTCGCGAAGATCCCCGCGAAGACGATGACCGTCAGGATGCTGTCGTTGTAGACGAAGAACGCGAGCAGGAACCGCTTGACGTCGTCGTAGCGGCGGATGTGGGTGATCGTCTCGCGCAGCCGCCGGTATCCCTCGCGCAACGGATCGCCGTGGAACCGATGGGCCGACGTGCGCTCGCGGACGTTGAGAAACAGCGGCAGCGAGAAGAGTCCGAAGAACGCCGCCGCCAGCAGAAAGGTATTCCGCGTCGCCGGATCGGTGATGCCAGCCTCGGGAACCAGCGGGATCGCCAGCGCGAGCGAGATCAGCGAGCCGAGGTATCCCATCGCGAAGCCGTAGCCGGAGACTCGCCCGTAGTCGGTCTCCGGAACGAGCTCCGGCAGGAACGCGTCGTAGAAGATCGTGCCGCCCTCGAACCCGACGTTCGCGATCACGAGCAGCGTCGCGGCCAGCAGAATTGTCCCCGGTCCGGTGAAGTAGAGTCCCACCGTCGCGATGACGCAGGCTGCGGTAAAGACGCCGAGGAAGCGCTTCTTGCGGCTCGTCGCGTCGGCGATCGAGCCGAGCAGCGGACCGATCAGCGCCGTGACGAGCATCGAGGCCGAGATCGTCCAGCCCCAGTAATCCTCGTTGCCGCCGGCGATCACGTCGGTGAAGTACACTGGGAAGATCAGCGTGACGATGATGACGAGGAACCCCGTGTTCGCGAAATCAAAGAGGGTCCAGGCGAAGATCTGACCGCGGGAGGCACGTTGCATGGAAGGCTCGATGTGTATGGGGCGCGGCGAAGATACCGTCTGCAGTCCAGACTAATTGACACACCGCACCCGCCGGTGTTTTGGTAGTTTTCCACACTTGCGGCTGACCGTTGAGCATACCGACCCCGGGAGCCACGCCCGAGCGGGCTGGTTCGAGACGGCGCATGGCGTGGTTCGCACGCCCGTCTTCATGCCGGTCGGAACCCGGGCCGCCGTCAAGACGCTCCGCTCGAGCGATCTTCTCGAGCTCCGCGCGCAGATCATCCTCGGCAACACCTATCACCTGCTGCTGCGACCCGGTCCGGAGACGCTCCGCAACGCCGGCGGCCTGCACCGGTTCATGAGCTGGAGCGGACCGATCCTCACCGACTCGGGAGGCTTCCAGGTCTTCTCGTTGAAGGACCTGCGCAAGCTCACCGAGGACGGGGTCGAGTTCCAGTCGCACATCGACGGCACGCGTCATCGGTTCACTGCCGAGAACGTCGTCGAAATGCAGCGCGCGATCGGCTCGGACATCATGATGGTGCTCGACGAATGTCCTCCGGCACTGTCGTCGTACGAGCATCATCGCGAATCGATGACCCGCTCGATGCGGTGGGCGCGACGCGCCAGCGAGCACCACGGACGAACCGAGGGGTACTACGGCTTCTACCAGAACCTCTTCGGCATCATTCAGGGTGGCACGCACGCCGACCTTCGTCGATGGAGCGCCGAGACGCTGATCGAGATAGGGTTCGACGGCTACGCGATCGGCGGGCTGGCGGTGGGTGAGCCGACCGAGACGATGTACGAGGTCGTCGAGGCGGTGACGCCGCTGCTGCCCTCGAGCCAGCCGCGCTACCTGATGGGTGTCGGCACGCCCGAGAATCTACTCGAGTGCATCGCGCGCGGCGTCGACATGTTCGACTGCGTGATGCCGACACGCAACGCGCGCAACGGAACGATCTTCACATCGCAGGGGCGGCTCAACATCCGCAACGCGACCCATAAGGAGGATCCGTCGCCGATCGATCCAGAGTGCGGGTGCGATACCTGCCGAAACTATTCCCGCGCGTACGTCCGTCATCTTTTCAATGTGGACGAGATAACGGCCTATGTCCTGGCGACGATTCACAACCTCGCCTTCTATCTCGGGCTGATGGAGCGCGCCCGCGAGCAGATACGCGCCGGCAGCTTCACGCCATGGAAACGCGAGCAGCTTGTACGGCTCGATGGGAGGAAGGTAGAACGTAGTATGTAGAACCCGGAATTCCGAAGCGCAGGCCGGCCGGATGGCGGATCTCCCCGCGACGCTCTTCTCCTGGATACTACGTACAACGTTCTACGTTCCTCCTCCCGGCTTCCGAAGAATCTCGACACATCATATCAATAGAAAGGCCTAATGGACTTCACAACGTTACTGGCATGGGCTCCGATTCCGGTTGTCGCACAGGCGGGCGGAGATGCGGGCGGGAGCATGACGCAGACGATCATCATGTTCGGCGC
>DATLHO010000031.1:0-1942 GCA_035539855.1 Kapaibacterium sp. (SeqCode) | reverse complement strand
ACCAGGGGAAGATTCTCCCGAAGCGCATCACCGGCGTCAGCGCCAAGCAGCAGCGCGCCGTGACCAAGGCGATCAAGTTCGCCCGTCACCTCGCCCTGATGCCGTTCGTCGCCGACGACTCGCGCTAGACGCGGATCGAGCTCGAACCGACAACCGACGAAAGGCGATCCCGGCACTGCCGGGGTCGCCTTTCGCGCGTTTCGGACGCCCGGTGGGCGCGCGACCCCCTTCCGAATGTCGTATGTTGATCGGGGCACGCGCCACGCGTATGCCCGCGCTGCACACCGTTGTCGCGCGGGCCGTCCCCGTTGAACCCTTCGACCGCCGCCGCCGAGCGATCGTCACGCCCCAGTGCACCCTGAGGAGGTCGAACATGACTGCAGCGACACCGGCCGCGAGGGCCGCGCCGGCCCCCGCGTCCGCACCACCCATGGTCGTCGCGATCGGCGCCTCCGCCGGCGGCATCACCGCACTCAAGACGCTTTTCTCGCTGCTCCCGACGGACGCCGGTGTCGCTTACGTGGTGGTGCTGCACCTGTCGCCGAGCCACGAGAGCCACCTGGCGGCCATCCTCCAGTCCGAAACCTCCATGCCGGTCTCCCAGGTCGTCGGCCCGACGACGCTCGAGCCGGATCATGTCTACGTCAATCCGCCCGATCGCCACCTGGAGGTCCTCGACGGAAAGCTCGAGCTGGTAGCCTCGAGCCCGACGCCGGGACGTCGCAATACGATCGACCTGTTGTTCTGCTCGCTGGCCGCCGCGATGAGCGGTGATCGCATCGTCTGCATCCTGCTGTCGGGTACCGGCAGCGACGGGACGGTCGGACTCTGGCACGTGCGGGAGGTCGGCGGAACGGCCATCGTCCAGGATCCGGAGGAGGCCGAGTACAACGCGATGGCGTTGAGCGCGATCGCCGCCGGTGGGGCCGATCTGATCGTGCGCATTGCGGACATGCCGGGACATCTCATGACGATTGCGCACCGGCCGGTGGTCGATCTCGACATCGACGACGAGGCTCCCGAAGCCACGAGCCGCGTCGACGCCACGTCGCTCGCAACGATTCTGACGACGGTGCGCGAGCGCACCGGGCACGACTTCTCCGGCTACAAGCCCGCGACGCTACTGCGTCGGATCCTCCGGCGCATCGGTGTCCGCGGGGTCGGTTCTCTGCGTGAGTATGCCGATGCGATCGCCGTCGACGCCGAGGAGGCGGCCGTCCTTTCCCGGGATTTCCTGATTTCCGTGACCAGCTTCTTTCGCGATCCCGAGGCCTTCGATGCGCTCGAGCAGACGGTGATCCCGCGGCTGTTCGCCGGCAAGGGCGCGAGCGATACCGTCCGAGTGTGGGTGGCCGGCTGCGCGACGGGAGAGGAGGCCTACAGCGTCGGTATGCTGCTGTGCGAGCACGCCGACCGACTGAATGAACCGCCACGTCTGCAGGTCTTCGCCAGCGACATCGATGCCGAGGCGATCAGAATCGCTCGCGACGGCCGCTACGGAGAGGTCGTCGTGGCGAGCGTTTCACCGCAGCGGATGCAGCGCTTCTTCGTCTCCGACGGCCCGGAATTCCGTGCGAAGAAGGAGCTTCGCGATATCGTCCTGTTCGCGCGCCACAACCTGCTGCAGGATGCTCCGTTCTCACAGCTCGATCTGGTGACGTGTCGCAACCTCCTGATCTACCTGCGTCGCGACGCCCAGTACACGGTGCTGCGCACGCTGCACTTTGCCCTTCGTCGCGATGGTCATCTCATGCTTGGCTCCAGCGAGACGGGTGATACGGCCGAGGGGTTGTTCACGGCAGTCGACCGCCAGCATCACCTCTACCGCGCCCTCGCGATGGCGACGGGAGCGGGGGGATTCCCGCTGGGTCCCACCACCGCAGCGCCGGCGCCGGACGGACGGAGAAAGGAGCGATCACAACCGGAGACGCCCGGCGCGATC
>DATLHO010000030.1:0-41825 GCA_035539855.1 Kapaibacterium sp. (SeqCode) | reverse complement strand
AGGGTGCCGACCGTGAGCGCTACCAGACCGTGTACGCCGAGCGCGCTGGTGCGGTCGCTGCGCCCACCGCTGGCCTGCACTTCGACGAGGCGCTGCTGGAAAAGATCGCCGCCAAAGGCGTCGAGCGGGCTTTCGTCACCTTGCACGTGGGCGCGGGCACCTTCCAGCCAGTGCGGGTCGACAAGATCGAAGACCACCACATGCATAAAGAGTGGCTCGAAGTGGGCCAGGATGTGGTCGATGCCATCGAAGCCTGCCGCGCCCGCGGCGGCCGGGTTGTCGCGGTGGGCACCACCAGCGTGCGCTCGCTGGAGAGCGCGGCGCGCGATGGCGTGCTCAAGGCCTTCAGCGGCGACACCGACATCTTCATCTACCCGGGCCGGCCGTTCCATGTGGTCGACGCGCTGGTCACCAATTTCCACCTGCCGGAGTCCACGCTGCTGATGCTGGTCTCGGCCTTCGCCGGCTACCCCGAGACCATGGCCGCCTACGCGGCAGCGGTCGAGCAGGGGTACCGCTTCTTCAGTTACGGTGATGCCATGTTCATCACCCGCAATCCGGCGCCACGCGGGCCCGAGGATCAAGCATGAGTCGCACCTGTCGAATGTCCTTCGAACTGCTGGCCACCGACGGCAAGGCCCGTCGTGGCCGCATCACCTTCCCACGTGGCACCGTGGAAACCCCGGCATTCATGCCGGTGGGTACCTATGGCACGGTCAAGGGCATGCTGCCACGCGATATCGAGGCCATTGGCGCCGAGATGATCCTGGGCAACACCTTCCACCTGTGGCTGCGCCCGGGCACCGAGGTGATCAAGAAGCACAACGGCCTGCACGACTTCATGCAGTGGAAAGGCCCGATCCTCACCGACTCCGGTGGCTTCCAGGTGTTCAGCCTGGGCGCCATGCGCAAGATCAAGGAAGAGGGCGTGACCTTCGCCTCGCCGGTCGATGGCGCCAAGGTGTTCATGGGCCCGGAAGAGTCGATGCAGGTGCAGCGCGACCTGGGCTCGGACGTGGTGATGATCTTCGACGAGTGCACGCCGTACCCGGCCGAGCACGATGTGGCGCGCGCGTCCATGGAGCTGTCGCTGCGCTGGGCCCAGCGCTCGAAGAACGCCCACGCCGACAACACCGCGGCGCTGTTCGGTATCGTCCAGGGTGGCATGTACCAGGACCTGCGCATGCGCTCGCTCGAAGCGCTGGTCAACATCGACTTCGATGGCCTGGCCATCGGCGGCCTGTCAGTGGGTGAGCCCAAGCACGAAATGATCAAGGTGCTGGATTACCTGCCGGGCCAGATGCCTGCTGACAAACCTCGTTACCTTATGGGGGTAGGCAAACCGGAAGATCTCGTTGAGGGTGTGCGCCGCGGCGTCGACATGTTCGACTGCGTGATGCCGACGCGCAACGCGCGCAACGGGTCGCTGTTCACCTCGCGCGGAAAGATCAACCTGCGCAACGCCGCGCACCGCGACGATCTCGCGCCGATCGATCCGGAGTGTGCGTGCGAGACCTGTCGGAACTATTCGCGTGCGTACGTTCGCCATCTTCTCAACGTCGACGAGATCACCGGCCTGGTGCTCGCGACGATCCACAACGTCAGCTTCTATCTGTCGCTGATGGAGCGGGCGCGCGAGGCGATCGCCGCCGGCACCTACGGCGCGTGGATGCGGCAGACTCTCGCGACGATGAGCGCGCGACAGTCGCCGGACCAGTGAATCAGGCGCGGCCGAACGCATCGCGCTCGTCGCCCGACATTGTCTCGAAACCAAACCGACCGGGTATCACGATGGACTTCTCGATCGTTCTTGCGATGGCTGCGCCTCCCGGAGGCGAGGGCGGTGCCGGTGGCGGCATCCTGGGCATGCTCCCGATGTTCGCGATCATTTTCGGCATCTTCTACTTCATGATCATCCGTCCGCAGCAGAAGCGGATGAAGGAGCAGCAGGCGCTGCTCGGCAGCGTGCAGCGCACCGACAAGGTCGTGCTCTCGAGCGGCCTGCACGGCGTCGTCCACGAGGTCGAGGAGGGCGCGGTGCTCGTCGAGATCGCGAAAAACGTCGTGGTCAAGGTCGAGAAGTCGGCAATCCAGTCGGTGACCAAGATCGACAAGTAGGGTGGAGTCCCGTACCCATGTTCCAGACAGTCGAGAAAGCACTCGAAGACCTGCGCCAGGGCAGGGTCATCATCGTCGTCGATGACGAGGAGAGGGAGAACGAGGGGGATTTCATTGCCGCCGGTGAAAACTGTACCGCCGAGACGATGAACTTCCTCATCCGCGTGGGTCGGGGAATGATCTGTGCGCCGATCACCGAGAGCCGCGCCGCGGAGCTCGAGCTCGACATGATGGTGCCGGTCAACACATCGCTGCACGGCACGCCGTTCACGGTGACGGTCGACTATCGACACAACACGACGACCGGCATCTCGGCCAGCGATCGAGCCGCGACGATCCGCGCGCTCGCCGACGCCGAGTCCAAGCCGGTCGACTTCGCACGTCCCGGACATATCGCGCCATTGCGCGCGGTCGACGAGGGAGTGCTGCGTCGCGCTGGACACACCGAGGCGGCGGTCGACCTGTATCGCCTCGCCGGCATGTATCCGGCGGGTGTGCTCTGCGAGATTCTCAACGACGACGGAACGATGGCGCGCATGCCGCAGCTCGAGGCGATCGCCGAGGAGCACGGCCTGACGATCGTCACGATCGCGGACCTGATCAAGTACCGCATGGCGCGCGAGAAGCTCGTCAAGAAGGTCGTCGAGGTCACGCTGCCGACGGAGTTCGGCGACTTCCAACTGCATCTCTATCACAACGTGGTCGACGGCAAGGAGCACATGGCGCTCGTCAAGGGCGACATCCACACCGAGGAGCCGGTGCTCGTCAGGGTGCACAGCGAGTGCTTCACCGGCGACACGCTCGGCTCGCGCCGCTGCGACTGCCAGTCGCAACTGCACGCGGCGATGCTCCAGGTCGAGCGCGAAGGCCGCGGCGTCGTGCTCTACATGCGCCAGGAGGGGCGGGGGATCGGGCTGACGAACAAGCTGCTGGCCTACGCTCTGCAGGATCAGGGCAAGGACACGGTCGAGGCCAACGAGGCGCTCGGGTTCAAGGCCGACCTTCGCGACTATGGCATCGGCGCGCAGATCCTCGTCGACCTCGGCATCAGCGAGATGCGCCTGATGACCAACAACCCCAAGAAGGTCGTGGGTCTCGAGAGCTACGGACTGAAGATCGTCGAGCGCGTCGGCATCGACGTCGGTGTCAACGAGCACAACTCACGCTACCTGCGCACGAAGGCCGAGAAGCTCGGGCACATGCTCGGACGCAGCTGAGCCGACGGCGCCGAACAGGCGAATCGAATGCGGGCGAGCCACCGAGACGACACCGTGTGTCATCATCGTTGCTCGCCCGCTCTGCTATTGACGCGACCATCATGCAGCCATGATCATTCCACACGGCGCCGAGCGCGTCACCATCGCCTTCACCGACGCCACGCGCAACTGTCCCGATGAGCGATTGATCGGCGGTGTGCTGCGCGAGCTCGAGACGGCGCGGATGCCTCGTGACGCGGTGACGCTGCTCTGCGCGACGGGACTGCACCGCGCGAGCACCGAGGCCGAGCGGCGGGCGAAGCTCGGAGCGGAGATCGCGTCGACGGTTCGCATCGTCGATCATGCGGCGACCGATCGCCATCAGCTCGCCGAGCTCGGAACGATCGACGGCATTCCCGTCGTCGTCAACCGGCTCTGCGTCGAGACCGACCTGCTGATCGCGACCGGCGTCGTCGAGCCGCATCAGTATGCCGGATACTCCGGCGGAGCGAAGACGGTCGCGATCGGCTGCGCGGGCGAGGCGACGATCACCGCGACGCACGGTCCGGCGATGATCGACCGCGACGGAGTGCGACTCGGGTCGATCGACGCGAACCCGTTCCAGGCGTTCGTTCGCGAGGCGGGGCGGATGATCGGCCTGCGGCACGTGGTCAATGTCGTGCTCGACGAGCACGGCGACACGATCGCCGAGGCAGCGGGCGAGCCGAACGCCGTGCACGACGCGCTCGTCACACGCGCGCGTGCGGCATTCGAGACGAGCGTCGACGAGCCGGCGCACATCGTCGTCGCCGGGGTGCCGCCCTCGAAGGGCGCCAACCTCTACCAGGCGAGCCGCGCCGCGACCTATGTCGCCCTCGCCGAGCGCACACCGCTGCTGCCGGGCGGGGTGATCATCGTGCCGGCCGGCATCGAAGAAGGCGCAGGCGACGGTCTCGGCGAGCGACGCTTCCTCGAGCTGCTCTCCGGCGCTTCCTCCGCCGCCGCACTCGTCGACGAGCTCCGCGACGGCGGCTTCCCCGGCGGAGCCCAGCGCGCATACGTCCTGGCAAAGGTGCTCATGCGGCATACGGTGATCGTCGCCGGCGCGCGTCATCCCGACGTCGTTCGTGCCTGCCACATGATTCCCGCGACGGACCTCGACGCCGCCCTCGACCTCGCGCGAGCGCTCGTCGGTGAGCGCTTCGGCTGCGTCCCGCGCATTCTCCAACTGCCGAATGCGCTCGTGACGCTCGCACGGCTCGCATAGGGGCGAGGCACGGAAATGCCCAGGGGCGAATCGGTATGCCGATTCGCCCCTGTCTTCGATTCGTACTATCGAGCCTAGCGCACGACGGTCATTCTCGTCGAGCTCTGATGCGCGCCCGTACTTACGGTACAGACATACGATCCGGGAACGAGCGATCCGAGGTCGAGTCGCACGACGCTGCGTCCGGCGGGCAGCATCAGGCCATCGACCCGCGCGACCTCGCGCGAGAGCTGATCGTAGATCGATACGGTGACGATCCCTGTCGACGCCAGCGTCACGGGGAGCATCGCCGCGTCACGCGCCGGAAGCGGATACACACTGCCGAGCGAGAACTCCGTTGCGGTGGACTCGACCGGCGCCGCAGTCGCGCCGTCGGTGCGAATCGGCGGAGAGGCCAGCCCAGGATTCGACGCCGCATCCCGAGCGCGGACCCTGATGTAGCGTCCGGCTGCTCCCGAAGTGCTGAACGATGCCTGCGACGACGTCCCGATGCGGGAGTTATCATCAACCACGAAATCGGGCCTGTCACCGCTGAAGATCTCGTAGTGATCGACGTCCGCCGAGGTCGAGCCCGACCACGCCAGCGAGAGTCCGTTCCCGCCGGTTTCGGTGCGAAGCGACTGCACCGCATTCGGGCCGCGATTGTCGAAGGCCGCTCCCGAGGCCACCGGGGTCATGGCGACCGTCCAACCGTTGTTGACAGCCGCGATGAGGTACTCGCTGGGGCGCAGGCTCGCATGCGTGCTCGTCTCGAGCGCGGGCACCGTGAGCGCATAGCGACCGAGTCCGCGTGCGTCGGTTGATCCGACCATACGCCACTTGCCCGACGCGACTCCGCTGAGCGGCTGTCCGTTCTGATCGTCGCGAAGGTATACGGCGTATCCGGTGACCGCACCGGCCGCACCACGTTGATCCTCCGCATGAGAATTCCAGAACAACCGTACGAATCCACCCTCGTCGCCGGGAGCGTCGCTGACGGCGGCGATTGCATATGCCTCACGATTCAGACGGTAGATCTCGGTCGAACGCATTGGTGACTGATCGGCCGCGGTGCCGCCGGTGACGATGATGTCCCCGTTGCCAAGCAGTGTGGCAGTGTGCCAGCCACGGTTATACGTCAGCGCATCGACGGGCCCCCATGCCGCGTCGGTCACCGAATAGTGTTCAACGGTGTTCGTCTGCGTGCTCCAGAGATAGGCCCACCCGCCAATCGAGATGACGTCGCCGTTCGGTAGCTTGACCACTTCGGTGACGATGCGTGGCGAACCGAGCGAATCGGCAGGGAGCCATCGCTCGGCGTACACATCGAAGATCTGCGAGTCGTAGAGTGCGAACTGATCGTACTCGCCTCCGACCGACAGGACGGTATTGTCGTCGAGCGTGACGAGCCGCACGAAGTTCCGCGCGGACTGCAACGAGTCGGTCAGCGACCATGTGTCAGTCACAGGGTCGTAGATCTCGCACGTCCTCGACGCTGGCTGTCCCCAGTCACTGATCACCAGCGTGTCGTTGATGCCCCCCGCCGCCAGGACACGACCGTCGGGCAGCCTTGCGAGTCCGGACTCGACGCGCGTCTCGTTCATCGGCGCGGCGGGCGTCCACGTGTCGGCGCTGACGCTGTAGATCTCGCACGTCGAAACCGGCGCCCAGATTCTCATCGCCCCGGTTCCGTCGGCGTTACCCTGGCGACCGCCGACGACGAGAATCTCGTCGTCGTTCAACACGATCGCCTGGTGGCGGTAGCGCCCATAGCCCATCGCGTCGACCGATGTCCAGCTATTGCTGATAGGATCGTACAGCTCCGCCGATGACAGAGCATAGCCTCCGCCGTTGAATCCGCCGCTCACCAGAACCTTGCCGCTCGGCAACAGCGTTGCCGTATGCGACGACCGCGCAACGGACATCGAAGCGGCATTGGACCAGCTATCGGTCGACGGATCGTAAATCTCGCAGGTCTCGGTCGCGATCTCGCCCCAGAAGTCGTAGGCACCGCCGGCGACAAGTAGACGTCCGTCGGAGAGAAGGGTGGCCGAGTGTCGCTGGCGCGTCATTGCCATGTCGGGTCCGGCATACCATGCGTCCTGCGCGGACAACGGTACGGCGGACGCCAGCAGCATGACTGCTGCGAAAGCTCGTCTCAAGTGGTGCATGATGGTCTCGATACGAAGAATGGATGGATCGGCAGCCACTGGTGGGGGGAAAGGCGGGGCCGCCATCGAGGTACTGCGACGAACGTACGGATGCTCAATGTGAATCGCAACGCTGCTCGGGCGACTTCCCACGGCTGACGACGAACAAGCACCGACCCTGACTTTCGTCAGTTTTCCGGCCTGCGCCGGGCGGTACTTTTCGCTACCGGGATCGACAGGTCCATCCGCGCCGGCCGCGGGATTCCGGGCACGCGGCCGGGCACTCACACGCAGAGCTCCCCATGTCCTCCGACACGACACGATGCCGGACGCGCTCGAGTGCGCTTCGTTCGCGCTGCATGCGCGCGGTCGCGCTGTTCGCCCTGGCCGCCGTGACACCAACCATCGCCGGCGCCCAGTCCGCAGGTCTCGCCGGCGGTTCGCACCACGCACTCTCGGACACGATCGGCACGACGGGCACCGTGCGATCGGCGCCCGCGTTCACCGAGCATCCTCGCGACGTCGCGACCACGGCCTTCGTCGACGCGCGCTTCAGCGTCGCCTACAGCGGTCAGCCGCTGCCGTCGGTCAGCTGGCAGTTCAGCACCGATGGCGCGAGTTGGAACGACGTTCCGGGCGCTACGACCGCGGCGCTCGTCGTGCGCAGCCCGGTCGTCGCACACGACGGCACGCACTGGCGTGCGCGCCTCAATGCCCCGGGTGCGGAGCCGCTCTTCTCGAACGCGGCCCGGCTCAGCGTCGAGAAGGCCCCCGCCACCATCCGCGTCGACGCGTTGACGCAGACGTATGACGGAACGCGGCGCAGCGTCGTCGTCACGACGGTCCCCGCCGGTCTGCGCGTCAACGTCACGTACCTGCGCGATGGTGTCCCGGTCGCCGACCCCGTCGAGCCGGATACCTATGAGGTTCTCATCGAAGTCGCGGGCTCCAATCACGCCGGCACCGCACGGGCGACTCTGACGATCGAGCCGCGGTAGCCCGACGGATGCTCGCGTCGGCATGGTCGGACGCGTCGAAGCGACGACGGCGGGACTATCGGGCAGTGTCGCGACGGATACGCAGCGTCATGCCGCGACGCCGCTCAAGAGCGGCGAACAGAGCGCTCTCGAACGCCTCGTAGTGTCGCTCGGGATCGTAGCGCTCGATCACCGACTCGCGCGCGCGCGACGCGAGTCGTTCGCGCAGCGTCGCGTCGGCGAAGAGATAGAGAATGGCGTCGGCCAGTTCCGCGGGATCGCGCGGACGAACGAGCACTCCGGTCGTTCCGTCGCGGATGATCTCCGGGACGCCGGCGCAGTCGGTGCCGATCACCGGCGTGCCCATCGCCATCGCCTCCTGCAGCACCATCCCGAACGTCTCGCAGTGCGAGGCGAGCACGAAGACGTCCATCGCCCGATACGCAAGACGCGTATCGTTGGCGAAGGGAAAGAACCCGATGCGCCCGGCAAACCGAAGCGACGCGCGGAGCTCCTCGAGCCGGTGCACGTAGGCGCTGTCGTCGGCTTCACGTATGCCGACGAGGATCGCGCTCACGCTACGCGCGAACACCGGGCTGCGCTGCGCGGCGATCTCGATCGCCTCGAGGAGCTCGAGCTGTCCCTTGCCGGGATTGAAGCCGCCGACGATGCCGACCACGAACGCGTCGTCGGCGACGCCGTAGGCGCGCCGCGCCGAGGATCGATCGATGCGCTGCGAAGAGAAGTGACGTGCGTCGATGGGGTAGGGAATGGTCGTGATCTTTTCGGGGGCCAGCACCGTGTGCCGCTCGAGATCGTCCCGTCCGAGCCGCGTGATCGTGATGCAGCCATCGAGCCGGCGGTAGACGCGGTCATGGAACCAGTCGCGCTTGTCGAGGCCGGACTGCATCTGCTGGTACAGCACGACCGCTCGGTCGTGTCCGGCGGCGAGCATCGCCGTGCTCAGGTCGCGCGTGCGCGCGACGAGCACGAGCTGCGTCGACTCTCGCTCGAAGATCCTACGCAGTCTTGCCGCGGCGAACGGGTCGGCGTAATGCAGGGCGGGCGTCAATGTCAGGTACTGCAGACCGAGACGCGCCGCCTGCTCCGCGAGCGCCGCCGAGTCGGGCAGTATCGCGACCACGTGGTGGCCGCGCGCCTTGAGCTCGGCGCCGCGACGCAATGTCGCCAGCTCGAGTCCGCCCACGGTCCCGGAAAAACAGATCGTCGCGATTGACAGGCGTTCCACCTATCCCTCTCCGGTATCGATCTGCCTGCAGAGCAGTCCGAGGTACTCCCACGAGTAGATGCCCGTGTCGTGGCCATCCTTCCAGTAGAATTGCAGGCCGTACTTGCCGACCGGCTCGATCCGCTCCACCTCGTACATGCCGGGCGTGAACGTCGGCAGCGCGATCGGCGCGAAGTGCTTGCCGAGGATCGTCTCCCCCTTGCAACCGGCGCATGGACACTCGTCGCGCAGGAACTTCAACGGCACGACGCTGACCGAGCCGTCAGGCCACGTGAACGAGAGCTGGTTCGGTGCGGGCTGCGTGATGTGGGTGGGAGCGGGATGAGTGGGCATGTCGGAGGTCAAATGTCAGATGTCAGATGTCAGATGTCACGAGGCGGGGTCGTGGCGTTGCGCGTCGTTGGTCGTTGGGTGCAAGATAGAGTGTGCGGGGCGGGTTGACTGTAAGGGATGCTGTCATCGGTTTTCGATGGCGGCCCAGGCTTCGCCGAGGGTTGCGGTGATTGCGTCGGCGACGGAGGTGGTGGCGGTGTCGCTCACCAGGATCGTGCGGCATCCGGCGGCGCGGCCGGCGGCGACGTCGCTTTCGGAGTCGCCGATCATCCAGGAGCTGGGGAGGTCGAGCGCGTGCTCGCGCGCGGCGTCGAGGAGCATGCCCGGCATCGGCTTGCGACAACTGCATCCGGCGTCGCGCTCGTGCGGACAGTGGTAGATCGCGTCGAACGCGGCGCCGGCGCGCTCGCGCAACTGTCGCTGCATCGTGCGGTGAATCTCATCGAGCGCCTGCTCGGTCATCAGTCCGCGCGCGATCCCGCGCTGGTTCGTGACGAGAATCGCGACGTAGCCGGCGGCATGCACGCGCGGGAGGATCTCGAAGATCTCCGGCAGGAACTCGAACTCCTCCCAGCGCTTCACATAATCGTCGACACGCCGGCGATTGACGATCCCGTCGCGGTCGAAGAAGACGGCTCGTCTCGGGGCACTCAATTCCGATGAAATCATTGAATCAGGCGCAGTGGCTCGTTCGTGTGGGGCGCGCGATTGTCCGGCGGAGGTGAAACTTGTATGTTTGACCCGCTTTTCCAAAGCCCACGCATACCGATCCTCAATTCCGTGCAGACCTTTTCCGATCATTCGTTCGCGCTCATTCTCGGTGCGTCGAGCGGCTTCGGCGGTGCCGCCGCTCTCGAGATGGCGCGCAACGGCGTCCACGTCATCGGCGTGCACCTCGACCGTGCCGCGACGATGCCCGCCTGCGAGCGCCTGCAGGAGCAGATTCGCGCCTGCGACGTCGAAGCCCATTTCTTCAACGTCAACGCCGCTGACGCCGACGCCCGCGCGGGCGTGCTCGACCGCGTCGCCGAGATCTTCGCCGGACGCCCCGGCGCGACCGTGCGGACGATGCTCCACTCGCTCGCCTTCGGCGCGCTCAAACCCTTCATTGCCGACGATGCGAGGGAGGCGCTGACGCAGGCGCAGGTCGAGATGACGATGAACGTCATGGCCAACAGCCTGGTGTACTGGACGCAGGACGTCGTTCGGCGCGGACTTATGGGCGAGGGCGGGCGCATCTTCGCGCTGACGAGCGCGGGCTCGCATCGCGTGCTGCCGATGTACGGCGCGGTCTCCGCGGCGAAGGCCGCGCTCGAGAGCTACTGCCGCCAGCTCGGCTTCGAGCTCGGCGAGCGCGGCATCTCGGTCAACGCGATTCAGGCGGGCGTCACCGACACCGCCGCACTGCGCAAGATCCCCGGTGCCGACGCGCTCGTCGAGAATGCACGCTCGCGCAACCCACGGGCGCGCCTGACGACGCCCGAGGACGTCGCCCGTCTCATCGCGCTGCTGTCGACCGATGCCGCCGCATGGGTCAACGCGTCGGTGATCACCGTCGACGGCGGCGAGGATGCCGTCGATGTCAACTGGCTCAGCCGGGAGGAGCACGCAGCATGAGCGCCTTCAAGGATCAGATCGGACGCGGCATCATCGTGAGCTGCCAGCTCGACGAGACCGAGCCGCTGCACTCGCCGCAGCATTGCGCGCTCTTCGCCCAGGCCGCCGAGGCCGGTGGTGCCGTCGCCGTGCGCGGTGAGGGCATTCAGAACATCCAGGAGATTCGCGCGACGACGCGCATTCCGCTCATCGGCTGCACGCGTGCCGCGTACGACGACGGCTGGATGCTCGTCACGCCCGACATGCCAGCGGTCGATCAGCTCGTACGCCTCGGCGTCGACGTCATCGCGCTCGATGCCACGACGCGCGTGCGACCGAACGGACTCGACGGCACCCGCTTCGTCGCCGACGTGCGCAAGCGGCATCCGGAGCAGCTCATCCTCGCCGACATCTCGACGTTCGAGGAGGGCGTCCGCGCCGCCGACGTCGGCGCCAGCGCCGTCTCGACCGTGCTGTGCGGCCGCACCAAGGAGACCTACGAGCACTCGCTGAGCGTCTCGCCGAACCTCGACCTCGTCTATCGCCTTGCGACGACCATCGGCATCCCCGTGTTGGCCGAAGGCTTCATCTGGAGCCCCGCCGATGCGGCCCAGTCGATGGAGTCCGGCGCGTATGCCGTCGTCGTCGGCGGCGCGATCACCCGACCGCGCGTAATCACCCAGTTGTTCGTCTCCGCCGTCGATACCTCGGTCGTGCGATAGCCTCGACCGACGACTCGAAAACAAGAGCGCCCGCATCGACGAACCGTCGATGCGGGCGTTACCTGTTTCTGGCTGGAAGAGCGACGAGTCTACTTGTCGCTGAACTTCTCGGCCGTGGCGACGGCGATCGACTTCAGCAGCGGCGACTGGTCGTCGGTCTGGTTGTGCGCCTCGAGGTTGATCAGGTAGCGATACCGCGTCACCGCCATCAGCGACGAGTTCTTCGACTCCTTCTCGAACTTCTCCATGCCCGAGGTATGCGGAAGTCCCATGTCGATGGTGCCGCTGCGCTCCTGCGCGTTCTCGGTCTTGACGTTGAACGCGAACGCCAGCGACTGCATCGCCCAGGCTCCCTCGCTGCCACCCCAGTCGGTGAGGCTCACTTTGATCGTCGCCGGATTGTTCGTGTCTGCGCTCGAGGTCGAAACCCACTCCTGCTCGGCAACCGAGAACGTGTACTCGCCGAACGCGGTCTGCTGGATCGACGGCTCCTCCTTCGGCTTGTACCCGTCGATCGCGGTCGGCAGGAACGTCTTGAGCTGGTCCGCGGGCATCGCGACGGTGTCGCCCTTGGCGCGGCGCTCCTTCAGAAACTCCTCGGCCTCGCCCTGGGTCTCGGCCATCTTCTCGCCTGCCTCGGCAAGCTGCTGCATCGCATTGGCGGCCTCCTTGGCCTCCTGCAGTTTCTCGCCGCAGCCCGTGAGCAGGGCGCCGGCGGCAACGAGTACTATAAGCTTCTTCACCGAATGTCCTCCGAATGTGAGATTGGGGGAAGGTTCTGAGCGTCCCGCGCGACTCGGCACTCGGGAAGCTCGGGGAGGGGAGTTGGGAATGGACGAACGCGCACAAGATAGCAAAGAACTCAGGCGAGCGACTCGTGGGAGTGCGGCGCTCCCGCGGATTCCCTATTTCGCCAGCGCACAGAGCCTCCCGGCGATCGTCGCCGGGAGGCTCTGTGAATGAACGGCAGCCGCCGCTCACGCGCCGACGAGCGCCTCGTTGTGGTTCGGATCGAGCGCGCCTCCGCGCACGCCGGAGCGGACGACGATCGCGGCGGCACGATTGCTCGTTCGCGTCCCGGCGTTGACCGGAGACCGCATGGTGACCACTTCGGAATGGTTGTAGGTCATGGCGCCCGCACCGATATGCGAGCGAACGCTGACATTCTCGGCATGGTTGTACGCCATGGCGCCCGCATTGACACTCGATCGCACCGCGAGCGTCTCGGCGTGATTGTAAGCCAGTGCGCCCGCATTGACACTCGATCGCACCGCGAGCGTCTCGGCGTGGTTGTAGCTCATGGCCCCGGCCTCGACGCCCGAGCGAACGGTGATCGTTTCGGCGTGATTGCCCGTCAGCGCACCCGAACGGATCGACGTGCGGACGTGGGCGGTTTCATTGAAGCTGGTCATCGGGATTCCCCTGCTATTCATGATCGACGATGCCTGCGCATTCGCGCCCCTGGTGCATCGCGTTGACGGGAACAACCATGGGGTCGCCGGAGCCGCCGATCGCTACCTAATATCTACCTATCGTGAAACAGTCGATCCAACGGTCAGATGCCGGCCAGAAACGTCGGGAGCTGGACGTCCGGGGCGAGGCCGAGGCGGCGACGGATCCGTGCGCGGTGATGCTCGATCGTGCGAGTCGAGCTCGAGAGGATCTCCGCGACCTCCTTGGTCGCCATGTTGAGCCGCAACAGCGTACACACCTTCAGCTCTGCGGGCGAGAGCTCCGGACAGCGCTGGGACAGGCGCTCGATCCAACCGCCGTGCACACCCTCGAACTGCGTCGCGAACTCCTCCCACGAGCGCTCCGACGAGGTCTGCGTCTCGATCTGGCGGATGAGCGCGCGGACGTCCGAGCGCGTGTCGGCATCGGCAGTGCGTCCGAGCTCCTGGAGCTGTCGCTGCAGTGCGGCGAGGAATCGTCCCGACTCGGCCAGGCGCATGGCCATCGCGGCGAGCTCGCGCGACTGGCGCGCCGCTTCGGTCTCGACCTGCTCCTTCTCGCGTCGCAGCGCATCGTGCCTGCGGCGCGAGGCGTCGATCTCGTGACGGAGCCGGGCTTCGGCGAGCGCGGCCTGCTGGCGTGTTCCGGCGGCGGCGTCGCGCGCGGCGATCGCCTCGCGAAAGAGCGCGAGCGCGCGCTGCGCGTCGCCGGCACGCTCCAGAACTCCGGCGAGCGACGCAAGCGCGTCGGCCTCGAAGACACGATCGCCCCGGCGACGCCCTTCGGCGATCGCATCGTCGAGCACCGCGATCGCGCGATCGAGATCGCCGCGCGCGGCGAGCGCCTCGCCGAGCTTTTGCAGAACGGGCCATCGCTCCTCTGCGCCGACGCTCGAGCTCTCCTGCCAGGCGGCCTCCAGCAGTTCGACCGCCTCGTCGATGCGCCCGCGCGCGAGCGCGATGCGTCCGCAGGCGGCACGGTTGAACGTGGCGAGCCCTGCGATGCCGAGCTCGCCGGCCTCGGCGAGCGATCGGCGGTGGTGCTCGTCGGCGCGCTCGAGCTCGCCGAGCTCCATCAGCATCGCGCCGATGCTCGACTCCGACATCGCGATGCCGACACGATCGCCGAGTCGCGTGAACTGGTCGCGCACGATCTCGAACTGCCCGAGCGCGCCCGCGAAGTCGCGCAACGTCAGATACACGTTGGCGATGTTCGCGCGCGCCCGTGCGCTCGTCGCGACCATGTCGCCGGCGGTCGCGGTCTCATCGTCTGCGTCGGCAATCTCCAGGGCGTG
This sequence comes from Kapaibacterium sp. (SeqCode), assembly GCA_035539855.1. GTDB lineage: Bacteria > Bacteroidota > Ignavibacteria > OLB7 > OLB7 > DATLHO01. Next base: position 27,492 of record DATLHO010000030.1, on the reverse strand, counting down.
ATGGTAGTGTTTCAGCGCGAACTCGAGATCGCTCGCCGCCGAGTACGCGACGCCGATCGAGTTGTGCAGCGACGCCTGCGAGACACGATCGTCCAGACGCTCGGCGATCACGAGCGACTCCCACAGCGCCTCGAGCGCCTCGCGGATTCGTCCGAGCTGGGTCAGTGCGACTCCGTGGCCGTGGAGTGCTGCCCGGAGCAACCCATCGTCATCGCACTCACGGGCGAGCTCGACGGCGCGGCCGAAGCGCGTGTGCGCCCGATCGCTGCGGGACATCGTCAACTCGGAGTTGGCCAGGGCGACGGTCGCGCGCGCGATCGACACCGGCGCATGCATCGCGCTCGCGGTGCGCAGTGCGCGCTGCGCGGCCAGGAGGGCTCCGGGCGGATCGCTTTTGAGGAGGCGCTTGTGGAGCCCGAGCAGCAGCTCGAGCCGCTTGTCGCGCGAGCGCTCGCGTCGAATGCGCTCGGCAATCTCTTCAATCGAATCGCTCATCGGCGTCACCGTGTCGAGGTGCGTGCGATGGGGGAAGGGTGGCCGGCCGGACGAAAGCTACGGGGTCAGAAGAAAGAATCCAGCGAAGGCGACCCACCACGCGATCCACAGCAGCGACGTCAGGTGCGGCGCACGACGCCGAAGCTCGGGCCACACCAGCGCCGCGGCACAGACGAGGAGCGTGACGCCGACCACCAGTCCGACTACGGCCGGCGGAGACACCGCGCGGTCGAGACGACCGTCGAGCCAGTAGCGCGATCCCATCGTCATCGGCGAGCCGTAGATGAGCATCAGGTGGAGCACGTACACGGCCAGCGAGCGCCGGCCGATGCGCTCGAGGAGCGTGACAGGCGAGCGCAGCAACGGAACGATGGCCATCGACCCCGCGAGCGCGACGAGCACGCCGCCGAGACGGAAGATCGTGTGCTGGATCGAGCCGTGCCAGAAGTCGTCGTGGTGCCGCAGCGCGCTCATCGGTCCGTCGAGCGCGAGACCGCCGAGCAGCAGCGCGACGCCGGAGAGCGCCAACGGGAGCACCGCGCCGCGGTCGCGCGCCACGACAAGCGGCGCCGCGGCGAAGCCCAGCATGCCGTAGGCGACGTACGGAAACAGCGGAAACGTCGCCGCCGGCTGAGGTCCGACGATCGAGCGCAGCGGAAGCCAGAGCGTCGCACCGAGCGACGAGGCCCACGCGTACGGCGTCGCGACGATCGCAGCCAGCGCCAGGACCGCGACGAGCGCGCGCAATCGCCCCGGTGCCGCGCCAACGATGCGAGACAGCCCGAGCACGAGGAGCCCCGCGATCGCGACGACGTGCAGGATGTTCATGTCGAACAGTCGCGCGAGCTCCTCGGGGCGTCTGTTCCAGATGAGCTGCCGCAGCGAGAGGACGGGAATCTGAAGCCAGTAGGCGAGTGCGAGGATCTGGAGGTGTCGCAGCGACAGCGAGGCGATGCGATCGTGCCGCTGCATTCCGAGCGACAGTGCCAGGCCGCTGAGGAACAGAAAGGCAGGCGCGACGAACCCGAAGGCGATGTCGAGCGCGTGCCACGCGGCGCCATCTCTGAAACGATCGGCGAGGAAGGCGTCGCAGGCGTGCGCGACGATCATCAGGAGCACTGCGACGCCGCGATAGAGATCGATGCTGCGAACGCGTGATGGTGACTCTGCGGAGACGGAGCGACGGCCTCCGGTGCCGCTCGCGGCGCTCACTCCGACGCGTGCTTCAGTGCGGACTTCAGCAGCGACTCGACGCTGGCCTCGACCGAGGGACCATCCTTGAGCGCATTGCGGATCGCCTTTTCGGCGGCGGGGCGGTTGTAGCCGAGCGCGAGCATCGCCGCGAGGGCCTCGCTGCGCACGTCGGCGGCGGTGCCGGCGGCCGACGAGGCGAAGCCGCCGCCGGTCGCGGCGATCTTGTCGCGCAGCTCGAGCACGATGCGCTCGGCGGTCTTCTTGCCGATGCCCGGCAGCGCCGTCAACGCCGCGGCGTTGCCGCGGGCGATGTTCTCCTTGAGCGTATCGACGCCGATCGAGCTGAGGACGCCGATCGCGATCTTCGGTCCGACGCCGCTGACGGTCGTCAGCAACTGGAACATCTCGCGCTCCTCGGTCTGCGCGAACCCGTAGAGCGTCAACGCGTCCTCGCGCACGACGAGGTGCGTGTGCAGCGCGCCGTCGCGGCCGACATCGGCGAGGCGCTCGAACGTCGCCAGCGAGATCATCACCGCGTAGCCGACACCACCGCAGACGATGAGCGCCTGGGTCGGGGTCTTTTCGCGGATGGTGCCTTCGAGGTACGCAATCATCGAGGGGAGACTCGCAGTTGAGGGGCGTGAAGACGGCACGGTCGCTCGAGCAGCGCAACATGGCCGCCTGACGACCGCGCATTACGCCGCGGCGTGCTGGGCGTGCTGCGGGGCGACCGCGCCGTCGTCGGGCGCGTTGGGTATGAGCATCATGATCGTCGTGCCGACTCCGGGCGTGCTGTCGAGCCGGATCGTGCCGCCGTGGGCCTCGACGATCGACTTGGTCAGAGGCAGGCCGAGACCGTAGCCGCCGGTCGTGCGCGTGCGCGATTCGTCGGTGCGGTAGAAGGGCTCGAAGACCTTCGCCTGATCCTCCGGCGGAATGCCGATCCCCTGATCGGCGACGACGATGCGCGCGCCTCCCTCATCGGGGAAGACCGAGACGCGCACGGTCGTGTCGGTCGAGTACTTCAGCGCGTTCGAGACGACGTTGCGGATGGCGACCTTCATGCGCTGCAAATCGGCGCGGATGACGAGCGAGTCGGTCAGCGGATCGAACTCGATGCGCCGCGCGTCGTGCCCGAACGTCTCGATCACCTCGTGCGCCAGCTCGACGATGTCGACGTTGTCGACGACGAGCGCGCCGCCGAGCACCGCCAGGCGCTCGTTCTCGAGCAGCTCGGTGATCATGATGTTGAGCTCGCGGATGTTGCGCTCGATCGAGATCGTCGCCTTCGTCTCCGGAAGCATCGCCAGCGCGACGTTCATGCGCGTCAGCGGCGTGCGCAGCTCGTGGCTGACGTCGAAGAGCAGCCGGCGCTTCGACGCGATGATCGCCGCGACCTGCTGCGACATCGCGTTGAACGAGCGCGTGAGCTCGCCGAGTTCGTCGTCGCTGGTGATCGGCACCGCGTGCTCGAACTCGCCGCTGGCGACCTGCTGCACGCCCTCCATCAGAAGCTGTACGGGATTGAGGAAGCGCTGCACCGCGTAGTAGGCGGCGGTGAACAGCAGGATCAGCACGACGCAGAAGAGGATCGTCGCCGGCCAGACGAGGGCTCCCTCGGAGGACGACTTCATCTCGATGACGAACCGCCAGGGACCGCGCGTCAGGATCGAGTAGCGCTTGCCGGCATACTTGCGCATGACGAGCGAGTCACCGCTATCGAAGCTCGACGACTGCGTCGCGTCGAGAATCGTCTTCGACGCGGGCAGACTGCGATCGGTCGACCACGCGTTGTCGGCGCGCTCGATGCGGATCTCGACCGGGTGCTTCTCGGCGATATGCAGCGCGGCCGCCGTATCCGGCGGCTGGCCGACATCGTTGGCGATCAGCTTGACGTAGCTCGCGCCCTGCTCGCGCAGCAGGTAGCTGTACGAGTCCTGCAGCAGGTACTTGAAATAGATCCCCATCGCGACGGTGCCGAGCACCGCCGTGACGAGGATCAGAACGAGAATCTTCCAGAACAGCGGCTTCCCCTGGGGCAGGGGCGGCGGACCAAGTGGAAGCGTCGATGTCTGGATCGCCATGCGGACCTACTGCTGGTTGTCCTCCTGCTCGACGGCAGGCTTGCCGATGAACATGTAGCCGGTGCCCCAGATGGTCTTCAGGAAGCGCGGATGACGCGGATCGTCGTTGAGCTTCTGACGCAGACGACTGACGACGACATCGACCGAGCGGTTGAACGACTCCCACGGGATGCCGCGCGTGCGCTCCATCATGAAGTCGCGGTCGAGCGGCTTCTGGGGATTCTCGACGAAGAGCTGCAGCATCTCGAACTCGGCGGTCGTCAGCTCGAGCGCCTTGCCGTCGAGCGTCGCCGACTGCGTCGTCGTGTCGACCTCGAGTCCGTCGAAGCGGAAGATCCCACCGGTGCCCGGCGTCGCCGAGCGGCGCAGGATCACCTGGATGCGCGTCCACAGCTCGCGCACGTCGAAGGGCTTCGGCAGGTAGTCGTCGGCGCCGAGCTCGAGCCCGGTGATCCGGTCGTTGACCTCGCCGCGCGCGGTGAGCATGATCACCGGCACTTCGGAGCCCTCGCGGATCTTCTTGAGAACTTCGAAACCGTCCATCTCCGGCAGCATCACGTCGAGCACGACGACGTCCGGATGCACCTCCTTCAGCTTCCTCAATCCCACCGAGGGTCGGTCGGCGGTCTCGGCGATCGAGCCCTGTGACTCGAAGAATTCGCTCAGCAGATCGCTGAGCTCGGTGTCGTCGTCGATGATGAGAATCCTGTTCTGGCTCATTGAGAACTCCGGTCGTGGGAATTCGGTCCGTAACAATTGGGCAAAAGTAGGGAAAATCCCGCGGAAACGGCCACCCAATCTCGATCCGCCACGCGATTGCGTTTATCGGCACATCCGGTGCCACCACGGGTCCCTCCGCCGCAATCAGCGTGGAAGCGACGGCTCAAATGCTGTACATTCCTCGCGTGGCCCCCCGCGCCGCGTCAACAACCACCAGGAAGGGATTCACTCGATGTCACGTGCGCTCCACATTCTCGCCATTGCCGTCATCGCTCTTGCGCCCAATGCTGCGTTGGCCGGCTGGGCGGAGATCCGCCAGATGGTGCACCAGGCCGACAAGCTGACCGACGCCGACAAGCGCGAGGCGCTACTGCGCAAGGCCTACGCCGACGCGCTCGAGTCGGTGCGGCGAGCTCCCCGCGTCTCCAACGAGTACCTGTGGCTGGCCAATGCCGCCGGACGGCTGGCGCAGGCGGTCGGACAGAAGGAGAAGATCTCGCTGGCGAAGGTCGTCAAGGAGAATGCCGAGCGCGCGATCGCGCTCGATCCGAACAACGGCGCGGCGCACATGACGCTCGGCGCCTGGCACTTCTATGTCGCCGACATCTCGTGGGTGGAGCGCAACCTGGCCAAGGCGCTCTTCGGGAAGGTGCCCGAGGCGAGCTTCGCGACGGCCGTGAGCCATCTGACGAAGGCGCTCACACAGGGCGTCGACAACCCGATCGAGGTCCTCTGGCTGCGCGGCCGCGCGCACGAAGCGCTCGGCAACGACGACAAGGCCACCGCCGACTATCGCGCCGCCGTCAACGGCGCCGCCCGCAGCGCGGCGGAGCAGCGATTCCAGGCGCGCGCCAAACGAAAGCTCTCCTGAACCGGTGCGCTACCGTTGCTCCGGCGGCAATCCCTTCGGCGTGTAGTAGCGTTTGAGCCAGCGGCTCAGCCCGTCGAGTCCGGGGAAGAGCACGCGCTCGGTGACGTTCGCCTGGTCGAGCTTGTCGCGCACCTCCCACTTGACCGATGCCGGGATGATGATGCGGCGTACGACCTCCGGGTGCGACGCGAGCCACTCGTCGAGCATCAGCCGCGCGCTCGAGGCGATCGAGAAGAGCGCGAACTGGTTGATGATGCGGTCGTCAAGCGACGGAGGCTCGAAGAAGAGCACGAACTCCTCCTCGCCGAGCTCGTCGAATTCCGCAAGCGTGCTGGCGGCGGCGGCGAGCATCTCGGCGGTGAACATGTCGGCGCTCTCGCGCTCGAGGATCGTCCGCAGCTTCTTCGGCAGCCGCTCGTTGGTCAGCGTGTAGTCGACGCACCAGATGACGCCGTCGCGGTCGAACTTCTCGTGATCCTCGGTCGCGAAGTGAATGGCGACGTAGGGCGAGTACGTCCAGTCGAGCAGGCGCGTGGGCAGTCCGTGGTGTTGCGCGACCGCGAGCCAGTTCCACACCGAATCGCCCGGCACCGAGTCGCGCTGCGCATACCGCCGGAACGCGCGCAGCAGGTGCGCCTCGAGCTGGTGATAGCCGTCACCGAGCCGCACGAGTCCCGTGCGCAGGTCGTGCGACGCGTTCTGCATGCCGCGATAGGCGTAGCTCGAGCGGTAGCGGCCGATCGACTCCTTCCATGAGCGCTCGTACAGCGCCTCGGTCAGCTCGCTCCAGGATGCGATGCGAATCTCGGACATCTCGTTGCGGATTTCGGATTTCGAATTGCGGATCGGAAGTGCGACGTTGCGCAGTCTCAATGACATCCTGACGAGGCGCGGGTGCCCGACCCGCAAGATATCCGCAATCCGCAATCCGTACTCCCACATGTCCCGCTTCCCGAAGGCCGATCTCTCCGGCATCTCGCTGATCTCCATCGTCGATCGCAGCAGCAAGGTCGCCGAGCAGGAATGGGCCACGCCCGTCGGCTCCGACGCGACGCTGCGGCAGTTCGTCGACTCCCTGCCGGACATCCTGATCGGTCGCGACCTGCGCGAGTTCGCACGCCTGGCCGCCGAGTCGGTGCGACGCGACCGTCCGTTCATCCTCATGATGGGAGCGCACGTGATCAAGGTGGGTCTGGCGCCGCTGATCTGCGACCTGCTCGAGCGACGCGTTCTCACCGGCGTGGCGATGAACTCCGCCTCGGCGATCCACGACACCGAGAGCTGCCTGTTCGGGGAGACCTCGGAGGACGTCGCCGCGACGATCACCGACGGGACGTTCGGGATGTCGCGCGAGACCGGGGAGTTCATCAACGGAACGCTGCGCGCGGCCTACGAGTCCGACGACAAGGAGCTCGGTTTCGGCGAGGCGCTCGGCGCGCGGCTGCTCGCGATGAACACGGGACGGCCCTCGATCATGGCGACATGCGTGCGCCTGGGCGTGCCGATCACGATCCACGCCGCGATCGGCACCGACATCGTCCACCAGCAGCCGTCGATGAGCGGTGAGGCGACCGGCGAGCTCTCGTTCCGCGACTTCCGGGCGCTGTGTCACGAGCTTGCCACGCTCGGCGACGGAGGCGTCGTCATGAACGTCGGCTCGGCGGTGCTGATGCCCGAGGTGTTCCTGAAGGCCCTGACGATCGCGCGCAATCTCGGCGCGCCGGCGTTCGATTTCACGACGGCCAACTTCGACATGATCCAGCACTACCGTCCGCGCGTCAACGTCGTGCAGCGACCGACGCAGGACGGCGGCCGCGGCTTCACCTTCACCGGGCATCACGAGATCATGTTCCCCCTGCTCGCGGCCATGATCAAGCTGCAGATGGCCGATCAGGGGATCGTCGGACGGGATGCCTCGGCTCAGTCTCCGGTCAGCGGGATCAGCACGCCGAGCATGTAGGTCCACTGGTCCGCCCGGCCGAGCAGCGACGACTCGCTCGGCTCGAACTCCGAGCCCGCCGGCAGCGCCGACTTCGCCGTGACCCGCGTCTCGGGATCGAGCCGGCGCGGATCGTACACGTTGGCGATGACGTTGAGGTACAGGTCGTCGCTGACCTGCACGCCGAGCCCAAGGCCGAACGAGATGCCGCCGTCGAACAGTCCAAGAATCCCCTCGCTCCCGCCGAAGGCCAGCTCCTTGACCGGCACGCTGAACAGCCCGTAGACCGGCAGCCAGACGTCGCTCAACGGCAGATCCTCCCACAACTGCACCATCACCGTCGCCGAGATCAGCCCTGTGATCTGCTCGCCCGTGCGTGTCTCCGAGAGCGTCGAGTCGACCGCGACGAGATACTCGTACAGACCGAGGTCGTTGTAGTTGACCCCCGTGGACATGCCGAGCCGGAAGCTGCTGCGCGAGCGGCCGGGGCTCACGGCTGCCGACGATGCGATGCTGCGACTGGCGACTCCCGCGATGACCTCGCGCTCCTTCGCCTGAATGCCGATGAAGCGATCGCGCTCGGCATCGAGCCGATCGGCGAGCTCGGTCCGCTCGCGTAGCAGACGCAGTCGCTCGCGCTCGAGCGCGTCGACCGCCTGGGAGCTTCGCTCGACGTGCGCGGCGAGATCGCCCTTGATCCGCTGGATGTTCTCCGGAACGACCGCGTCGAGCGACGAGCGCAGCTTCGACACGTCGCCGCGGAATCCCGCGAGGAGCGATTCGACATTCGGCAGACCCTTCACCAGCGCATCCGCCTCCCCCGTGAGCCCGGCGAGACCTCCCTCGACGATTCCCCCGAGCAGTCCCTTCATCGATCCGATCTCCTGACGCATCGCCTGCAGCTCCGCGGTGATCGACGGCAGGTCCGCGCGCGCCGTGAGACTGTCGACCGAGTAACCGGCAGTGAAGTCGCGCAGCGCCTGAACGTTGCCGTCGACGATCGCGCCGAAGGCTCCGCGCAGTGCACGCATCTCGGCACCCATGCCCGCGACGACCGAGTCGACCGCGGCGAGGCGCACGGCCAGATAGCGATCGTGGTCGGCCCGCGAGCGCTCGGCCAGGTCGAGCATGGTGCGGGCGGAGGCGCCGAGCTCGGCCTGCAGCGCGGCGATGCGTGCCGGATCGTTCGAGCTGCACGCGGCGTCGAGCAGCGCGGCGAGCGAGTCGATGCGGGTGATCGAGCGCTCGAGGTCGACCGCGATCCAGAGGACGGCGCGCGCCGTGTCGGGCTCGGACTGCGCATGCGCAGGGGGCGACGCCGAGGCGATGGCCATAGCGAGCGCGGCCAGAGTGCCGGCGGTGCGCGTGGAGAGTTGGATGTGCATCGGTGCCCTGTCGGTTAGTCAGCGTGAAGCGAGTGGCGACGGTACGGGACGCGCACGAAAAGCGCGCGGCGCCGCCGAAGTGGCGGCGCCGCGCGCCATTGCATCAATCGAAGAACGCAAGACGGCCACGCGCCGTGCCCGCGATCTCGGTGAACTCGCCGGCGACGATGAGCCGTCCGCTGTCGAGCCGAAGGACGGCCATGACGGCGCCGTTCGGATTCGGCGACCAGCCGGTCATCGCCCCCTTCGCGTCGAGCGCGACGAGATTGCGCCGCGAGACGGGTCCGGGCGTCGTGAACAGTCCGCCGACGACGGTCGGTCCGTCGGTGGTCGTCGCGATCGAGAGCACGCGGTCGTACGACCCGCTCACGATTCTCGGATCGTACGTGACGTCGACGAGGCCGCCCGCGGTGACACGGGCGATGCCCGCGCGCTGGATCGAGCCGATCGACGAGAAGCGGCCGGCCACGAGAAGGCCGTCACCCTGCGGCGCGAGTGCCTCGACGACGGCCTCCTGCTGCGCGGTGACGGTCGTCATGACCTGCGCGAGCGGATCGCTCGCGCCGAAGCGAAGCACCGACGCGCGGCATCCGGCGACGACGTCGCCGTTCCCGATGGTGCAGAGCGCGCCGACGGCGTCGAGCAGCGGGTTGTTCTTGGCGAACATCGTGTCGAGTGTGCCATTGGCATTGAGTCGTCCGATGAAGTTGCGCGAGGTGCCGTTGACGTGATCGAAGCGACCGCCGACGATGATCGCTCCGTCGGCCTGCACGAGGATTCGCGTCACCGTCGGATCCTCGCCCGTGCCGAGCGTGAGCACCGGCGCGAACGTCGCATCGACGGTGCCGTCGGAGGCGAGGCGCACGAGGCCGTGCCGATCGACCGATCCGGCGCCGGCGCGCGTGAACGAGCCGCCGACGAGTATCTTGCCGTCGGACTGCACGGCGAGCGCCAGGACGCTGCCGTTGACCGTGCCGCGGAAGGTCGTGTCGACGCCCGAGTCGTCGAGCCGGACGAGGTGACCGACTGGGCTGCCGTCGAGCTCGGTGAAGTCGCCGCCGACGAGGATCTTCTGATTGCCCGGCTGATACGCCAGCGACCAGACCGTCGCGTTGAACTCGGGTGTGTAGCGTTCGCCGAGCGTGCCCTGCGCACGCGATGGTGCCGGCACGACGAGTGTGATGATGATGGCGAGCAGGAGGGCGATGCGCGCCGCGCGCGCGGTCGACCGCGCGGTGTGCCCGGGCGGAGCGGAGATGATCGTCGGTTCCACGGTCGGAATCCTCTTCGGTTTCGGTCGGAGGTAAGGAAGGAAGGGCGTCGACGCACGCGCAGGCGATCGTTCCTCTATGAAAGGGAACGAGTGCCGGCGAATGCCACCGATGCCCGGGGTGCGGGAAGTGGAGTCGATGCGTGGGGAAGGAGCCGTCGGAGGCGAGCGGCTCGAGCGCACTCGACGCAGATGTGCGCGACGAAAGCGATCAGTGCTGCGCGAGCCCATTGCGCGCGTGCACGGAATGACGGACGAAGTGTACCGGAGATACCCGGTGCGTCGGAAACGAAGGGGGAAGGCGGCTGCAGTCGAAACGAGGGAAAACCCAGTCGCAGTGAGGGCGAAGGTACTTCCTTCGCGAGCCTCCTCCAACAGTCAATCGAGAATCACCCGCCCACTTCACCCCGACGGGTGAAGCAGCTCACCCGGACGTCCCGCTACGTTTGCATCATCGCGAGATCGCCGCCACCGCGCACGCCGGCGGGGTCGCGCGAGTACCCACGGCGCGATCCCCATCGCGCGGCCGGCACTGCTGCCGCCGCATGCACGCCGGTTCGACACAACACATCGAAGCACTCATGATCACCATGCTATCGGCACGGCACCCGCGCGCGCTGGCTGCCGGACTGCTGTTTCTCGCGGCGCTCGCCGGCGGCTGCTCGAGCGCGCAGCCCATCGTCAATCACTGGATCCACGCGCACGAGGAGGACTCGGCCGGCGTCCGGACATTCCGCCCGAGCACCTACGACTTCCCTCCATCGCGCGGTCGCGAGGGCTTCGACTTCCGCGGCGACGGAACCGCGATCGTCTACACGATCGGTCCGGCCGACGGGAACCTGGCCGACACCGGGCGCTGGGCGCTGGCCGATCGCATGCTGACGATCACGCTCGCTGCCGCACCGCGGCCGCAGCGCTTCGAGGTTGCCGCGGTCGACACCGGACTGTTGAAACTGCGTGTGATGCGATGATCCCCACCTGGTATGAATCACGAACCGAGAGAACGACCATGAAACGCCTGGTAGGACTTGCACTCCTCGCGCTGACGCTCGCGATCCCGGCGATGGCCCAGCCGTCGCAATGGGTTCTCGGGCGGCGCGGGGCCATGAGCTCGTTGAAGACGAAGGGAGAGAGCCGGCCGCAGCGGGCCGTGGGTGATGGGCTGCCGTCGCAGCGGACCTGTCACACGATGGAGATCGACAGCGCGCTGCGCGCGCGATACCCGAAGCTCGGCACGCTCGACGACTTCGAGCGCGACCTGCGCGGCGCGATCGAGAGCCGGCGTGCCAGCGGCCTGATGTCCGACGCGGTGTACCGCCTGCCGGTCATCGTCCACGTCGTGCACAACGGCGAGGGCATCGGGCAGGGATCGAACATCAGCCAGGCGCAGGTGGCCTCGCAGATCGCGATCCTCAACGAGGACTACCGGATGCTGCTCGGCACGCCGGGACACAACAACCACCCGAAGGGCGCCGACGTCGGCATCGAGTTCTACCTCGCGGCGATCGGTCCGGACGGGCGGCCGCTGCCGGAGCCAGGTATCGACCGCGTCAACGGCGGGCAGGCGTTCTGGGGACACGAGGATATCCAGGAGAGGCTCAAGCCGAGCACGCAGTGGGATCCGGAGAAGTACCTCAACATCTGGGTCGTGCGCTTCGACCAGCAGAGCGGACTGCTCGGCTACGCGCAGTTCCCGAGCCTCAGCGGTCTCGACGGCATGAAGCCGAACGAGGGAAGCGCGAACACCGACGGCGTGGTGATCAACTACCGCGCGTTCGGTCGCACCGGCGCGGCCCAGGCGCCGTTCGACGGCGGCCGCACCGCGACGCACGAGATCGGCCACTTCCTCGGCCTGCGCCACATCTGGGGTGACGGCGACTGTACCGTCGACGACTTCTGCGACGACACGCCCGAGGCCGGCAAGCCCAACTACTCGTGTGACGCGACGCTGAACTCCTGCGTGGGCGGCGATCGCGACATGATCGAGAACTACATGGACTACACGAACGACGGGTGCATGAACATCTTCACGTCCTGCCAGCGCGAGCGCATCAGGACCGTGCTCGAGCGCTCGCCGCGTCGCCGGGAGCTCGTGCGCTCGGAGGTCGAGACGCCGGGAACGAAGCCGATCGCGCGCTTCGCGGCGAGCCGTCAGTTCGCCTGCGAGGGATCGTCGATCGTCTTCCGCGACGAGTCGACAAACAACCCGACGAGCTGGGACTGGACGTTCTTCATCGACGGCGAGGCGATCGCGAGCTTCGACACGCAGAACCCGAGCCTGACGTTCAGCGGCGGCGGCGTCTGGGACGTGCAGTTGATCGCCGCCAACGCCAGCGGCCGCGACACGATGCGCGTCGACAACTACGTCGCGATCATCTCGAGCGCCCCGACTGCGCTGCCGTTCCTCGAGACGATGGAGGAGCAGGTCGTGCTTCCGAACTGGACCGTGCTCAATCCCGACGACGATCGCACCTGGTCGCTCAGCGAGGACGCGAGCTCCGAGATCGGCACCGTCAGCGCGAAGATGGACAACTACTCGCTCGACGACGATCCGTCGGGCACGATCGACGGGCTCATCAGCGCCTCGCTCGATCTCGATGCGACGCGCTTCGCCGAGCTCTCGTTCGATGTCGCCTACGCGCAGTACGAGGACGAGGCCGAGCTGCTGAGCGACACGCTCGCAGCGTTCTTCACCACCGACTGCGGCGAGACGTGGGTGCCGTTCTGGTACAAGGGAGGACACGAGCTCGCGACGTCGGAGCCGACCGAGGAATCGTTCGTGCCGGGCGATGGTGAGTGGCGGCGCGAGCGCATCTCGCTCGGCTTCCTCAACGGCCGAAGCGACGTGCACGTCGCGCTGATCAATTACTCGAGCTGGGGAAACAACCTCTACCTCGACAACATCCTGATCGCCGACGTCGACGACGGCGAGGCTCCGCTTGCGGACTTCTACGCGTCGAGCGAGCTGGTCTGCGAGGGCGAGGTCGTGGCGTTCACGGATGCGTCCGACGGCGGTCCGCGCACGTGGCGCTGGACGCTGCCGGGCGCGACGCCGTCGAGCTCGACCGAGCAGCATCCGCGCGTGATCTACGAGCAGCCCGGCAGCTATCGTGTCACGCTCGAGGTTACCAACGCCAACGGTTCCGACATGGACGTGCGCGAGGGATACATCGTCGTCGCCGAGCGTCCCGACGTGGTCGCCACCGCGTCATCGACGCGGATCCGCATGGGCGAGAGTGCGACGCTGAGCGCCGGCGGCGCGAGCGTCTACTTCTGGTCGAATGGCCGCGACGACGCATGGGTCGCCGGCAACTCCGTCACCGTCTCGCCGATCACGACGACGACCTACACCGTCGTCGGCTTCAGCGACGACGAGTGCCCCGGCATCGCGTCGGTGACGGTGGAGGTGACCGACGGACCGTCGTCGGTCGAGACTCCCTCGGTCGCATCGACGGCGCTGAGCATCGCGCCGAATCCCGCCATCGGCGAGATCACGCTCGAGATGACGCTCGCGCGTCGCTCGTCGCTCGAGATCAGCATCTGCGACATGAGCGGACGCGTCGTCACGACGCTCACTGACGAGGCCGATGCCGGGCGCTACTCGCGACGCCTCGACGTCTCCTCGCTTTCGGCGGGCGTCTACGCCGTGCGCGTCGCCGGCGACGGCATGACCGCGATGCGGCGGTTCGTCAAGCGCTGATGGATCGTGCGCTCGTCGACGACGGCGAGCCGACGTGATGCAGTGAAGTGCGAAGGGGCTCCCCGCGTTCGGGGAGCCCCTTCTTCGCGACCGGACCGGCCGCGCATGATAGTTCGCGATGACGTCCGGCGCGGCTAATGTCCGACGAACTCCGCCGGACGCTTCTCCAGGAACGCGCCGGTGCCTTCCTTGAAATCCTTCGTACCGCAGCACTCGCCGAACAGGCGCGCTTCGAGCGCGAGGCCGTGGTCGATCGTCAGGTCGACGCCCTCGACGACCGCGCGCAGCGTGCGCTCGACGGCAATCGGTCCCTTCGCGAGGATCTTCGTCATCATCTCCTCCGCCTTCGCCATGAGCTCGGCGGCGGGATGGACGTGATTGGCGAGGCCGATGCGCTCGGCGGTCGCGGCGTCGATCATGTCGCCGGTGAGGTTGTATTCGACCGATCGCGCGAGACCGACCAGCCGCGTCAGGCGCTGCGTTCCACCGAAGCCGGGGATGATGCCGAGGTTGACCTCGGGCTGCCCGAACTTCGCGCGCTCGCTCGCGAGGCGGATGTGGCAGGCCATCGCCAGCTCGCAGCCGCCGCCGAGCGCGAATCCGTTGACCGCGGCGATCACCGGCACCGCAAGGCGCTCGATCGCGAGGAAGACCGCCTGGCCGCGCTCAGAATACTCGGCGCCAGTCTCCGCGTCGAGCCGGTTGAGCTCGGCGATGTCCGCTCCCGCGGCGAAGGCTTTCTCGCCGCTGCCGGTGATGATCACGCCGCGGATCGCCGGCTCGGTCTCGATCGCGGCAATGGCCTCGTGTAGCTCGCCGAGCAACTGGATGTTCAGCGCGTTGAGCTTGTCGGGACGATTGAGGGTGATGACGACGTAGCCCTCGGGGCGTCGGTCGACGAGAATCGTTTCGAAGGTCATGGAGGCGGATCCGCTGGGATAACGTTGCTGAAGTGCCCGTGGGCAGAAGCGCAAAGATCAGCGCCCCGGGCGTAGCGTGCAAAGGGCATGGTCGCTCGTCAGTGTGCCTGCCCGTCGTTCGCCGGTGCGCTCTCGAGAAGAAGCTCGCGGCCGAGCTCGGCGATGACCTCGCTCCACGTCGGTCGCGCGGCCTGCGACAGCAGCGTCGCGAGCGACTGGGCCACCGCGGCCCACTCGAACGCCGGCATGATGAGCATGCCGCGGCCCCACGTGCCGTCGGGTCGCTTCGCCAGTCGCACAGGCGTGACGACCATGAACGAGAAGGTCTCGTGTCCGACGCCGCCGCGCGGACCGATCAGCGCCTGAAAGGTGATCGCGCAGTCATAGGGATCCTCCGGCAGCGCCGGCGGCTCCAGCGTCGCGGAGTGGATCTGCCGGATTTCGGGGTGCACGAGCGACGTCGTACCGTTGTTCATCGAAGTGATCGGGAGGTTCGTGGAAGCGGGCGCGAGCTACTCGTCTCGCGCCGTCGTGTTCTCGATTGCGCGCAGTCGCGCCATGAAGTGCGTGTCGACATAGCGGCCGTCGCGGAATGCGTGCTGTCGCATCGTGCCCTCGCGCTCGAAGCCGAAGCGCTCGTAGAGCCTGATCGCGCGCTCGTTGTCGGTGAAGACCTCGAGCTCGAGCCGCGTGATGTTGAGCCAGTTGTCGGCGAGGTCGACCGCCGCTGCCATCAGCGCGGTGCCGACGCCCTGCGACTGCCACTCGTCGTGCACGCCCATGCCGATGCCGCCGACGTGCCGCCGACGCGGTCGCGTGTACGTCGAGATCGAGAGCGAGCCGACCACGCGCTCGCCGACGACCGCGACGAGCACGTAGAGCGTGTCGCTCGGGTCGGCGAGCTTGCGGCGCCACATCGCGAGCGAAGGATGCGGTAGCTGCATCGTGTTGCCCTGCGCGCTCGGTCCGGAGTAGATGTCGTAGAACGCCTCGGCATCCTCGGGCTCGGCCCGGCGAATCCGTAATCCCTCGATCGCCATGAACGCTACCTCGTCGATTCGGCTGTTGAAGCCCGAATCTACCACTTCATCAGCAGCGCCAGCCCCATGCCGAGCACCATCAGTCCGACGCCGTCGAACGGAAGCGTGCGCCCGCCGCGGGCGAGGCTCATGATGAGATTGACGACGTAGATGATCGCGCCGATCGCAAAGACGATGACGCCGATCGAGCCGGCTCCCTGGTCGAACATGGCTGCGCTCCGAAAAGTGACGCCCGCGAGCGGTTCCGCACGCGGCTGCGCTCGTCGATGTGCACGCGTCGTGCCAGCGCACGATAATTGCGCGGCAGGGCTAGCATACCGCATCCGCACGTCACATCTTTCGCCATGGCACGAGACTATCGCGAGTATCTGAAGCCCGACGTCATCTCGAAGCTCTCCTCGCTCGAGCTGCGCGCGCGCCTGGTCGTCGAGGGCTTCATCACCGGCCTGCACAAATCGCCGTACCACGGATTCTCGGTCGAGTTCGCCGAGCACCGTCAGTACATGCCCGGCGACGAGATCCGCAGGATCGACTGGAAGGTCTACGGCCGCACCAACCGCTACTACATCAAGCAGTACGAGGAGGAGACGAACCTCAAGGCGTGGGTCATCATCGACCAGTCGGCGTCGATGGGATTTCGCTCCGGCGATCGAGTCACGAAGTTCGAGTACGCGGTCTCGCTCGGCGCCGCCCTCTCGCTGCTGATGCTGCGCCAGCAGGACGCGGTCGGCGCGGCGGTCTACGACACCGAGGTGCGGGGATACCTGCCGCCGCGATCGCGGCCGAGCTATGTGCAGGAGATCCTCAAGATGCTGACCGCGGCCTCTCCCGCCGAAGGCACCGGCACTGCCCGGTCGCTCAACCTGCTCGCCGAGCGCGTGCGACGGCGCGGACTGGTGATCGTGCTCAGCGATTTCTTCGACGATCCCGACGAGGTCATCGGCGCGCTGAAGCACTTCCGGCACAAGCAGAACGAGGTGCTCGCGATGCAGGTCCTCGATCCGCTCGAGCGCACGTTCAACTTCGGCGTCGACGCGACGTTCCGCGACATGGAGACCGGCGAGGAGATCGTCACGCAGCCGTTCCAGATCCGACAGGCGTATGCCGACGCGATGACCGCCTTCACCGACCGGCTCAAGCGCGAGTGCCGCGAGCACGGCATCGACTACGTGCTGCTCGACACCTCGGTGCCGTTCGACGTGGCGCTGATGGAGTATTTGAACAAGCGGCGGCGGATGGGCTGAGCGCGACCTCAGGTGCCCGTGAGAGACTCGTCGTCGCGGGGCAGCGCCTGGGCCACGTAGATCGCCCGGATCACGTCCTCCATCGGCGGCTCGGCGATCGTGATGTCCTCGACGACGAAGCGGTCGGTGAGATAGGAGATCGCGTCGCGCGTCGCGCCGGTGCGATCGCCTTCGATGTCGAGCACGATGCGGAAGTCGTCGGACTCGATGATGCGCCACGCGCGCTCGTGCTCGAGCGCGCCGATCGCGCCGGGCTGCATCGGCTCGGCAAGCTTCGCCTCCACACGCTTGGTCCGCAGGAACCGCCGCCTGAGCTCCGCCACCGGTCCGTCGAAGATCACCCGACCCTCCGCGATCACGATTACGCGCTCGGCCAGCGACTCGACGTCGCCCGCGTCGTGCGAGGTGATGAAGATCGTCGTGCCCTCGCGCTGGTTGACCTCGCGGATGTGCTCGCGCAGCCGGCTCTTGGCGATCACGTCGAGGCCAATCGAAGGCTCGTCGAGCAGCAGCAGCGACGGCCGGTGCAACAGGCTCGCGACGACTTCGCAGCGCATGCGCTCGCCGAGCGAGAGCTTGCGCACCGGCGTGTCGAGGTAGGCTCGGATGCCGAAGGACTCGACGAGCAGCTCGAGACGCTCGCGGTAGAACGCGTCGTCGAGCTCGAAGATCTTCGAGAGAAGGTAGAAGGTCTCCACCGGAGGCAGGTGAAACCAGAGCTGGGACTTCTGGCCGAAGACCGAGCCGAGGTGATAGGCGAGGTCGCGTCGCTGGCGCCACGGGTTGTAGCCGAGCACCGTGGCCTCGCCCGCGCTCGGGTGCAGGATGCCGGTGAGCATCTTGATGGTGGTCGACTTGCCGGAACCGTTGGGACCGATGAACGCGACGCGCTCGCCGCGCCGGATCTCGAGATCGAGCCCCTCGACGGCAACGGTGACGTCGACCGCGCCGCGGCGGACGATCGACGAGAGCATACCGATCAGGCCCGGCTTGCGCAGAGTGCGGCGGAACTCCTTGCGGAGACCGCGCGTGCGCAGGGCGATGGCGTCAGGGCTCTGGTCGACGGCGAGGTGGCGCATCCGGAGTGGAGGGTCTGCTGTTGGTTTGCTGGAACGACGGCGGAAAATCGGGGTTCGGAAGGGAAGTTGTTGCGACAGGAAACATTTGGGCGCGGGCGCGGGTTCTCCGACAGCGCTCTCCCGTCGAATACCCGTTAAGCGGGCGGGCTAGATTGCTCACTGCCCCGATCTCTCACATCCTGTCGCTTTCATGAGCCGTTATCGCCACATGCTTACCCACCTGCACACACCGATGGGCAAGCTACGACTCCTCGGATTCGTAGCGCTGCTCGGGATCGTCCTCTTCACCGTCGAGGCGGTCTCACGAAAATTTGGCGGCACCGACATCGACGGGCTGACCTCGACGAGCTCCGCGGGATGCAGCTGCCACGGCGGCTCGAGCACCGCGACGTCGCTGTCGGCGTCGAGCGCGTCGGGATCGTTCACCGTCGAGACGGGATCGACCACCGGCTTCACCGTGAGCGTCGCGCACGCGACGCAGTCATCGGCCGGCGTCGGCATCGCGGTCAAGACGACGTCGACGGGAACGACCGACGGCGGCACGCTCTCGGTCGCGACCGGATCGGGGCTGCAGATGGTCGGCTCCGAGATCACGCACAATGCGCCGAAGTCGATGTCGAGCGGGTCGGCGGCGTTCAGCTTCAGCTGGACCGCGCCGGGCACGCACGGCAAGTACTACCTCCAGGCCGCCGGCAACGCCGTCAACGACAACAACGCGAATACCGGCGATGCATGGAATCACATGACCGCGCGCGAGATCCTCGTCGCGGGTGTGACGCTCACCGGTCCGAACGGCGGCTCGACGTACTGCGCCGGCAACAGCGTGTCGATCGGGTGGACGTCGACGGCGATCACGACGATCAAGATCGAGCTCTCCGCCGACGGCGGCGCCACCTGGCCGACGACGATCAACGCAGGCGTGGCCTCCGGCACCGATGGCACCGGATCGTTCAGTTGGACGATTCCGACGAACCAGACGGCGGGCACGAACTACCGCATCCGCGTCAGCGACGCGGGCAACTCCTCGCGCGCCGACGCGAGCGACGCGAGCTTCTCGATCGCGACGGCGCCGGCGATCACGACGCAGCCGACCGCGCAGACCGCGTGCGCCGGCGAGTCGGTGACGCTGACGAGCGCGGCCACCGGCAGCGGCCTGACCTACCAGTGGCGCCGCAACGGCACCGCGGTCACGGGCGCGACCTCGGCCACGTACACGATGAACCCGGTCACCGTCGGCGACGCCGGCACGTACGACGTGCAGATCGCCAACGCGTGCTCGACGGTGACGTCCAACGGCGTCGTGCTGACGGTCAACGCGCCTCCGGCGATCACGACGCAGCCGACGGCGCAGACCGCGTGCATCGGCCAGTCCGCGACGTTCTCGGTGCAGGCGACGGGCACGAACCTGACGTACCAGTGGCGCAAGGGCGGCGCGCCGATCAACGGCGCCACCAGCGCGACCTACTCGATCGCGACGGTCGCCAGCGGTGACGCCGGCAACTACGACGTCGTCGTCGGCGGCCTGTGCACGCCGACGCGCACCAGCAACGCGGTCGCGCTGACCGTGCGCGATCTGCCGGCAATCACCGCCCAGCCGACGGGCGTGACCGTCTGCGCCGGACAGCCCGCCTCGTTCAGCATCTCGGCGACCGGCGCCGGCATCACCTATCAGTGGCGCCGCAACGGTGTCGCGATCAACGGAGCGGTCGCAGCGACCTACTCGATCGGCGCGGCCTCGACCGCGAACGCCGGCAGCTACGACGTCGTCATCACCGGCCTGTGCTCGCCGGCGGTCACCTCGAACGCCGCGACCCTCACGGTCAACGCGACGCCGGCCTTTTCCACCGAGCCGCTGTCGCAGACCGCGTGCGAGGGACAGCCGCTCACGCTCACGGCCTCGGCCAGCGGCGTCGGTGTGACCTATCGCTGGCGCCACAACGGCGTCGACATCGCCGGGGCGACGAGCTCGAGCTACACGATCGATGCGGTCGGCTCCGACGACCTCGGCGCCTACGACGTCGTCGCGACGCTCGGCGACTGCTTCTCGATCAGCAACACGGCGCTGCTCGGCATGCTCCGTCCGGCCGCGATCACCGGCCAGCCGACGGACAAGTCGGGCGTCGTCGGTTCGACGATCGAGCTGTCGGTCACCGCCAGCGGCGACGACCTGCTGTACCAGTGGAAGAAGAACGGCGCGAGCCTGCAGGGCGAGACCGCGGCGAAGCTGACGCTCGTCGGCGTGCAGACGTCGGCCTCCGGCAGCTACACCGTCGAGGTGCGCAACGCCTGCACGACGCTCACCAGCGCCGCCGCGCAGGTGACGGTGCTGGCGCCCGGCGCCGGCGCGGTGCTGAGCCTCTCGCCGGCGACCGTCGACTTCGGCGCGACGCGCGTCGGATCGACCGTCGAGCGCACGCTGACCGGACTCATCAGCAACGCCGGCGACAGCGTCCTGACGATCACCGCGGCGAGCCTCACGGGCTCGAGCGACTTCGCGTTCACGCAGCCGACGTTCCCGATGACGATCCCGCCGGGCGAGTCGCGTCCGCTGACGGTGCGCTTCACCGCGTCGTCGGTCGGACCGAAGTCCGCGACGATCTCGTTCACGAGCAATTCGAAGGCGCCCGCGACGCTCTCGCTGCTCGGTCGCGGCGCGATCGGCGGACTCTCGACGCTCTCGCCGAGCGTCGGCGTCGGAACGGTCGCTCCGGGCTCGACGAAGGACACGACGCTGGAGCTCTGCAACAACTCCGACATCCCCGTGAGCGTCACGGGATTCAGCTTCCGCGACAACCAGGCCTTCAGCGTCGTCGCGCCGACCTCGCTGCCGGCGACGGTCGAGCCGGGAGCCTGCCTTTCGATCACGGTCCGCTTCGCTCCGACGGCCGAGGGCGTCATCAGTGACGTGCTCACCGTCGCGACCGACGGCGAGCCGACGAACGTCACGATCGGCCTCAGCGGCACCGGCGGCATCAGCTCGGCCGCTCCGCTCGAGACGCGTGTCGTCGCGTCGCTGACCGCGATGCCGAACCCGTCGACCGACGGCGTCACGATCGCGATGACCCTGGCCCGGCCGCTGCCGGTCGAGGTCGTCATCGTCGACGCGCGTGGCGCGATCGTTCGCCGACTCAACGCGACCGCCGCGACCGAGCAGCGCCTCGCGTGGGACGGCCGCGGCGATGGCGGTCAGCGCGTCGCCGCGGGATCCTACCGCGTCGTCGCCCGCGCCGGCGCCGATGTCACCTCGACGCCGATCGTCATCGTGCGCTGAGGCCAGTCGATCCCTCCCAGTCGAAGAGCACGTCCGAGCGATCGGGCGTGCTCTTCGCACGTCGGGGACCTCACGCGACGGATCGTAGTATCTTGAAGAGTCTTCTCGGCCGTCGGGCTCGTCTGGCCCGCCGGCGCTCTTCGAGGTCTCCATGAGGGTCTGCTTCATTCTCCCCGGCTTCTGCGCCGACCGTGCCGACTGGCACATCCCCGCGCTGACGTCGCTGATTCGCGCACTGTCGGAGCAGGTCGAGGTCGTGATCTACACGCTCGACCAGCCCTTCCGGCGCTCGACATACCTTCTGCACGGCGCGACGGTGCACTGCCTTGCCAACGGCGAGCAGAGCGGCATCCGTCGGTTCGTCCACTGGGCGGAGCTACGCACGCGCGTCGCGCGCGATCACGCGGTCAAGCCGTTCGACATCATCCACGCCATCGGCGCGCCCGAGCAGGCGTTCCTCGCCACCCGCATCGCTCGCGACCTCGAGATCCCCTCGGTCATCTCTCCGTTCACGCACGAGCCGGCAACCCAGCGCCAGCGTTTCGGTGGACGCATCGGTCCGCTGCGCACGGTGATGACGCGCCTGGCGCTCGAGCGCGCGACCGTGATCACCGCGGCCTCGACCTGGCGCGCGCGCCGGTTCGACCGGCGCTGGATCGCGAAGCTCGCAACGATTCCCCTCGGCGTCGACGACAGCCTGTTCTCCGACGGCCCGCTGCGCACCGGGCGCAGCCTGCTGGCAGCCTCGTCGCTGAGCCGCGTCAACGACTACCCGACGGTCCTGCGCGCGGTCGCGCTCGCGCACGAGAAGCTGGGCGACATCCGCCTCGAGATCGCCGGCATGATCTTCCGGCGCGAGGCGACCGCGCTCGAGCCACTGATCGCGCAGCTCGGCCTCGGCGACGCGATCCGGTTTCTCGGACCCATCCCGTTTCCCTCGATGCCCGCGACCTACCGACGGCACGACCTGCTGCTGCACGGCGCGACCGAGGAGCACGAGGGGATGGCCGTCATCGAAGCCCTCGCGACCGGCATGCCCGTGATCTCCACCAACGTCGGGATCGCACCATCGCTCCCCCAGGAGATCGTCCGCTGCGTCGCACCGGGAGATCACGAGGCGATGGCCGCGGCGATCGTCGACTCGCTCTCGAGCGATGCCCACGCAGTCGCCGCGCACGACGAGGGCCCGCGGCACGTGCGTCGCCACCTGTCGGCGCGCCGGGCCGCCGCGAACTTCACGGTGCTCTATCGCGCGCTGATGCCGTCGTCGCTCGGACCGTATGCGAACCTGCCGGACTTCATCGCCTCGCGCGCCGACGAGCACCGGGTCTCGATGCAGGAGGAGACCGACGACATGCCGCCGGGATGGTCGGGGATCTATCTCGACGAGGACGGACGGCTCAACGATCGCGAGGAGTGATCGCCTGAGGGGACGTCTCAGGAATCTCGACTTCACCGCCCAGGCAGACTCAACCAGGACGCCGACAGCCTGTCAGTTCACGGACGCTGCGCTCTTTGGGAGTGCTGCGCGCTAACCGTTCTCCGACGCTCCCGTTTCGAAAGAGCCACCTCGAATCCCGTTGGAGGGAATCCATGCGACCCCATCGACTGCTCTCGGCTGCCATCGTCATGCTAGCGCTGGCCGGATGCACTCCGGATCGACCGGAGGGCGCCGAGCGTGAGGAGCGTGCGATCGCCTCGGTCGTCGCGCTGCTCGTCGGCTATGAGAGCGACGGCCTCTCGTCGCTGCTGGCCGATCTCGCGGCGGATTCCCTCACGGCCGAGCAGGAGACGGCGCTCGTGATTCCCGCGTCCAACGCGGCGCCGGGGCGCCTGTTCGTGCGCAGCCGGCACGGCACCAGTGCACTCGGTGAGAGCCGCACGCGCTGCATCGTGCGCCCAGCCGGAGCGCTCGCGCCCGGCGCGGGTGAAAGCGTCTCGATCGATCTCGATGGCGTTTCGCTACACGCGAGCGATGCTGTCTCGATCCGGGCCACGACGAGCGGGTCGATCCACCTGGCGTCGGCGGGACGGCTTCTCGAGCGCTTCGCCAGCGGCGAGGTGCGCGTCGCCGGTGCGCTCGGCGATCGTCCCGGCGGCGACGTCCCCTTCACGAGCATCCAGGCGACGTTCACGTTCTCGCACCTGCGGCTCGTCGATGTCGGCGCGGCCGAAGGTCCCGCGCTCGACGGAACGGTGGCGATCTCGATCGCGGCGAGCGGTCCGAACGGCATGATCATCCGCAACGGGGTGCTCGAGCTCGAGGGCGACGATCACGGCACGCTCGAGATCACGGGCCGGCGCTATCCAATCGACGTGCGAAGCGCGCGCGTGACCGGCCGCGGACGGTGATGTCGCCGCGGCGAGGATTTCGGCATCGGCAGGGAGTCCGTCTGATGTATTTTATTCCGACGGACGCCCCTGACGAGACCACATGACGAACGAGAAAGTCGAGAAATCGGTAGCCAACGCGCCTGGTCGTACACTGTACGTCGCCTCGGCGCTGACCTCGCTCGTTCATCCGTTTCGCGAGCAGCGCAAGGTCGAGCGGATTCTCATCTTCAAGCTCGACCACCTCGGCGACCTCCTGATTGCGACACCGGCGCTGCGCGCGATTCGTGCGCGCTTTCCCGACGCGGAGATCCGCATCGTCGTCGGCGACTGGAACGTGGCGCTGCTGCGGCACAATCCCTCGATCGACGCGGTGCACGTCTACAACAGCGCGCGCTTCTGCCGGCCACCGAACACGACCCATCGCTTCTCACAGCTCCGCGAGCAGCTCGGCACGTGGAAGCCCGACCTCGTCGTCGGGCTGCGCGACGACTGGCACACGCTCGGCTACGCGCTGCTGTCGGGCGCCGCGAGGGTCGATCGGGGATCGGCCCACCTGGTCGAGTACGCCGAGCGCGCCCGCACGCACCAGGCCCTGCGCCACGAGATCGAGCGCCTCTGGCGGACGCTCGAGCCGCTCGGCATCGAGCGCGAGACCGATCCGCAGCTCGACTACTTCGTCGACGACGACGAGCGCACCGAAGCGCGGCGCTTCATGGCCGATCGCGGCATCCGGGCGCCGTTCGCGATGCTCCATGCCGGCGCGACCCAACCGCTGCGCGAATGGCCGCTCGAGCGCTTCGCGTCGATCGCACGGCACCTCCACCGACGCTACGGGATGCAGGCCGTGCTCGTCGGAGTCGACCGCGAGCGCGAGCGCTCGCGCGGCCTGGCGTCGCTCATCCAGGACCTCGCGCCCGTCGACGTGACCGGCGAGCTCGGCCTGCGGCCGACCGCGGCGCTGATGGGGGAGGCGGGGCTGTACGTCGGCAGCGATGGCGGCGCGATGCACCTGGCGGCCGCCGTCGGCGCACCGACGATCGGCCTGTTCGGACCTGGCTCCTACCACGTCTTCTCCCCGATCGGCCGGCGCACCGTCGGCATCACGCGGATGTTCCCGTGCAGTCCCTGCGGTCAGATCACCTGCATCCGCCCGCAGGACACGTGCATGCACGCGATCACGACCGACGAGGTGCTCGAGGCGGTCGATCGACTCGTCGGCAGGGAGGAGCTCGTCAAAGCCGGCGAGTGAGCCGCCATCACGGACGCTCCATCGAACACGAAAAAGCCCGCCCCGGTCGTGCCGGAACGGGCTTTTATGCTTCTGGTCGCGGGGTTTCCTACTGGAAGCCGACCTTGACGACCTTGACGCTCTTGACCATCACGCCTTCGGAGAACAGCGCGCAGATGTAGATGCCGGGCGGGACATTGGTGTTGGAGTCATCCATCCCGTCCCACTCGATATCGAAATTGCCTTCGGGGTGGTCTCCCTCGCGCAGCGTCTTGATGTGACGACCGAGCAGATCGAAGACCTCGATCTTGATTTTCGCCGCTTTCGGCATCGAAAGCTGGAACACCGGGCGCTGCCCATCCATGAATGGATTCGGCCAGACGGCACTTGCCGACGGCGGGAGCAGGAACGAGGCGGCCGCGAGGAGGGCGCAGGCGAGGGTCAGGGAACGAGTACGAGCACGCATGATGATGCACCTCACGGGAACGGAGGGACTGAAAGAGACACCCGGCATGGAGGGAAGACGCCGGACCTGGACCGGATCGCAAACCTACGGCTTGCCTCATCGAGTTGCAAGGCGACGAGGGTATTGACGAGCGGAGGGCGAAAGGTTCCCGAAACGAGCGTCCTCCGGCGTCCACGAGAGCAGGACGCGGGATCCCGAGACCGTAACGAGTGCCGTCGATCGGATGGCGCCGTCTCAGAGGACACATTCCCCGACGACGGCTGGCCACGATTTCCGATCTTGCGGAGACCATGGCGATCATCACACCCGACAGCCTCGACGCGGCGGTTCGCTCGGGCCGGTTCGAGCCGGTCTACCTGCTTTTCGGCGACGAGGAGTTCCTCATCGACGAGGCCTGCGATCGGCTGACGGCCGCCACCGTCGACGCCTCGACGCGCGAGTTCAACTTCGATCACTTCCACGGCACCGACGCGACGCTCGGCGACATCGTCGACCGGGCGATGCAGTATCCGATGATGGCCGAGCGACGAGTGGTCGTCGTCAAGGAGCTCGACCGCATCTTCTCGCTTCGTGGCAAGCCCGACCTCGAGTCCCCGTTCGCGCGCTACCTGCGCCGTCCGTCGGAATCGACGGTGCTGATCATGACCGCCGGCACGAGCGACTTCCTCAAGGGAAAGACCGGTGCGAAGGCGCCGTGGGACATCGTCGTCGGCAGCGCGGCGTCGGTACACTTCAAGAAGCTCTACGATCGCGAGATCCCGTCGTGGGTGGCCGGCAGGATTCGCGCGCGTGGCAAGCAGATCACCCCCGAGGCGGTCGAGCTCTTCGTGGGCTACGCCGGTGGCGCGCTCCGCGTGCTCAGCAACGAGATCGAGAAGCTGTTCACGTTCGTCGAGGATCGGCCGAAGATCACCGGTGACGACGTGCGCTCGGTCGTCGGGGCGAACAAGACCTACAACGTCTTCGAGCTGCAGAAGGCCGTCGGCGCGCGCAACCTCGAGCTCTCGGTCGAGATCGCCGAGCGGATGCTGCGCGCCGGCGAGTCCGAGCAGATGATCCTCACGATGCTCACGCGCTACTTCACGATCCTCTGGCGGCTGCTCGAGATCCGCACGCGCGCGAAGGACCAGAACGAGATGGCGCGCAGCGTCGGGATCTCGTCGTTCTTCGTCGGCGAGTACCTGGCGGCGCTCGGCCGCTACTCGCCGGCGCACCTGCAGATCGCCTTCGAGGGATTGCTCGCGGCGGACCTGGCGCTCAAGACGAGCAACGTCGACGGATCGACCGTGCTGCAGATGCTGCTGGTCGCGATCATTCGAGGCGACCGCTCGCTGATGATGCGGCCCGCCGGCGAGTCCGTCGCGGCGTAATACCCATACCGAGACACCGATGATTCCACCGACCGAGACCTTCGAGGATTTTCTGGCGATCGTCCGACGGCTCCGCAAGGACTGTCCCTGGGATCGCGAGCAGACGCACGCATCGATCGCGCCGCTGCTGATCGAGGAGGCCTACGAGGTCAAGGAGTCGATCGACGACGGCAACGACGACGAGCTCAAGAAGGAGCTCGGCGACATCCTTCTGCACTCGGTGATGCACTCGATCATCGCCGAGGAGCGCGAGGCGTTCGACTTCAACGACGTCGTGCGTCACATCGCGCGCAAGCTCGTGCATCGCCACCCGCACGTCTTCGGCGACGCGGTCGCCAACGACGCCGAGCAGGTGAAGCAGAACTGGGAGCAGTTGAAGATGAAGGAGGGGCGGGTCTCGATCTTCGACAACATGCCGAAGGCGCTCCCGGCGCTGCAGCGGGCCGAGCGCGTGCAGGAGAAGGCGTCGAAGGTCGGCTTCGACTGGAAGCAGCCCGAGGACGTCTGGAAGAAGGTGCGCGAGGAGGTCGAGGAGCTCCACGACGAGGTCGAATCCGGCATGTCGCGCCAGAGGATCGAGGAGGAATTCGGCGACGTGCTGTTCTCGCTCGTCAACTACGCGCGCTTCATCGGGATCACGCCCGAGGAGGCGCTGCACCGGACGACCAACAAGTTCATCCGCCGATTCCAGCACGTCGAGACCCGACTGCGCGAACAGGGAAGGACCTTCCAGGAATCCGACCTCGACGAGATGGATCGGTACTGGACCGAGGCGAAGTAGGCGGCTGAAGCCGCCGGGGACACGGCGGAGCCGAGGGGACACGGCTTTGCCGAGGGGACACGGCTGGCGCCGAGGGGACACGGCTTCGCCGAGGGGACGGG
>DATLHO010000029.1:0-36123 GCA_035539855.1 Kapaibacterium sp. (SeqCode) | reverse complement strand
AGCGCGCATCGCGCGCTCGTGGCCTCGTACTAATTGAGCCCGCCACTGTCATTCCCGAAGGGAATCTCTCTTTCGGCGCGACGGCCGCATGTGGGTCGGTGGGGTACTGCGGAGCCGACCGCAGCGCCCCCATCGCCACATGCCGCGATGCGTAGCTAAGGAAAGATCCCCTGGCGGGGATGACAGGGTGGCGCGCCTCCGGAATGTCGAGGCCACGAGCGCGCACAGCACCCTCGTGGCCTCGTACTCGTTCAGCCCGTCACTGTCTTTCCCGAAGGGAATCTCTCTTTCGGCGCGACGGCCGCATGTGGGTCGGTGAGGTGCTGCGGAATCGACCGCAGCGCCCCCATCGTCACATGCGGCGATGCGTATCCTAGGAAAGATCCCCTGGCGGGGATGACAGGGCGCGCGCTTCTAGAATGTCGAGGCCACGAGCGCGCATCGCGCGCTCGTGGCCTCGTACTAATTGAGCCCGCCACTGTCATTCCCGAAGGGAATCTCTCTTTCGGCGCGACGGCCGCATGTGGGTCGGTGGGGTACTGCGGAGCCGACCGCAGCGCTCCCATCGCCACATGCGGCGATGCGTATCCAAAGAGAGATCCCCTCCGGGGATGACAAGGTCGCTCACTTCTAGAATGTCGAGGCCACGAGCGCGCACAGCGCGCTCGTGGCCTCGTACTCATTCACTCCGTCATTGTCTTTCCCGAAGGGAACCTTTCCTTCGGCGCGACGGCCGCATGTGGGTCGGTGGGGTGCCGCGGAACCGACCGCAGCGCCCCCATCGCCGCATGCGGCGATGCGTAGCCAGGGAAAGATCCCCTGGCGGGGATGACGGGGTCGCGCGCTTCTAGAATGTCGAGGCCACGAGCGCGCGCAGCGCGCTCGTGGCCTCGAACTCATTCACTCCGTCATTGTCATTCCCGAAGGGAATCTTTCCTTCGGCGCGACGGCCGCATGTGGGTCGGTGAGGTGCTGCGGAGCCGACCGCGGCGCCCCCATCTCCACATGCGGCGATGCGTAGCCAAGGAAAGATCCCCTGGCGGGGATGACAGGGTCGCGCGCCTTTGGGATGGGAGGCATCCCCCGTCAGTTCGCTCCCACCGGCAGTGCCGTGAATCC
This sequence comes from Kapaibacterium sp. (SeqCode), assembly GCA_035539855.1. Taxonomy (GTDB): domain Bacteria; phylum Bacteroidota; class Ignavibacteria; order OLB7; family OLB7; genus DATLHO01. The sequence continues at coordinate 35,004 of DATLHO010000029.1, read as the reverse complement.
CGACAGCGGATTGCCGTAGTACGCCTCCGACTTCCACGCGTCCTGTCGCCAGGTGCCGTCGGGGCCGCCGGCGATCTTGACGGGGATGATGTAGCGACGTCCGCTCGGCCGGTCTTCGGTGACGGTGTTCTCGACGATCTGCCCATCGGATCCGACCGTGAACTTCATGCTGCGAACGAGCTTGCCGGAGTACAGCAGCTTCATTTCGTACTCGCCGGGATTTTCGTCGACGAAGAAGAGATCATCGCGACCGGCATTCTCGCCGCGCGACGCGAGCACACCGTAGAAGTCCGCGACGAGCAGTCTCCAGGCCGGATCATCCTCGCGCGAGCCCATCGTCAGCAGGTCGACGGGCATCCCGAGATGCGACCAGGTGTCGCTCTTGGTCGAGCCGATCTGCTTGCCGTTGTGAAAGAGATAGGCGGCGAGATCAGGGAAGCGCCACTGGTTCCCGCGGATCCACATGCCCATGTACAACGGCGGACTCGTCTGGCTGTCCTCGCGGTTGAACCACACCGTGCCGATCGGCAGCCGCCAGTCCTGATCGACGTAGTACTCGAACTCGTTCGGCCGCTGCGGGATTCCCACGTGCAACTTCTTGACGGCGAACTTGCCGGTCATGAGCACGTCGTTGCGCCCGGTCAACTCGTTCTTCGCGCGGATCGTGAAGCCGAAGTCGCCGGTGACGAGCGTCGCTAGCTTCTCGAGCGCGTCGCGGTTGCTCGAGCCGGTCTCGACCTTGCCCCAGTATCCGTCGGCAAGCTCCTCGGTGTAGAGGTCATCGGTGAACCACGGCTTGCCATCGGGCATCGTGTACTCCGCCGAGAGCTGTGTGCCGCCTTCGACCGGCCCGACGATCTCGAAGTAGATGCGCGGGACCCAACTCCACGTGTTCCACTCCGGCGACTCGGCGGCCTTGTCGCGCCAGTACGACGACATCCGCCACGTCGTCAAGCGAAGCGTCCGCTTGAGCAGAGTCGGGCCCGCGGCCTGCGACTCGGCGGTCGGGATCGCAATCGACGAAAGCAGAAGAACGAAAACGAGGGCGAGTTGTGTTGTCGGCAGCGGGGAGCGAGTACGGCGCATGATGACTCTCACGGGACAGTGAAAGGGGTCGTTCGTGGGGGGCGGGGTGCGGGCCGGCGAAAGATCGCGCCTGGGAGCGACGATCGCAAGCGTGGGCACGGCCGTGGCGCCACTACTGTAGCGCCACGACCCTCGACTCACCGGACTCGCTCCTCGGTTCCGATCACGAATCCTCCGGAGTCGTAGACTCCCTTCGGTCCTCCACCGCGACGACGGGCTCGACGCCGGTCCCCGAAAAATCCAACCCGTACCAGTCGAGTCGCCGCGTCAGGTACATCACCGCCGCGAGGATCGCGAAGAGTCCGACGCTTCCGAGCAGCAGCGAGTAGTCCTGAAGCTGCAGGAGCACGAAGAGATAGCCGTAGAGCGCGACGAGCACCGCGGCGATCGCGGCGGCGTAGCGCGCACGGTGCAGGACGCTCGCGACGTAGAGCACCACCAGCACCACCGTCGCGCCCGCGGCGACGAGGTACGCCATGCCGAAGGCGACGTATTCCGAGAGCGACAGCAGCAGCAGGTAGAAGATCACGAGCGCGCAGCCGACGAGCAGGTACTGGATCGCGTGCACGCGCATGCCGCCCATGACCTCGATGAGGAAGAACGCGAGGAACGTCAGCCCGATGAACAGCGCGGCGTACTTCACCGAGCGAGTGGTCTGGTGGTAGTTGTCGACGGGCACGAGCAGGCTCACGCCGAACGCATACTGGTCGAGATCGAGCTCGTCGCTGGTGATGATCTGCGGGAAGTTCCGGTTGAGGTCCAGCACCTTCCAGCGCGCGGAAAATCCGCCGGCCGCGACGTCGCGCGACGAAGGCAGGAAGGCTCCATCGAAGCTCGGGTTCGTCCACGGCGAGCGGACGTCGACGGTCGTCACGCGGCCGATCGGCGCGAAGGCGAGGCGCCCGCTTCCGTTGACGTCGAGTCGAATCGCAAAGGGATGACTCGTCGTCGCGGTATCGAGACTCGACGTGTCGAGCGCGACGTTGACGCCGGAGGAAACCAGCGATCCGGGACGCACGCCGGGCTGGAAGGTCCGCGCGACGCCATCCCACGACAACGTGATGCCCTCGCGCACGCCGCGCATGTCTGGGATTCCCAACGACACGAAGGCCTCGCCCCAGAGCACATCCTCGCTGCGCACGCCCATGCCGGCGAAGTCGGGCCGTACGAATCGTCCCTTCATTACCACATCCGCGCGATAGAGCACAGCCTGATAGATGCCGCGGTAGCGTACCTCGGGATTGAGCACGGCGGTGACGGCCAGCTCCTCCGGCAGAAAGTGCGCGCGCTCGACGACGAATGACACGCGCCGCCCGGCGGTGTCGAGCGTGTAGGCGCGATAGGGGATCGTGAGGATCGGACCGATCAACTGCTGCGGTTGTCCCCACGTCGCGCTGATCTCATCGACCGCGGCATCGCGCGTCTCGCGACGCTCCTCGACGAGGCTCATGATCATCATCGACGGAACCAGGAGAACGAAGGCGAGGAAGACGATCACGATGAGCTTCACGGTGATCGAGCGTCGCGACGGGGTCGCTGCAGGCTGTGCCATGTCCGAGGGGAATTGATGACAGGTTCGATGCGTGGGCAAAGCAACGACGGCGAGAGGGACGAGCCAAGCACACGGGTGTCCGCGGGAGATGATACGCGTGTGCAGGCGGCGATCGCGCGTCCATCCGGTGATCGATCGCCGGGTGGCTACGTGCCGGGCTCGTGCCGTACTTTCCCCGGATGAACCGACTCGCACACCTCCGAACCTGGTCGCGCCGTTTCGTTGCGCTGACGCTGCTCCTGCTCCCGGCCTGCACCGACACGCCGACGGATCAACCGAGCGATGGGAATCCCTTCGAGCTCCTGCCCGCTCGCGTCACGCTCTTCGCGCGGGACACGATGACGTTCGAGCTGCCCGACAGCATCGGCGACGTCAAATGGAGCGTTGCGAGCGGACCCGGAGCGATCGACGATGCCGGACACTACGTCGCGCCATCATCGATCGCCGGCGACTCCGTCGTGGCCACGATCGAGGCTCGCATGCTCGAGGGAGCGCGCCGTCGCGGTGTGGCCCGCGTGACGCTCGTCGCCGATACGACGCGACGCGTGTGCTTCGAGCGCGACGTGCGGCCGATCATGCGGGGGACGTGCGCGGCGGCGGGGTGTCATGACCCGGGCGTTCGCCAGAAGGGATACAACTTCACCGACGACGTCATCGTGCAGCGGGCGACCAGACGTGGTGATCCGGAGGGAAGCATCCTCTACCACGTGATCTCGCACGACGACCACCATCGCATGCCGCCCGAGCCGCGTCCGCGCCTGCAGCCGCACCAGATCGCGACGATCGGCTCCTGGATCGACCAGGGATCGCAGTTGACGCCGTGTCCGACACCGGGTGTGGATCCCTGTGATACGACCGACGCGTCGTGGTCGGGCGACATCCGCCCGATCCTCGACGCGTCGTGTACGTCGTGTCACTTCGCTGGCTCTCCCGGCGGCATCGACCTCGTGTCACTCGACGGCGTCCGCGCGGTCGCCGCCAGCGGTCAGCTTCTCGGGTCCATCAACCACTCACCGGGATACGTCCGGATGCCGTCGGACTCCGTGCGGCTGCCCGAGTGCGAGATCCTCACGATCCAGGCGTGGATCGATGCCAACATGCCCGACAACTGATGAGCGACGGTTCGGTTGACTACCGAACGACGCTGACCCGGGCGATCGCCGCAACGCCTCCCTCCGATTCCACGCGCACCGTGTAGACTCCCGGCGCCACGCCGGTCAGATCGATGCGCTCGACCTGGTGACCGACTCCCCGGTCGGCTTCGGAGACAACCGTGACCGCGCGACCGAGGCCGTCGTACAGTGCGACGCTCGTTCTCGCCGCTCGCGGCATCTCGTAGCGCAGGGTCAGCACGTCGCGTGCGGGATTCGGTATCGCGCTCAGCCCGATCGCGCCGGCGGAGCGCTCGGTCTGCACCGCGCTCGCGCTCGAGACGACGAAGCTGCGCGCCTCGCTGAACGCTCCCCACCCCGCGCTGTTGTGCGCCTTGACGCGCCACCAGTAGGTGCGCCCGGGCTCCAGACCCGCGATCGTCGTGCTCGTCGTCGTGAGCGTCGTGTCGGTCGACCGGCTCGTGAAGTCGGCGCTCGATCCGATGTCGAGCCAGTAGCGATCGACCTCGGGCTCGGCAGCATCCCAGACAAGGGTCGCGCCGCTCGAGGGGACGCTCGCACCGGCCGCGGGAGCGACGAGCGCAACGGCGCCGGGCGCGGCAAGGCGGCGTGCGGTCTTGACGATGTAGAGGTCTCCGCCGCCGCCGGTCATGATCGACGGCGAGCCGGTGAATCCCGCCGAGACGTAGCCCGAGGCGACCTCGATCACGTCGAAGCCGTAGTCGTAGCCGGTGCCGCCGTACTTCTCCTCCCACTCGACCGCTCCGCTCGCATCCGTCTTGACGATGTACATGTCGGTCTGCCCTCGCGTACGATAGGTCGTGTAGCCGGCGAGGACGTAGCCGCCATCGCTTGTCTGCCGGCCCGCCCACGTGAACGACTCCGCGGAGGTGTTGCCGTAATGCTGGTCGACGAGGATGTTCCCGACCGGATCGATCACGAGCAGCCAGGCCGTGCCCGTGCCCTGGTTCGGCGAGTAGGAGCCACCGAAGAAGGCGAAGTTCCCGTCGTCGGTCTCGAGGACCTTGTACGGCGAGTCGTGATAGGCGGCGCCGCTGCCATAGACCTTCTGCCATTCGATCACGCCGGCGGAATCGACCTTGACCACCCAGTACTTCTCGTACCCTCCCTGATCGGTGTGCCCGAGCAGAATCACACCACCGTCGCGTGTGATCGTGCCGCTGTGGGAATGCTCGGCGGTGTTGCGGTCGTAGACCTTCTCCCAGATGAGGCGGCGGTCTTCGTCGAGCTTCTGCAGCCACATATCGCCGCGCGAATCGCCCTTGCTGTCGGTGTGTCCGCCCATGTAGTAGCCGCCCTCCGGACGCTCGAGCAGCACGTGCCAGTGATCGCTGTCATCGTAGTCGACGTCGTTCTCGAAGACGACGGCGCCGGTGCTGTCGGCGCGGTACATCAGGGCCGACTCGGTGCCGGAGAACTGAACGCCGGTAAACCCGCCGAGCATGTAGCCGCCGTCGCTGGTGGTGCTGAACGCGAAGAGCGTATGGGTCAGACCCGGCTTGCCGTAGGACTTCTCCCACAACTGCATGCCGTTCGAATCGAAGCGCGAAACGTAGAACCGCTCGGGTCCCTGCTGAACGAGGCTCTGCGTACCGGCGACATAGAAGCCGCCGTCACGCGTGGGCTCGATGAACTTGCCGACCTCCGAACCGGGGCCACCGTAGGCGCGGGACCATTCCTGCGCCGACGATGGCGTGGTACAGAGCGCGATCAACAGAGCCGGAAGTAGAAATCGTCGCATGGTGTTCCTCTGGTGCGGGCATGAGTGGGAATCGCGGAAGGTACAGGCGGGGCGGCAGAGGAGCAACCACGTTCGCGGGGGGCCGGGGATTGGCGCATTGCCCGCATCGGTGCCGTGCGCCGACGACCGCATTTCCGGGCGTCGTTGCGGTGAGCCGATGCACGCGTTGCCAACATCGGTGCCGGGCGCCGACGATCGCCATGCCCGACGACGTTGCGGTGAGACGATGCCCACATTGCCCGCATCGGTGCGGCGCGCCGTCGACCGCATTGCCGGGCGACATTGCGGTGAGACGATGCCCGCGTTGCCATGCCCATGGCGTTGCCATGGGCTGGAAAAGGTATGCCCTCCGGGCCCACAATCGATGCCCGGCGTGCGTGCATCGGTCACCGTATCCTGTGGGCCCGGAGGGCACATCTTCTCCAGCCCGGGGCAACGCCTCGGGCTTGGCGTAACCGCGCCCCCGGGTCCGCCAATCGCGGACGGCACAACGGTCGCGTATCGGCAATGCCGTCGCGCACCGGCAATGCGGTCACGCACCGGCACTGCGGTCGCGCCCCGGGATTGCGATCGCGCATCGGCACGCAATCATCCGCCGGGTAGGCCCAGTTGTTCCCGGCCCCGGCAGGCGCTATGTTCGACGGAACCTCTCGAGGCACCCTCATGCGTATCATCCCGCTGCTTCTACCGCTGACGCTCCTCGCCGTCACCGCGCATGCCGCCACGCGGACGATGTCGGTCACCGACATGGAAGGCCGCACCGGCACTGCCGAAGTCACCATCGACGACGTGACACATCACGTGCTCACCGTTGCCGGCGTCGATTTCGAGGGCCGCTCGTACTGCTACACCCTCACGCCGTTCGTCGTCAACGACTTCTCGAGCATGAGTGGTCAATGGCTGAAACCGCGCAGCATCTTCGGCCGGTGGTACGACTTCTACTTCGACAGCGACGGTAGACTTTCGAGCATCGGCCGCTTCGGCGGACCCGGATATAGCAGCGAGATGGTGGCCTATCGCGTGGCGGATGCGACCGATGATGCGGTTATCGATCCGCAGGCCGGTGAGTCACAGGACTATCGCTGAACTCGCGATCGGGGTGCCATCATCGCGAACGCGGCGACATTGCGACGTCCGCGTTCCACGCATCGGTGCCGTGCGACGACGGTCGCATTGCCGGACGACGTTGCAGCGAAACGATGCCCCGCATTGCCATGCCCATGGCGTTGCCATGGGCTGGAAAAGGTAGGCCCTCCGGGCCCGCAGTCGGTGCCGGCCATACGTGCATCGGTCACCGTATCCTGTGGGCCCGGAGGGCACATCTTCTCCAGCCCGGGGCAACGCCCCGGGCTTGGCGTAACCGCGCCCCCGGGTCCGCCAATCGCGGACGGCAATTCGGTCGCGACCGGCATTGCATTCACGCACGGGCACTGCGGTCGGGTCCGGATACTGCGGTCGCGCATCGGCAATGCGGTCGCGCATCGGCAATGCGGTCACGCATCGGCAATGCGGTCGCGACCGGAAACTTCGGTCGCGCTCCGGCGCTGCGCCCGCGCTCCGGCGCTGCGGTCACGCTCCGGCACTGCCCTCACGCCTCGGCACCGCCCCCCTGCACACCCGAATCACGCCGCGCTTCGCCGCCACCCATACAACACTGCCGGCGCGCACAACGTCACGATCAGCGCCAGCACCCAGATTCTCCCCGCGCCGATGTCGTAGTCGGCCAGCAGCTTCGACCACGGGTTGCCGAAGACGTAGTGCCCGACGAGAAACTCGAACGCCAGCGTCAACACGAGCCAGAGCGCGCCGATCTGCCAGGCCTCGCCTCTCGATGCCGGTCGGATGCGCGGCAGCGCGATCATCGTCATCACGACGACCACCGCCGAGAGCACGATCGTGCTCACCGCGCGCGCCGCGGTCTCTCCCATCATCGGGAGCAACAGCGCCTGCCGGATCGTGCCGTTCATGATCGCCAGCACCACGATCACCAGCCACGCGAGAAATGCACGCAGGATCATCGTCGGCCTCTCAGTAATCTTCGGGTAGTGCCTTGAGCTGCTGGTAGCTGAAGACCGGACCGTCCTTGCAGACGTACACGTCGCCGATGTTGCACCGGCCGCACTTGCCCAGCCCGCACTTCATCCGGTTCTCGAGCGTGGTGATGATCGACTCGTCGTCGAAGCCGAGCGCCGTCAACACCGGCATCGTGTAGCGGATCATCACCGGAGGACCGCATACGACGGCGATCGCATTGTCCGCGGCCGGCGCGATCTTCTCGACGATCGCCGGCACGAATCCTACCTCCCCGTTCCATCCCTCCCTCTCGCCTCCCGGATCGACCGTCACGATCGTGCGCACGCCGCTCATCGCCGACCACTCGTCGAGCTCGCGACGGTAAACGAGATCGTCGACGCTGCGCGCGCCGTAGATGATCGTGATCGCGCCGAAGCGCTCGCGCAGGTCGAGCGCGTTCCAGATCAGACACCGCACCGGAGCCAGCCCGATGCCGCCCGCGATGAACACGAGGTCGCGCCCCTTCATCCGCTCCAGCGGAAAGTAATTGCCGTACGGTCCGCGCAGGCCGATCGTGTCGCCGACGTTCAGACGCCGCATCGCCGTGGTGACGCGGCCGAAGCGCTTGAACGAGCACTCGATCATCTCCGGTCGCGTCGGCGAGCTCGCGATGCAGAACGTGCACTCGCCTTCGCCGAAGACCGAGTACTCCGCGAACTGTCCCGACTGGAACCGGAAACGCTCGGCGACCTCGGGGTCGCGGAACTGCAGCCGCAGCGTCCGCGTGTCCGGCGTCTCGTCGATGATCTCGCGGATCACCATCAGCTCGGGACGATAGATGTTCGTCATGAGGCCATCCCTCCGATCTCCACTGCGATCGCGCCGATGTCGATGCCGACGGGACATCCCCTCGTGCAGCGGCCGCAGCCGGTGCACAGCACCTCGCCGAAGCGCGACGGGTAGTACGCGAACTTGTGCGAGATCCGCTGGCGGTAGCGCTGCGCCCGCGCCGCGCGCGGATTGTGCCCCGATGCGTGCTTCGTGAACATCCCGAACTGACACGCGTCCCAGTTGCGCATCCGCTCGCCGGAGCCGTACGTGCGGTCCTCGTCGACGATGTCGAAGCAGTGGCACACCGGGCAGGCGAACGCGCATCGCGCGCAGCCGAGACAGGTCTCCGACGCGGCCGACCAATACGGGTCGTCGAAGTGCCCCTCGATCCATCCCCTCACCTTCTCTGCATCGAACCGCACGGACGGCAACGTGAGCGCTTCGTCCACCTGGAGCGGGTCCCCTGGAGCTCCCCACTCGAACAAGTGTGCGTAGGCCGTGACGAAGCGCTCGCCGTCGTCGCTGACGACGCGCATCCCCAGAGCGCCATCATTGAGGGGTACGAGGAAGAGATCAGAGCCAGCGATCGAATCGGGCGCGCCGCCGACGGACGTGCAGAAGCAGTGCTCGTCGCGATACGCGCAGAGCATGCCGATGACGATCGTCGCGTCGACGCGCCGGTTGAAGAACTCGTCGCGGTAGTCCCAGTTGAAGACCTTCGAGAGGATTCCGATCGACGCCGCATCGCATGGGCGCGCGCCGAGAATGACCGTCGGACGTACCTCCGGGAGCCGGTCGACGAGAACGAATCCACCGTCCTCGCGGCGATACTCGAACAACGCCTCGGACTTCGGGAAGAAGTGCTCCTTCATCGAGAGCCGCGATGGCGCGCGGCTCGGGTCGATCGCGACGCGGTCATCAGCAGCAAGCCGGGCGTATCCCGATCCATCGGCCGCCTCGGCGAGCACGGTGAGCCCGTCGGCGACGAGCGCGGCGACGAAGGCCTGAAGGGATTCCTGGGTGATGCGGTATTCGTTCATGCATGCGCTCACCGGATGTACTCCTCCCGATCGGCGAGATCGTAGCTGCCGACGAGCGCCGGCGCCGCCGGATCGATGCCGGGCACATAGCCGAACTCGCGCAGCGCGGTCGCGGCGAGCTGTCGGTTGAGCAGCGACAGTGGGATCCCCGCCGGACATGCCCGCTCGCATTCGTTGCAGCCCACGCACCGTCCTGCCAGGTGGAAGGCGCGCGTGAGATTCCACGAGAGATTCGCGCGCGGGCTCGCGCTCGTCTCGATCCACTGCGGCACGCTGCGGTCGACGATGCACTGCGTGCAGTAGCACAACGGGCAGACCTGACGGCACGCGTAGCACCGCGTGCAGAGCTCGAGCTCCGCCGCCCAGTAGTCGAAGCGCTCGTGCGCGCTCATCGCCTCGATCTCCGCGATCCGCCGATCGAGCACGTCGCTGGTCGCCGGAGGCTCACACTGAACGCCGACGAGCTCGTCGTACAACGGCGGCGTCCGCACGATGCAGTCGCGACACTTCGCGGCGACCGTCTCGGCGCTCATCGGCTGGCCCATAGAAGTGGTCACGCCCGCGCACGCGACACCGATCACGTACACGTCCTCGCGCGCGATCTGCGACTCGCTCATCAGCATCACCAGCGCCCGCACGTCGCACCCTTTCGCCACGATCGCGATCCGTCCTCCCACCGGACGCAGCGCCCGCGTGAGATAGACCGTGAGGTTGTTCAGCGCGCTGTGCGAGACGACGAGCCGATCGGCCTGCGCCGCGGTGCGCGCGAAGATCGGGACGGTGCGATTCGGACCGGCGTCGCCGTAGCCGATCACCACCGACACGGTGCCGTCGGCGAGCAGTCGCCTGGCGGCCGCCCTGATGTCGTTCGTCGCCGATTCAGTCATCGATCATCGCCTCCGGCCGCGCGAGCGCGTGATAGCGCTCGAACGGACCCTGTCGACGCGCCTCGTCGATGACGCCGTCGACGACATCGACCCACTTGCGTCCCTCGCTCGCGGAGACCCACGAGAAGTGCAGACGCGTCGCGTCGATGCCGGTGAACTCGAGGAGCGAGCGGAACAGCGTCCAGCGCCGGCGCGCGTGGTAGTTGCCGGTGCCGTAGTGACAGTCGGCGGGATGGCACCCCGAGACCAGCACGCCGTCGGCGCCGGACTCGAACGCCTTGATGATGAACAGCGGATCGATCCTGCCCGTGCACGGCACACGGATCAACCGCGCGTTCGGCTGCTGCTTCAGTCGCGACGTGCCGGCGAGATCGGCGCCGGTATACGTGCACCAGTTGCACACGAAGGCGACGACCTTCGGCTCCCACGGAGCCCCGGCGGCGCCTGTGCCTGCGTTGTCATCGCCGGCACTCTCGACCCCGGCTCTCACGACCCCGGTATCCACGACATCGGCATTCATGACTGGGATTCTCCTCACGCCATCGCGTGGATCTCTCCATAGATCTGCTCGCCGGTGAACCCGACGAGCTCGACCGACTTCGACGGACACGTCGCGCTGCAGGTGCCGCAGCCCTGGCAGAGTCCGTCGTTGACGTAGGCGACGGTCGCGCGCAGCGAGCCGTCGCGATTGCGGATCTCCTTCCTGGAGATCGCGCTGTAGGCACAGACCGACTGGCAGCGGAAGCATCCCGCGCACGTCGACTCGTCGACATGCGCCACCGTCGGCTCGCGCTCGAGGACGTCGGAGCCGAAGAGGACGAGGGTCTTTGCCGCGGCGGCCGAGGCCATCGCGACGGACTCGGGAATGTCGCGCGGAGAGTTGCACGCGCCGGCCATGAACACTCCGGCTGTCGAGCTCTCGACCGGTCGCAGCTTCGGATGCGCCTCGACGAGGAAGCCGTGCGCGTCGTACGGCACGCCGATCGTCTGCGCGAGCCTGGGCGCCGTCGCCTGCGGGATCATCGCCGTCGCGAGCACCACCATGTCGGCCTCGACCTCGACCGGCACGCCCGCGAGCGTGTCCTCGCCGCGGACGATGTACTTCCCGTCACGCTGCCAGATCCGCGAGACGCGCCCGCGGACGTAGTGCACGTGATCCTCCTCGATCGCCCGGCGCACGAACTCGTCGTAGCCCTTGCCGCCGGAGCGGATGTCCATGTAGAACACGTAGGCCTCGCCGTCGTGCACCTTGTGCCGGTAGAGCATCGCGTGCTTGGCCGTGTACATGCAGCAGATCTTCGAGCAGTACGAGATGCCCTTCGACTCGTCGCGCGAGCCGACGCACTGGATGAACACGATCTTCTTCGGTACCGTGTGATCCGACGGCCGCTCGATCTCGCCGCCGGTCGGTCCGGAGGCCGAGGCGATGCGCTCGAACTGCAGTCCGTCGATGACGTCGGGGTAGCGTCCGTAGCCGTACTCGCCGTAGCCGTCGTAGCCGCTGGAGCCGTCGACCTTGTAGAGCCGGTAGCCCGTGGCGACGACGATCGCGCCGACCTCCTCGGTCACCATCTCGTCCTGCTGCTCGAAGTCGATCGCGCCGCGGCCGCACGCCTTCTCGCACGCCTTGCACTTGCCGTTGCGATAGTAGGTGCACACCGCGCGGTCGATCACGGGGATGTTCGGCACGGCTTGCGGGAACGGCACGTACATCGCCGGCCGCATCGCGAGTCCCTCGTCGAACTCGCTCGTCGCCTTCTTCTTGATCGGACACTTCTGCACGCAGTCGCCGCAGCCGGTGCACAGTTCGGCGCGCACGCCGCGGGCCTTGCGGCGGATCGTCACGGAGAAGTTGCCGACGTAGCCGTCGACCTTCTCGACCTCGGAATAGCTCATCAGCCGGATGTTCGGATGCTGGTACACCTCGACCATCCGTGGTGTCAGGATGCACTGCGAGCAGTCGAGCGTCGGGAACGTCTCCGACAGCTGGCTCATGTGCCCGCCGATCGACGGCTCCTTCTCGACGAGCACGACCTCGTAGCCCGCGCCGGCGATGTCGAGCGCCGCCTGGATGCCGGCGATGCCCGCGCCGATGACGAGGGCGCGCTTGGTGACGGGAACGCGGATCGGGATCAGTGCATCGTTCCGGCGCACCTTCTCGACAGCGATGCGCACGAGGTCGGCGGCCTTGGCGGTCGGGATCGGTCCGCGATCGTGGATCCACGAGCAGTGCTCGCGCAGGTTCGCCATCTCGAACATGAACGGATTGAGTCCCGCGTTGGCGCAGGCCCGCCGGAACGTCCGCTCGTGCATGTGCGGCGAGCAACTGCCGACGACGACGCCGTCGAGCGCGTGCTCGCGGATCGCGTTGATCAGCAGGTTCTGCCCCGGATCGGAGCACATGTACTTGTAGTCGACCGCGACGTCGACGCCGGGGATCGTCGCGCACGCGGCCGCGACGGCCGGACAGTCGACGGTGCGGCCGATGTTCTCGCCGCAATGGCAGATGAACACACCGAGCTTCATGAGGCCACCTCCTCGACGCTCGCCACCGCGTCGACGAGCGCGGCCGTGTCGATGACGTGCAGTCCGAGGCCGAGCGCCTCCGCGTCGATGCCGAGCGCGAGCCCGACGAGCTCGGTGAGATAGAGCACCGGCAGCGGCGATGCGCCGGGGCTCGCGTCGAGCATCGTGCGCTGCCGCATGTCGAGGTTGACGTGACACATCGGACACGCCACGACGATGGCGTCGGCGCCGGACGCCCGCGCGTCGTCGAGGATGCCGCGCGCCAGCTCGACGACGATCTCGCTGTGCGGCACCGACAGCGCCCCGCCACAGCACTCGACCCGATGGCTCCATTCGACCGACCGCGCTCCGGTCGCCGCGACGATCGCCTCCATCGACCGCGGCTGCTCGGCTTCGAGCAGCGCCCCGATGCCGACCGGTCGCACCAGCAGGCAGCCGTAGTAGCAGGCGACCGACAGCGACGCGAGCTTCGTGCGCACGCCGGCGGCGATGCGCTCGGGTCCGATGCGCTCGAAGAGCTCGAGGATGTTGACGACGGCGGCGCCGCCGTTCCAGGGAGCGTCGAGAACGTACTCGATCGACTCGCGCATGCGAGCCGAGCCATCGATCGCACGGCGCGCGGCGACGAGGCGGTTGAAGCAGGCGGCGCACGGAGCGAGGACCTCCGCGAGATCCTGTTCGCGGGCGAGCGCGAGGTTGCGCGCGGGCAGGGCTATCGAGAGCAGGTGGCTAGCGATGTGCGCCGACGACGCGCCGCAGCAGGACCAGTCGTCGATCTCCACGAGATGGACATCGAGCGCGGCGAGCACCTGCCGCAGCGACAGGTCGTATTCGCGCGAGGTTCCCGTGAGCGAACAGCCGGGATAGTAGCCGAGAGTCATTGTGACACCGGAAACGAACGTATGGGCGAGCGCGCGTGCGACGGACTCATCGCGTAGCGTCGCGATCGCCGGCATCGAGCTCGGCGACGCGATCGAAGATCCTCCGAACGTCGTCGCGTGCCCGGAGTCGGTGCGGTCGCAGCGCGAGCTTGCCGGCGCGCAGCATTCCGGGCGCGGCGGTCGCGTCCTGCAGCATGTGTCCGCTGCGGAACTTGTACTCGAGCACGAGCCCGAGCTCATAGAGCCGGCCGAAGCGTCGGATCTGGTCGAGGAAGGCGGTGTGGAAACGGGAGGTGTCGCGGTCGGCGGGAGCAACCCCGCGCGCGGCGGCGACGTGGCGCAGTGCGTCGATGAAGCGAGCAAGATCGAAGCGCTGCGGACAGCGCGCCGTGCACGTCAGGCAGCCGGCGCACAGCCAGAGCGAGCGCGCGGCGAGCGCGCGGTCGTCGAGTCCGAGTTGAGCGAATCGGACGAGGCGGTTCGGAGGGCTGTCGGCGAAATTCCGGACCGGACATCCGGCCGAGCATTTCCCACACTGATAGCAGCTCGCGGGGTGTTGGCCGGTGAGCGCCGCGATCTGATCGGCGAGCGCCCCGGCGTGCGAGGTATTCATGGCTATGATCCAACCGGATGCGAGCCGCCTTCATGGCGCCGCATCCCCCCGCCCGTCGTTTCGGCGTGTGGGGACCGTCGAAGCGGAGAGGGATGTCACCGACAATTCAATCGGAGCAGGCCACGGCCCGCTCCGCATCTGACCGCAGGCAACGTCGCACCCCACTGCATCTCGAACAAGAAACGATCAGCATCAAATCGCGTCGGCCGGATGACTGATATCTTCAGGCCTACGAGGCTCGACGGATGAACGCAGCGACGGAACGATCGATTCATGAGCTCCCGGTGAGCGAGGCGGCCGCGGCCCTTGCCACGGACGTCGCGCGCGGCCTGTCCGCCGACGAGGCTCGCGCGCGTCTCGAGCGCTTCGGCGCGAACGAGCTTGCCGCGGAGCCGCCGGTCCCGACGTGGCGCCGGTTCGTGCGGCAGTTCGCCGACTCGCTCGTCGTGCTGCTGCTGGTCGCGACGGCGGTCTCGGCGACACTGTGGGCGATCGAGCCTGACGCGCCGCTGCCATACGAGGCGATGGCGATTCTCGCGGTAGTGATTCTCAACGCGATCATGGGGTACCTGCAGGAGTCGCGTGCGGAGGCCGCCGTCGCTGCGCTCGACGACCTGGTCGCCGATCACGCGACGGTGGTGCGCGATGCCGTGCAGCGACGCATCCCCGCGCGCGAGCTCGTCCCCGGTGACCTCGTGCTCGTCGAGGAAGGCGACACGGTGCCCGCCGACGCGCGGATCGTCGCGGCGACGGCACTGCAGGCGGCGGAGGCGGCACTCACCGGCGAGAGTCTTCCGGTGATGAAGCAGGTGGGTCCCGTCGCGGCCGACGCGCCGATCGGCGATCGCCTGGACATGCTCTTCAGCGGCACCGCGATCGCCTCCGGCCGCGGCCGTGCCATCGTCGCCGCGACGGGCATGCGGACGGAGATGGGCACCATCGCGCGGATGCTCGGCGAGACGCCGGTGGACCGCACGCCACTGCAGCGCGAGCTCGACCGCACCGGAAGGCTCCTCGGACTCGTCGTGGTTGCGATCGCCGTCGTGATGGTCGCGACGATCCTCCTGGTCGAGCGCGTCGAGGGCATGCACGCGATCTTCGACGTGCTGATTCTCGGCGTCGCGCTCGCGGTCGCCGCCGTACCCGAGGGCCTGCCCGCTGTCGTCACCGCCGTGCTCTCGATCGGCGTGCAGCGCATGGCGCGCCGCAACGCGATCATCCGCCATCTCTCCGCCGTCGAATCCCTCGGCTCCGCCAGCATCATCGCCTCGGACAAGACTGGCACGCTCACGCGCAACGAGATGGCCGTGCGCGTCGTCGCGACCGCGAGCGGACGGGTGCGCTTCGAGGGCTCGGGCTACGAGCCCACGGGCGCCGTCGTGGCCGAAGGCGGCGGCGCCATCGACGATCCCCTTCGCGCCGAGCTCGTTCGCGCCCTCGCGGCGGCCGACCGTGCCAGCAACTCGGTGCTCCAGCAATCGTCGGGGCGATGGAGCATCCAGGGCGATCCGACCGAGGGCGCCCTCATCGTCGCGGCCCGCAAGGCCGGTCTCGAGGCCGACGCGCTCGCGGAGCGCCTCGCGCGCGTCGGCGAGATCCCGTTCTCGTCGGAGCGCAAGCTGATGAGCACGCTGCACACCGACAGTGAGCGACCGGAGCGAATGCTCCTGTTCACCAAGGGCGCGCCCGACGTGCTCCTGGCGCGGTGCACCGAAGAGATGCTCGGCGAGACGCCGCGGGCGCTCGACGACGCTCGTCGCGCGGAGATTCTCCGTGAGATCGAAGAGATGGCGCAGGCAGCATTGCGAACGCTCGGCGTTGCTGCGCGATCGATTCCGGTGGATGGATTCGACGTGGAGAGCATCGGCGGGCACGTCGAGGGCGAGCTCGTCTTTCTCGGACTGATCGGCATGATCGATCCACCGAGACCCGAGGCCGCCGACGCCGTCCAGCGGGCGCGACGCGCAGGGATCCGTCCGCTGATGATCACGGGCGATCATCCGACGACCGCGGCCGTGATCGCGCGCGAGCTCGGCATCACCGGCGATGCGACGGCGCTGAGCGGATCGGACATCGAGCGTATGAACGACGACGAGCTCGACGCCGCCGTGCGCGAGGTCTCGGTCTATGCGCGCGTCGATCCCTCGCACAAGCTCCGCATCGTCGACGCACTGCAGCGCAACGGCGAGCTCGTCGCGATGACCGGCGACGGCGTCAACGACGCTCCCGCGCTGCGCAGTGCCGACATCGGCATCGCGATGGGGATCACCGGCACCGACGTCTCGAAGAAGGCCGCCGATATGGTGCTCGCCGACGACAACTTCGCCACGATCGTCGCCGCGGTCGAGGAGGGCCGGGCGATCTTCGACAACATCCGGAAGTTCCTCCGCTATCTGCTCTCCTCGAACATCGGCGAGGTGCTCACGATGTTCCTCGGCGTGCTCCTCGCCGACGTCATCGGCCTGGCGCCGCACGGTGGCGTCGTCGTGCTGCCGCTGCTGGCGACGCAGATTCTGTTCATCAACCTCATCACGGACGGACTGCCGGCGCTCGCGCTCGGCGTCGACGATCCCTCGCCCGGACTCATGGGCTGTCCGCCACGCCCGTCGCACGAGCGTGTGATCACCCCACGCATGTGGCGCGGCATCGGATTCGTCGGCGCGATCATGGCCGTCGGCACACTGCTCGTCCTCGACGCGAGCCTGCCCGCCGGACTCATCGACGGCACCGGCAACCTCGCGTACGCCCAGACGATGGCGTTCACGACGCTCATCTTCTTCCAGCTCTTCAACGTCTTCAACGCCCGCTCCGACGAGCGCAGCGCCTTCGCGGGACTGTCCTCGAACCGATGGCTGCTCGCGGCGATCGTGTTCTCGCTCGCGATGCAGGTCGCTGTGGTTTACGCCCCGTTCATGCAGAGCGCCTTCGGCACGGTCGCGATCGACGCCGGAGACTGGCTGCAGTGCGCCGCGGTCGCGAGCTCGGTGCTGTGGCTGAGGGAGGCGTGGAAGCTGGTGGCGCGGTGGCGACGGTCGACCTGAGGCGGCGCTTCACTGTCACCCCCGGAGGCGGCCTTTCTTCAAGTGCGACGGCCGCATGTGGGCCGGTGTGGTTGTGCGAGGGCGGCTGCCGGCGGCCGCCGCGAAGAAGAACCCGCACCGCCCCCATCGCGTCCTTCGGCGACACGCCACCAAGGAAAGATCCCCTGGGGGATGACAGGGGCGCCCTTTGCCGCGGAGGCATTTCCCCGTCACCCGTCAGACCGTATCTTCCACGCCTCCGGTTCCCACGCCGCCTCCCCCCGGTTGCGTACGGCGACCACGCCTTTCCCCTGACGACAATCCCATGGCCGCCCTCCCGGGCGGAAGTGGAACCAAGCACCCGGAAACCACATGAACGCTCGCCTTCTCCTCGCGTCGCTCGCCGCCGTTGCGCTCGCGCTCGCCGCTCCGTCGCTCAATGCGACGCCATTACCCGAACCCGCCGACGCGCTGCTCGACGATGCCTGGAAGGCATGGGAGCAGGGCGACCAGGCGCTCGTCGAGCGCCGCTTCAATGAAGCCCTCGAGAAGGACGCGCGCAGCTCGCGCGCCCACCTCGGCCTTGCCCTGCTGTACTCGCTGCAACGTCGGCACGATCAGGCACTGCGCTCGTTTCGCAACGCGCTCGAGTCGGAGCCTGATGTCTACCCGTTCATCTACGCGAGCTGGTATGCTCCCATGCTTTCGGAGCCCGACGATGCGCTCGAGCTCAAGCGCGGCCTCGCGACGAAGGCGGATTCCCTCGGCATCCTCAAGGCCATGGCCAACGAGGTGCTCGCCTCGTGGTCGGAGCGCCGCAACGACCTCGACGGGCTCATCGCGCACAGCGATCGGCTCAACGCGGTCAACGAGTGGACGCTGATCGGTCCGTTCGACAACACCTCGGCCTCGGGTCACGTCAACGTCTACCCGCCGGAGGGAGCCTACGAGGCGACCGCGCGGTACAAGGGGAAGAACGGCGTGCCGACGGAGTGGTTCCGACCGTCGGCGCTGCGGCGCGATCACTGGATCGACTTCATGCGCTCGTTCGGCACCTCCGACGCGATCTACTATGCGAACACCTTCGTGTACTCGCCTGCTCCGGCGCGTGTGCACTTCCGCATCGGCACGTCGGGTTCGTTCCGCGCGTTTCTCAACGACGAAGAGGTGATCGAGGAATCGGAGGAGCGCAACAACGACCTCGACACCTACATCGCCGAGACGCAGCTTCAGGCGGGATGGAATCGCGTGCTGATCAAGTGCGGGCTATCGGACATCGACCGCTGCAATTTCCTGCTGCGCATCACCGACCAGCGCGGCGAGCCGGTTCCGGGCCTGAAGTATTCCAGCGAGCCGCAGTCGTACACCGCCAAGCCGGGCGCGACGCACCGCGACGTCGAGAACTTCGCCGAGGCGTTCTTCCGCGCGCGCATCGCGGCCAATCCCTCGCATCTCGAGAACTACCTGCTCCTTGCGAGCGCGTATCTGTTCAACGACAACGCGACCGACGCCGAGCTGACGCTGCGCGACGCGCTGCGACTGGCGCCGAACAACGCGCTGCTGCTCGACCGCCAGCTCGAGGCCTACGTCCGCGGGCGCAAGTACGACGAGGTGCAGCAGACGCTCGAGCGCATCCACGACGTCGACAAAGGCGTCCCGAGCGCGATCGAGTTCAAGTTCAACCAGTTCCTCGAGACCGAGGATCTCGAGCAGGCCGGCAGGATGCTCGCCGACATGGAGCGCGTGCTTGGTGACGGCGAGAAGACGCTCGAGATGAAGATCCGCCTTGCGAGCGCGAAGAAGCAGAGCGAGCAGGTGATCGAGCTGATCCTCGAAGCGTACAAGCGCTATCCCGAGAACCTCGAATTCCTGAAGATGCGCTCGTACGTCGACGCGCAGACCACCAACAGCGCCGACGGATCGATCCGGATGTACGAGCAGTATCTCGAGAAGGACTACGATCCGGAGACTGCTCGCGCGCTCGCCGGACTGTACCTGCAGACGAAGTCCGACGTCGACCGCTGGCGCGAGATCTACGACCGCCTGCTGGAGCTCGATCCCGCCGCGCCGGGCTACATCTACGCGATGTCGACGACCTACTTCTCCGCGCGGCAGTACGACGAGGCCTACGAGCTCGTCCGTCGCGCGATGGCGATTGGACCGGGCAGTGCGACGTACTGGGCGCGCATCGGCGAGATCGAGCGCATCCGCGGCAACACGGCCGCCGCCATCGCCGCCTACCGCACGGCGCTCTCGTACTATCCCACCGACTACGACACACGCGCGAAGCTGCGCGAGCTCGAGGGCAAGCGCTCGATCTTCGAACAGATCCCCGCGCTCAACATCGACAGCCTGATCGCCGCCGCGCCGTCGGCCGAGGAGTATCCCAGCGACAAGGGGGTCATCCTCGTCGACGATGCCCAGCGCGTCGTCTATGAGGGCGGCGCCTCGGAGTCGTCGCAGGAGTACGTCGTCAAGCTCTTCAACAACCTCGCGATCGACGAGTGGAAGGAGTACTCGATTCCCTACAACGGCTACTCCGAGGTGCTCACGATCGAGAAGGCCGTGGCGATCAAGCCGGACGGAACGGAGATCAAAGCCGACATCGAAGACAACAGCCTCGTCTTCAAGTCGCTCGAGCCGAACGATCTGATCCGGATGAAGTGGCGCGTCAAGAACCACTACGCCGGACGACTGTCGGGTCACTTCTGGGACACGTATCACTTCAACGGATTCTATCCCGCGCGCCAGGTGCGCTATGCGCTGCTGATGCCGAAGGATTTCGACTTCCGCTACACGACCCAGAACATGCAGGTCGAGCCGCTGAAGACCGGCGTCGACGACGGCGTGCTCTACCAGTGGACGCAGCGCGATCTGCCGGCGATCTCCTACGAGTACGGCATGCCCGCCTACAGCGACGTCAGCAAGGCGCTGCACATCAGCTCGATCAAGGACTGGGCGTATCTCGTCGAGTGGTATCGCGACCTGACGCGCTCGAAGACGAAGGCGTCGTTCGAGGTCAAGGAAGCGGTCCAGCAGTTGATGGCCGGTCGCGAGAAGGCGACGACGACCGACAAGATCCGCGCGGTCTACGAGTTCATCACGGAGAACATCCGCTACAGCAGCGTGCCGTTCCGCCAGGGCTCGCACGTTCCGCAGAAGGCGCGCGACGTGCTCGTCAACCGCATCGGCGACTGCAAGGACGTCGCCACGCTCTGCGTCGCGATGCTCGGCGAGGTCGGCATCACCGCGCACCACGTACTGCTCAACACGCGTGACGAGGGATTGAACACGGTCGTCCTTCCGTCGATCCCGTTCAATCACTGCATCGTCGGCGTCGAGACCGACGGCGGCATCCGCTACCTCGACCTGACGGCGAACAACTACCCGTACGGCTCGCTGCCCGACGGCGACCGCGGCGCGTTCATGCTGCTGGTGCGTCCCGGCGTGACCGCGCCGGAGCACCTGCCGTCGAACGGGCTGATCGCGCGTAACCTCACGGTCGCCGCGAAGTTCGACCTCTCCGAGAACAACGCCCTGACCGGCGAGCGTCGTCTCGAGGGAACGGGCGGGATCGCCGCGAGCATCCGCGGCGCCTTCCGCGACGAGTCGAAGCGCGACCGCGAGAAGTCGATGCTCGCCTCGCTCGGCGAGGAGTTCCCGAACGCGAAGCTCGTCTCGCTCGAGACCGACGGCATCGACGCGCCGCTGCTGAGCGCCGGCTACACGTATCGATTCGAGGCGCCGGAGTTCCTCGACGAGGTCGGATCGTTCAAGACGATGAAGCTGCCGTGGCAGACGTCGGCGAGCGCCGACCAGGCCCTGTCGTACGAGCGTCGCGAGTACGCCTACGACTACTGGCCGAGCGCCGACACGATCTCCGAGCGCATCGAGATCGCGCTGCCCGCCGGCGTCGTGCCGGTCGAGCTTCCGGCGAAGCAGGAGCTGAGCACGCCGATCGCCGAGTACTCGATCTCCTACACGGTCAGCGGCCGCACCCTGACGGCGATGCGGCGCTACATCTACAAGAAGGGGATCGTCGTTCCGGAGGAGTACGACCGCTACAAGTCGTTTTACAACAGCGTCGTCAAGGAGGACAGCCGGCAGATCCTTCTGAAGAGCGGCGGTGCAACGGCGCCGGGCCGCTCCGGTGATGCAACGCCGAAGAAGCGGAAGTAGCCGCGCCTACCCGCCATGTTCGCCGAGGGCCGCCCATCCACGGGCGGCCCTTCGCGTTTTCAGGACCCCCGGAGGCGACCGCCGCCGGCCGGCGAACGCTCCCGGCGTGCTGCGGCCCGATTATGGCTGTGTAAATCTGGTTGCACTCCGGCGCTGCGGCCGGCGCGCGCTTCAGGCTTCGTCCCCACATCGAACAAAACTGCCCTCATGGCCAACCCAAGACCAGGAGACGCCGAGCCGTTGAAGGCAAGCGAGGAGCGATTCCGGCTCCTTGTCGAAAGCGTCCGCGACTACGCGATCTTCATGCTCGACACCGAAGGCTACGTCACGAGCTGGAACGCGGGAGCGGAGCGCATCAAGGGATACCGCGCCGATGAGATCATCGGCCGGCACTTCTCGGTGTTCTATCCGCGCGAGCAGATCGAGGCGGACTTTCCGGCGTACGAGCTCGAGGTCACGCGCAAGGAAGGTCGGTTCGAGGACGAAGGGTGGCGCGTGCGCAAGGACGGCACGATGTTCTGGGCGAACGTGGTGATCACTGCGCTGTTCACCGAGGACGGCGCGCTCACGGGCTTCGCGAAGGTCACCCGCGACATGACCGAGCGCAAGCGGGTCGAAGCGCTCGAGCTCGCCGAGCGACGGATGCTCGAGTTCCTCGCGATGCTCTCGCACGAGCTGCGCAATCCGCTGGCTCCGATCAGCAACGCCGTCTACATGCTCCACGTCAAAACGATCGACGATCCCGAGCTGCGATACCTGCGCGACGTCATCGAGCGACAGGTCGGTCAGCTCTCCCGCCTCGTCGATGACCTGCTCGAGGTCAGCCGCGTCACCAGCGGCAGCATCAGGCTGCAGCGCGAGACCGTCGAGGTCACCGCGCTCGTCGCCCAGGCGGTCGAGACCAGCCGTCCGCTGGTCGAGCGCCGCCGCCACCAGCTCGTCATCGACATTCCGTCCGAGCCGATATGTGTCGACGGCGACGCAACGCGACTCTCGCAGATCATCGTCAACCTTCTCAACAACGCCGCGAAGTACACGCCGGAGGGAGGCCGCATCGAGGTGTCGGCCAGGGCCGAGGGTCACGACGCGATCATCTGCGTTCGCGACAACGGTGTCGGGATCGCCGCGGAGTTCCTGCCGAAGATCTTCGATCTCTTCGCGCAGGGCGATCGCACACTCGATCGCTCCGAGGGCGGGCTCGGCATCGGACTGACGCTGGTGCGCCGACTCGTCGAAATGCACGGCGGCAGTGTCGAGGCGTCGAGTGACGGGGTGGGACTCGGCACCGAGTTCCGTGTCACGCTGCCCCTGCACGAGCGCGCCGCACACGACACCTCCGCGACCGAGACGTCGTCGAAGGACATATCCGACACCGGGGCCGCCATGCGTGTGCTGATCGTCGACGACAACGTCGATGCGGCGATCAGCATGATGCTCTTCGTGCGGATGTGGGGTTACGATGCGCGCATGGCGCACGACGGCGTCAGCGCGGTCGAGGCCGCCGGCGCCTATCATCCCGACGTCGTACTGCTGGACATCGGACTGCCGCGGCTCGATGGCTTCGAGGTCGCAAGCCGGCTGCGTGAGGACCGTTCGCTCGACCGCGTCCCGCTGATCGCGGTGACGGGGTACGGGCAGGAGGAGGATCGCCGGCGCACGCGCGAGGCCGGGTTCGCGCATCACTTCGTCAAACCGGTCGATCCTGAGAAGCTCCGCGCCGTGCTCCGCTCGGTGCACGAGCAGCGGCACATCAGCGGGTCGCCTCGGGCTCGAGAACGTCGTTGATCATCGCGACGAGCGTGTCGGCCTCGATGGGCTTGGCCAGGAAGCGATGGAACCCGGCGTCGATGGCGCGCTCGCGCTCGCCGGCGCGAGCATAGCCGGTCAGCGCGATCGCCGGTACGCCCGCGCCATCGGCGCCCATGCCGCGCACCCTTCCGATCAATGAATAGCCATCCTCCTCGGGCATGCCGATGTCGCAGAGGAGAACCTGCGGGCGCCACGCCTGCACGTGTCGCATCGCCTCGCGCGCGCCGTCGGCCACCGTCACCACCGCACCATGATGCTCGAGGATTCCCCGCAGCATCGCGCGCGCGTCGGCCTCGTCGTCGACGACCAGCACACGCACTCCCTCCAGCCCCCGCTCTCCGCGCACCCGTGTCCCGTCGACCGGCTTCGATGCCACGTCGCTCGCAGCGTCGAGCGTGAGCCCGGCTTCGAGCGGCAGCTCGAGCGTGAAGGTCGAGCCACGGTCGGTTCCGTCGCTCGCGGCGACGATCGTGCCACCGTGGAGCTCGGCGAGGTGGCGCGCGATCGCCAGGCCGAGGCCGAGCCCGCCGTGGCGGCGCGTGCGCGATCCGTCGGCCTGCAGGAACCGCTCGAAGACGAAGGGAAGGAACTCCGGCGTGATTCCGCAGCCGCTGTCCGCAACGGTAAGCCGGACGTTCGAGCCGGCACGCTCCTGAACGATCCGGATCGATCCGCCGGCCGGTGTGAACTTCACGGCGTTCGACATGAGATTCCAGACGATCTGCTGAAGCCGGTCGGCGTCGCCGGCGACGATGAGGTCCGGCTCGTCGACCGTGACGGAGACATCGAGATGCTTCGCCGTCGCGGCCGGCCGCACGGTGTCGATCGCGGCCTCGACGACCGACGCCAGGCGCAGTGGAGCCCGCGCGAGCTGCAGCTTGCCGGCGACGATGCGCGAGACGTCGAGGATGTCGTTGACGAGCTCGGCCTGGATCCTCGCGTTGCGCTCGATCGTCTCGAGCGCCGTCGAGCCCGTCTGCGCGTCGATCTCCTCGGTGCGCAACAGCGTCACCCATCCGAGGATGGCGTTGAGCGGCGTGCGTAGCTCGTGCGAGACAGTGGCGAGGAACTCGTCCTTCAGCCGGGCCGACTCCTCCGCGGCGATGCGGGCGAGCTGCTCGCGACGCAGCAGCTCGGCGAGCTCGATCTCCAGACGCCGCCGCTCGGTGACGTCGCGATTCGACTCGAGCACGAGCCGGCGCCCCTCGGTCGGCATGAGCTGTTGCCGGCTCTCGACGGTCACCGTCCTGCCGCCGCGCGTCGTGTGGCGGACCTCGCCGGACCAGAAGAGATTGCGCTCGAGCAACTCGCGCATCGCCGCGTTGCGGCCTCCCTCGGCGCCGAAAAGCAGATCGCTCGGCCTGCCGATCACCTCTTCGCGCGTGTAGCCGTAAAGGCGCTCGCAGCCCGTGTTCCACTCGACGATGCCTCCGTCGAGATCCCAGACGAGGATCGGATCGTGCGAGAGGTCGATGAGCGTGGTGAGCTGGCGGAGCCGTGCCTCGTTGAGTCCGAGCCTCGCCTCGGCGAGCATGCGCTGTCGGGCCTCACGATCGAGACGCACTGCGCCGTGACCGATCACGAGGCTGACGATGATGACGATCGCGACGACGAGCATCGCGACGGCGAAGCCAATGTCGTAGAAGCCCTGGCGCTGCATGAAGACGAAGAACCACCCGAGCACGATCGGCGTGACGATCGCCGCGAGCATCGCGCGTCGGGCGAGTCGTCCACCCTCGCGATCGGAACCGATTGCCGCGACGAGACCCCGGTCGGCGAACGCGGCCAGCAGACCGACGGCGAGGACGCCGAGCGTCACGGCGGTATGCGCGGCGATGGCGGTGACACGCGTGATCGTGTAGAGCTCGGCCGCGGCGTAGAGGTACCCCATGAACGCGAGCAGCGCCCACAGCAACACACCGACGGCGATTACCTGGATCGCGGCGATCGCGCGACGCAGATGCGCCAGCACCAGCGCGACGCCGAACGAGCTGAAGCAGACCGATGCGGGCACTCCGAAGCGACCGGGACTCGCGGTAGCGAGCGCGCCGGCGGGCTCGTAGGCCAGCATCTGGTCGATGCCGAGATCGACACCGAAGACATGCTCCGAAAGCGTGAGCAGGCCGAGCACACCGACAACGCCGCCGGCGCCGATGAACGCGCCGCGCAGCAGCGACCGCAGCCAGGGCTCGGCGGGCTCGCGAACGCCGTGCAGTCCGAACAGCGAGATGCCCGCAAGCGCGAGCGCGAGCGCGGCGTTCGCCTTCATCGTCAACGTGCCCGTCGGACTCTTGAGGATCGCGATATCCAGCGCCCAGCCGACGAGTACCATCACGCCGATGGCCAGCGCGATAAGGCCCGCAACCCACGAGAGGCGATGGGCCCGCGCGACGAATCGGCCGGGAACGCTGGCTGTCTGAGGCGTAGCGGGCATGGGACGGCTCCGGGATATCGGCGAGCACGCAGGCGCGCGCTCGTGGTGACCTCGTCAAACCTACGAATGCCGATCGGGAATCCCCCCGCGCTCAGTTCTGCGAGATCTTGCTTCCCTTGATGATCACGTCGCCGGAGGCGCGCACGTCGACGCTCGAGCCGGTGATGATGATCGAGCCATCCTTCTTCATGACGATCGAGGCCGAGCCGGTTCGAAGCGTGATCTGATCGTCGCCGACGATCTCGACCGTCTTCGCGCGGATCGTCTGCGCCCCGGTGACGGTCACTGCATCGGCGCCCGTGATCTGCTCGGTGCGGCCACCGCCGACGGTGATCTTCTGCGCCCCGTTGACGTTGACGATCTGCATGCCGCCGACGGTGACCGTCTGAGCCGCACCGACGCTGACCGTCTGCGCCCCGCCGACGCTCACTGCCTGCGTCGTGCCGACGGTCGTCGACTGCGCCGCACCGACGGTCGTGTTCTGCGCTCCGCCGACGGTCGTCGTCTGCGCGGTGGTGACGGCCAGCGACTGTGCGCCACCAACCGTCGTCGACTGCGCCGCGCCGACGATCAGGCTGTGCGAGCCGGTCACGCGCTCGGACTGCGTGCCGCCGACGGTCACGGTGCGCGCCGCGCCGACCGCGACGGTCTGCGCGCCGCCGATCGTCTCGTCGTAATTGCGACCGACGAGCAGCTTGTGGTCGACGCCCACGCGGAGCTCACTGCTGGCGCCCACCGTCGTCGTCGCGCTCTCGCCGATCGTCGCGGCGTAGGTGCGCGCGATCGACACGATCACGCCGCCGGTCGTCGTCTCGGTGCGATTGCCGACGACCTTCTCGTTCTTGTTCGTGCCGATGACCTCGGTGTCGTCCTGATCGACGACGATCTTGCGACGTCCCTTCACGACGACCGACTGATCCCCCTCGACGGTCTGAGCCATCGCCTCGGTCGACACCACGAGGAGCATGAGAAGTGCGGGTACGAGTCGACGCCACCGGGCGCGATTGGAACTGGCCATGAGGATCACCGCAGCGATTGTTGGACGGAGATTCGGGAGGGGTTGGCAATGATAACGATCCGACTGCCACCGCGCGACCGTTGCCCAACGAGAATCGGGGCCACCCGCGCGGCTGAGCTCCGCGGATGGCCCCGAGGGGAACGTCTCCTCTGCGTTCGTCTGGATTACTTCGCCGCGACCGGCTGCTGCGGCGGTCGGTACGGCTGCACGTGATTGACGATCGGCGGAATCGAGCGCAGGTAGGCGTAGACCGCGCTGATGTCCTCGTCGGAGAGCTTCGCGTAGTTGAACCACGGCATCGGCGGCATGATCGGCCGTCCTGCTCCCCAGTGCTTGCCGCTGCGGATGGTCTTGATGAACATCTCCTCGGTCCACGTGCCGATGCCCGTCAGCGAGTCGGGCGTGAGATTCATCGCGAAGCTCGTCCCCCAGCCGCCGTGGAAGGCCGTGCCGGTCGTCGCGGCGGTCATGCCGTCCCATCCCTTCTCGACCTTCGGATCGTTCGGAAGCTGCAGCGTCTCGGGATGCCCCGAGAGCATGCGGCTCATGTCAGGCTCTGGTCCCTTCTCGCCCATCTTCAGCGGCGTGTGGCAGTCGTTGCAGCCGCCGATCGTGACCATGTACGCGCCGCGCTCGACCTTCGAGCCGGCGGCGTCGGTTGACCCGGCGCCGCCGTCGCTGGCGGCGACCACGCGCGCTCCGGTCGTGTCGAGCGCCGTGCCGTCGGCCGTCGCGCTGCGTGAGCATCCGGTCCACATCAGCGCCGGAAGCGCCAGAAGGAATGCGACCGCAAGGGTCGCGATGATCGAATACAGGACCGTCATCAGACGGTGCAACGGTCCGTTGCGTCGTGCCAGTTCCATGCGTCGTTCCTCGGTCGGTTCATCGGTTCAGTTCGTCGCGCGGGGACAACGGGGGCCCGCGTTTCAGGATGAACAAACGTACCGGGAGGCCGGGGTGAGCCGGTTCACCCCGATGGGTGAGCGCAACGGGTGAATTTGCCCTGGGAGGATGCCGGCGCCTATTCCTCGACCTGCAGACGGTAGCCGACGCCCGGCTCGGTGAGGACGATGCGGGGACGTGAGGGATCGGGCTCGATCTTCTGGCGAAGCGTCCCGATGAAGACGCGGAGGTAGTGGGTCTGTCCGACGAAGGCGGCTCCCCAGACCTCGCTGAGGAGGAATTTGTGGGTGAGCACCCTGCCCGCGTGCGTGACCAGGACGCGGAGAAGATCGTACTCCGTCGGCGTCAGGCGCACGTCGATGTCGTTGACCGTCACCAGCCGGCGCGCCAGGTCGACGACGAGCGGGCCGTACCGGAACACCGGCTCGTCGGATTGCGCCTGCACCTGATGGCGCAGCGCCGTGCGGATTCGCGCGAGCAGCTCGCCGGTGCCGAACGGCTTCGTCAGGTAGTCGTCGGCCCCGAGATCGAGGGCGTCGACCTTGTCGCGCTCGCTGGCGCGCACCGAGAGCACGACGACCGGGATCGTGGACCACTCGCGGACGCGTCGCAGGACCTCGGCGCCGTCGATGTCGGGCAGTCCGAGATCGAGGATCACCAGATCCGGACGATCCATCGTGATCCGCTCGAGCGCTCCGCGACCGGACTCGGCCTCGATCACGCGATAGCCGTGCGATGAGAGCGTCGCGCGAAGGAACCGTCGGATCTGCGGCTCGTCGTCGACGACGAGGATGGTGACGACGTTCTCCGTCATGATCGCTCCTCCGCACCCACGGGCGATGGCGAGGCGACTGCGGACGGGAATCGCAGAACGATCCGCGTTCCGCGCCCGTTCTCGACCGGGCTCTGCGCCGTGATCGTGCCGCCGTGCTCGCTCATGATCCCGCGACAGATCGACAATCCGAGCCCTGTGCCGGCCGATCGCTTGTCGCTGTGCTGAACCCGATAGAACCGGTCGAAGACCCGCTCGAGATCCTCCGGGGGAATGCCCGGTCCCTCGTCGGTGATCGCGATGAACTGCGACTCGTCGTCGTGCCAGCCTTCGACGCGCACCTTCGAGTCGTCGGGCGAATACTTCACGGCGTTGTCGAGGATGTTGACGAGGACCTGCTCGACCAGCACGAAGTCGACGTTGATCATCGGAAGCGTCGGTGGCAGATCGAGCACGACCTCATGCCGGCCGAGCCGCTGTCCGAGCGAGCGCAGCGCCGAGCTCACGAGGTCGCCCGGCTCGACCCAGTCCCGCGTCAGCCGCAACGCGCCTGCCTCGAGCCGCGTGGCGTCGAGGAGGTTTCCGACGAAGCGGTCGAGTCTCTCGCCCTCCTCGCGGATCGTCAGCGCGAGATCCTGCCGGGTCGCGCGATCGTACCGGTCGACGCCCTCGACGAGGCTCGAGGCCGCCCCGACGATCGAGGCCAGCGGCGTCCGCAGATCGTGCGAGATCGACGAGAGCAGAAGCGACTGCAGCCGCTCGCGCTCGGTGATCATCGCGGCCTGCTCGATCTCGCCGGCCAGTCGCGCGCGCTCGAGTGCCACGGCAGCCAGGTCCGCAAACGCCTCGACCATCCGCCGTTGATCCGGATCGAGAAGTCGTGCCGCGGACTCGACGCAGAGCGCCATGACGCCGACGGTGCGACCCGCGCTGCGCAGAGGAACATAGAGCCACTTCTCGCCGGGGAGTGTGTCGGTGCCGCTTCCGGCGATCCGCTCGTGCCGAAGGCTCCACGTGGCCGCCGCCATCTCTGATTCCGAGAGTCCCACGCCCGCCGTCGCGGCGCGCTCGACGAGTCGCTCGTCGTCGCGCACCAGCAGCGACACCCTGGCATCCAGGTACGTCGCGACCTCGGCGACGATGACGTTGGCGATGGCCGCCACGTCGAAGGACCCGGCGATCCGGCGGGACAGGTTGTACAGCGCGGATGTGCGTGCCTCCCGACGCCGCGCGGCCTCCGACTGGTCGCGAATGCGGCCGGTCAGATTCGACGTCAGGATGGCGACGATGAGGAAGACTGTCAGGGCGAGGACGTCCTGCGGGCTGTCGATCGTGAAGGTGTGGAACGGCGGGACGTAGAGGAAGTCGTAGACGAGCACGCTGATGAGCGACGCGGCGATCGACGCGCGAAGTCCCCAGCGAATCGCGACGAAGAGCACCGCGACGAGAAAGACCATCGAGAGGTTCGCCACGCCGAGCTCACTGCGCAGGATGCCGGCGAGCCCGGCCGCGACGGCGACGGCAAGCGTCGCCCACGCGTATTGGCCGAGCGCGATGTGCCGAGGCGCCTCGGGCGTCACGGCCGCCGCGCGCTCCGTGGGTCCGCCGTCGTCCTCCGCCGTGACGACATAGACGTCGATGCCGAACGTGTTGCGCACCAGGCGCGGGACGATCGATCCGCGCACGAGCTCGATCCACCACGATCGCATCGAGCGACCGACGACGATCTCCGTGATGTTCTGCACCTGCGCGAAGCGGAGGAGCTCCTCGGCGATGTCGGAGCCCGGCAGCGTCACCGCGTGACCGCCGAGGGACTCGGCGAGGCGTAGCGTGTCGGCAACCCGCGCACGATCGGCCTCGGCCAGGCGATTCTGTGCGGGCGTCTCGACGTACACGGCGTACCATTCCGAAGCACGCCGCTCGGCCATGCGTCGGGTCGCGCGAACCAGTCGCGGAGACAGCGGACTCGGGCTCACGCTGACCATCAGCCGCTCGTTCGTCGGCCACGGTCCCGGAATCGCGTGCGCGCGCATGTACGTGTGCATGTCGCGATCGACGCGGCCGGCCACGTAGCGCAGCGCGAGCTGGCGCAGGGCGTTGAGGTTTCCTTCACGGAAGTACTGTTGCGTGGCGCGCTGCGCCTGCTCCGGGAAGTAGACTTTTCCCTCGCCCAGCCGCTCGATGAGCTCCTCGACCGGGAGATCGACGAGCTCCACCTCGTCGGCCCGCTCGAGCATCGTGTCCGGGAGCGTCTCGCGCACGCGCACGCCAGTGATCTGCGCGACCGCGTCGTTGAGACTTTCGAGATGCTGGATGTTGACGGTGGTATAGACGTCGATGCCGGCGGCGAGCAGCTCGTAGACGTCCTGACAGCGCTTCGGGTGCCGGCTTCCGGGGGCGTTCGTATGCGCGAGCTCGTCGACGATCGCGAGCTGCGGGCGTCGCTCCAGGATCGCGTCGACGTCCATCTCCTCGAGCCGCGTGCCGCGATGTTCGACGGTGCGACGCGGGACGATGTCCATTCCGAGCAACTGTTCGGCGGTCTCAATCCGTCCGTGCGTCTCGGCGACGCCGACGACGACGTGATCGCCGGCCATCGCGCGCGCACGCGCGGCCTCGAGCATCGTATAGGTCTTGCCGACGCCGGGCGCCATGCCGAGAAAGATCTTGAGATGCCCCTCATGGTCGCGATCGCCGCGAGAGACTCGCGCCAGGATTGCATCGGCGGACGGACGCGCTGGATCGGAAGATTCCGGCATGTGTGTTACCGAGTCGTCTGCGCCGCTTCGAGAGCCAGGTTGAGCGCAAGGACATTGACGCGCGGCTCGCCGAACGTCTCAGCATCCGTTGAGAACCGCGGCGCCGGCCCCGGGCAATAATAGTCATGGCAGGGAAATGAAATCCGAGGACCCCTCGATGACGCCGCCCGTTTCGATGGACGACGGTACGCCGGAATCACGATCCTAGAAACCCAGGCAGGTGAGGACTCGGGCGATAACCCCTCGACTGCGCTTCGTTGACGATTCGCCCTCCGGCGTCGCTCGCGTCTGCAGCAGCTCGTCGAGTTCCATGCGCCCCATCTCGGTGATCCCCGTGATATACGCCCAGTCGGCCGATTCGCCAAGCTCGGGCGAGCCGCTGCGGGCCTCGATGAAACCGAGGCTTTCAAGCAGCTCGATCGTCCGTTGCCGGCCGGCCGCATCGTCGGCGAAAACGGTATGGTCGTGTTCGCGGCCAGCGGCCTCGGCGAGCACGGCGATGAGTCGGCTGATGTGGTTCGTGTCCATGAGTGTACAGCCTGTTCCTTGCTGACGGCGTCGTGCGCGCCGCCTCCTCCCATAAGCAATCTGGCTCCATCGCGGTCAGAGCGTTGTCAAGACGTCCGCCGAGGACATCAAGATCCCGTAAAGAACCAGGTGCATCGCGCGTGGCATTTTTCATCGACCGCAGACTGCGGTCGATGTGAACTGTCAGACGACGACTCGACATGAAGCTCCCGGTCCTGATCGCGATCAATGCTGCGCTGGCGGCCCTGTTCTTCTATCTCTGGCGGAAGAAGAACCTGCTGGCGAGCCTCGAAGGTGGGAAGTGGTATCTGACGTGGGTGGCGGTGGCGGTGATCACGCTCATGGACGAGCTGACATCGATCTACTACGCACCGGCCGAGGCGCACCGGTTCATCGGCACCAACGCGATCTTCTTCATCGCGTTCACGTCCGTGGTCATTCGCCTCGTCTCCACCCGCCTCACCGAGATTGCGCGCATTCTCGAGAAGCACGGCATCAGGGGCGGCGGCGTCTACTCGTTCAGCTACCTCGTCCTGGGACCGGTGATGTCGTTCGTGGCGGTGGCGTCGATCCTCGTCGACTACATTCTGACGGCGAGCATCTCGACGGTGTCGGCGGTGTCGAACGCCCACTCGGTCGTCGGCTTCGACCTGGCGATGCTCGGTGACCTCCCGTTCCAGATGGCGATCATCTGGGGCGTCTGCCTGCTCAACATCGCCGGCATTCGCGAGAGCGCCCGGTTCACGTTCGCGATCTTCACCGCCGCCGCGTTCATTCTCCTGACGCTCATCGCCAGCGGCATCGTCGACATGCCGACCGAGGGCTGGGGGATTATGGCTTCGAGCTTCACCGATGTCGGAAGCCACTTCGCCAGCGACAGCATCCGCGCGATCGGACACAACGTCGTCTTCATCGTCGTCGGCATCTCGAGCTGCATCCTCGCGTACTCGGGCGTCGAGTCGGTCCTGCAGACCGCGGGACTCGTTCGCAACTGGCACGACATCCGTCGATCGTACCTCTTCCTCGGCCTGACCGTCGGCGTCGTCACTCCGCTGATCTCCGCGATCGCCCTATCGTACCCCGGCATCGATCACGCGGCGCACGAGGGCGACCTCATCACGTACCTCGCGCTCCTTCTCAACGGTCCGGTGTTCGCGCTGATGGTCGGAGCCCTGGCGAGCTTCACGCTGACGATGGCGGTGAACACGGCGTACGTCGCATCCGCCGAGCTCATCGAGCAGATGGCCCACCGGTACGGCTTCGAGTGGATCGTCGTGCGCAACCGGCGCGGATCGCTTCACAGAATCCACCTCGCCAACGCGATCTTCTACACGGTCGTGATCGTCGCAACGCAGGGCAGCCAGAAGATCCTCGCCGAGATGTATGCCGTCGGACTGGTCGCCAGCTTCGTGATCAACATGGGCTCGCTGCTGATCTACCGCTATCGCCGGGGAACGCTCCAGAGCGAGGAGCCGGGCGACCACTACCGGACGTCGCGCACGATCACGCTCCTGCTCTTCCTGCTGCTGCTCGCGTGCTTCGCGTACCTGGCGTACGAGAAGCCCTACGGTCTCGCGATGTGGCTGCTCTTCACCGTTGCGTCGCTGATCGTCGGGCTCCGCGTCGCGCGCAAGCGTGCGCCGGAGATCCGTCATCGCAGTCATTCCGACTCGCCGATGGAGCTGATCCTGTACCTCGCGGAGTCCGAGGGCGGTCGCTACGACATCTACTTCCGACGACCGCAGGAGCATCTCGAGATCGAGCCGGGCCGCGCGTACGTCTCGTTCTACTCACCACGGTCCGGCGTGCCCGAGTCGCACGGCCGCGGCCACTTCCGCTTCGCGACCGAGCGTGTCCCGCTCCGCGATTCGATCGTGCAGATCATCGAGCTCGTGCGCTACGAATTACCGGGCGAGCATGTCACGTTCCATTTCGGCTGGCCGGTCAGCTCCTGGTTCGACCGCCTGTCGACGGGCGTGATGGTCTACAGCATCATGCGACTGCCGCGGGAGTATCCGGAGTTCGAGTTCACGATCGAGTACATGCCGCGAGGCCAGCGCGGCCTCCCGTAGGATTCTATCTTTGCCGGCTGGGGACCGGCTCGATCGCGCCGTCGTCTCGATATCTCAATCAAGCACCGACGCACGATCGATGAGCATCGCACCGAAGTCGACCGACCAGATCGAGCCGCCGCGTATCGGCACCGATCTCGAGCAACGAACAGATCTGCCCGGCGCGCCGCTCGACGACGAGGCGCGGTACGACGCGCTCGAGCTCACCGGGGCTCGGGTCCTCGACGCGCGAGCGTCGCGGGTCATCGTAGCCACAAGCCGCCTTCGCTCGGTCTCGCTCGCCGCCGGCTTCCTGCCCGGACTCGAGCTCATCGACGATCGTCTCGACGACTGCGACCTTGCCAACATCGAGATCGAGTCGGGCTCGCTCGAGCGGGTCGAGCTCGTCGGATGCCGGCTCGTCGGACTGAAGGCTCCGGAGTCGCGATGGCGCGACGTCGTGGCGCGCGAGTGCAACGCGTCGCTGGCGCAGTTCCGCTACGCGACGTTCCGGCGCGTGCGCTTCGAGCACTGCGATCTACGCAGCGCCGACTTCCTCGGAGCCGACCTGCGCGGCGTCGTCTTCGACGACTGCGACCTACGCAACGCGACGCTCTCGTCGACCCGCCTCGCGGGCGCGGACCTGAGCACGTCGCGCATCGAGGGACTGCAGGTCGGCATCGAGAGCCTGCGCGGCGCGATCGTCGAGCCGCTGCAGGCGGCGCAGCTCGCGGCGTTGATGGGACTGAAGATTCTGTGGGAAGGACCGGGTGACTGAACGACAATTCGCGTCGCGACACGTTCTGTCACCTCTGCATCATCTTCAGATACGATCTTCGCTCCGGCCGCATGTGAGTGCCCACTCGTGCGCCAGATATCAGTGCCCAACTGATGCTTGCAACGGCGACTTCTGCCCGGAGTCGCCGTTCTTTTTTTGGGGGATACCGCCTGCATCGTCGGCGTCATGGCGGCATCGCGACGCCCGCATCGCCGGCATCGTCGCGGCATTGCGACGCCCGCATCGCCGGCGTCATGGCGGCATTGCGACGCCCGCATCGCCAGCATCGTCGCGGCATTGCGACGCCCCCATCGCCGGCGTCATGGCGGCATCGCACAACCACGACGCCGTGCCCATGGCGTTGCCATGGGCTGGAAAAGGTGTGCCCTACGGGCCCGCAGTCGGTGCCCGCCGTGCGTGCATCGGACACCGTATCCCGTGGGCCCGGAG
>DATLHO010000028.1:0-8983 GCA_035539855.1 Kapaibacterium sp. (SeqCode) | reverse complement strand
GACGGTGCTGGACGCGACCGAGCCGGCATACTCGCCCGTGGTGAGGCTCGAGGACGATGGCTCATGGACGGTGCTTGGAAGCCACCTGCACGATCATCCAGTGACCGCGATTGCCGAAGATCCCGAGCGGCGAGTGCTTCTCGCCGCCACGACGATCGGCGGACCGTACACGAGCGGAAACGGTGGTCGAGATTGGTCGATCACCGCGCGGCCGGGAATCACCGGCGGCGCGAACGCGATCGCTGTCGCAAGCCGCGGGCGGTACTTCATCACGCGCGACGATGGCGTCCATCGCACGATGGACTTCGGCGCGCACTGGTCGATGG
Source organism: Kapaibacterium sp. (SeqCode) (assembly GCA_035539855.1). Taxonomy (GTDB): domain Bacteria; phylum Bacteroidota; class Ignavibacteria; order OLB7; family OLB7; genus DATLHO01. The sequence goes on along the minus strand of DATLHO010000028.1, from coordinate 8,657 downwards.
TCTCCGAAGGCCTGCCGTTCGCTCCCGCTTCGACGATTCGCGCGATGGCCGGCGACACCCTTGTCGTGCTCGTCGACCGACGACTCTTTTCGTCGACGACTCTGGGCGCCAGCTGGCGGTCGCTCCCGCTCGACGTCGCGCGTCCCGTCATCGCGCTCGGCTCGAGCCGGGACCGCCTCGCCGTGATCACCGACGACGGCGCGGTGCGCTGGAGCGATGATGCCGGACGGACGTGGTCATCGACCGCCGCCACCGCTTCGGATCTGCTGTCGACGATGCACGTCGATGACGACGGCACGATCGTCTGTGGTGGCGCGAACGGCCGCGTCGTCATCGTGAGGATCGACGGTGCGGTTGAGCGGTACTCGGCCGAAGGTGTGACCCAGACGGTCGCAGCGATCACACGCGCACGGAGCAGCGGGCGGATCGCGTTCGCAGCCGGCAGTCGCGTCTACCTGCTCGACGATGCGACCGGGTCGATCGCCGATGCAAGTCGCGGATTGCCGGACGTCGCCGTCCTTCACCTCGCGGAGACTGCCGAGGGACTCGTCGCCGGGTTGGCCTACGGCGGACTGATGCATCTCGACCCGACATCGCTCGACGTCCAGACAATCGGACGCCGCGTGATCGCCGGCCTCGAGATCCGTCCGACGATCGCCGCCGACGTCGTCTCGATCAGCTCTTCGATGAGGCCGACGGCCGACGATTACCTCGAGATCGTCGATGCCCTCGGTCGCGTCGTCGCGACTCATCGCTTCGACGAACGGGACGCCGCCGCTCTCCTCCGCATGCGTGTCGATGACTTCCGCGACGGGATGTACTGGGTGCGGCTCGCCGGCGGCTCGCGCGTTGCCACCGGCCGATTCATCGTTCGACATGGGGATCCGCAATGAGACATCATTCGACGCATCGCCTCGCAGTGATCGTGCTCATGCTGCTCGTCGCAACGATCGCGCGCGCGCAGGTGATCCCCAACTGGTTGCACGTGGACGGACCCGACGGCACCGCCGGACCCGAGTACGTCAAGAGCCTGGCCTTTCATCCGTCCGGAGCACTCTTCGCTGAGACATCCGGCGGGAGCCTGTTTCGTTCGAACGACGACGGCGCCTCGTGGGAGCGGATGACCGCGGTTGTCGAGACGAATTCGGCGGGAGGGATCTTCATCGCTCCCGATGGATCGCTCTATGTGACGAGCCGGCACCTTTACCGCTCGCGCGATATCGGCTCGACATGGCAGCGACTGCTGAGCACGAAACCGAACACCGGGATTCTCGCGTCGATGGAGCTGCGCAACGGAACGATCATCGCGTCGCTCGCCGACGGCGGCATCGTCGCATCCGACGACGACGGCGTGACGTGGCGCAACATGACATTGGACCTGCGCGAGTATCGACCGTCGATACTTCTGCAGTCCGCGAGCGGCGCGATCTACGGAATTGGTCGCGACCACGCGCTGCGCTCAACCGACGACGGACGCACGTGGGCGATGACGACGGTCGGATTACTCCCCTACTATCGCTTCGAGACGGCGGTGCTCGGACCGGGCTCCCTCTTCCACGTCTGCGACGCGACCGGCATGATCGGCCGCTCGTCGGACGACGGCGAAACGTGGTCGATCGTCAGCCATCCCGCACCGACTCACCTGCGCGGTGTCAGTCCGCGCGGCCACATGTACGCGGCACCGAAATCACAGCGATCGCTCGATACCGGCAGGACGTGGGTGTCGTTCTTCGACGGCAACCTCGACGCGATCGCCTTTCGCGGTGACGACGAGGTGGTCGCCGCAATCGGCGGCCTCGGCCTGGTGCGCTCGCTCGACGGCGGCGCGACCTGGCGGCCGATCCTGTCGGACGCCCTGACGACGCGGGTCGCGGCGATCGATGCCGGCGGCGACGGTCCGGTCGCGGCGCTCGCCGACGGCGCGATCTGGCTCTCGAGCGATCGCGGAACGACCTGGCGTGTCGCGTCGGCGCAGCCACCCGGACCGATCCGCGCGGTCGCCGGCGGTGCGGTGACGCTCGCGGGCACCGACAGCGGCATCTACAGGACCATCGACGCCGGCGCGACGTGGACACGTGACTCGACCGGCGACACGACGGAGCCATCGATCACGGTCCTTTCGACGAACACCGACAGCACGTACGCGGGCACCCGCGACGGGCGCGTGCTCGTCGAATCGACCGACGGATGGCGGACGCTTTCGCTGCGGGCGCCGTCGGAGATCCGTGCGATCGCGCGCACGGCCGCCGGGCACTTCATCGTCGCGGCGGCCGACGAGCTGCATATTTCCTTCGACGGCGAGACATGGCGGTCGCTGCGACCCGACAGCACGACGACGGTCATTCACGCGCTCGCGGTCGACGCGACGGGCGTGATCTTCGCCGGCGTCGACAGTGGGCTCGTCGGAAGCGACGACGGCGGCTTCACGTGGCGGCCGATGGGCACGGGTCTCAACCGGGGCCCCGCGCGCTCGATCGTCGCCGACCTCGAGGGCTTCGTCTTCGTCGCGACCGACAGCGGCATTTCGACGATCGTCCATCGCGACCGCACCTGGAGGTCGATCAACGGCTCGCTGCGCTCGCGACACATCAACGTCCTTGCGATCGCGCCCGGACGCACGCTGCTTGCCGGCAGCGACGGCGACGGGATTTTTCAGGCGCGCTTCTCGGGATGGTCACGCATCGACGCCGACAACACGCGAGCGACGCTTCGATGCGAACCGAACCCGGCGACATCCCGCGCGACGATCGTGATCGCGGGCACGACCGCAGGAGCGCACCGGATTCTGTTGCGCGACCCGCTGGGCCGGCTTCACGCAACGCTCTTCGATGGGATGCTCGATGGCGGCGAGATGCGCATTCCACTCGAGACCGAGTCGCTCGCCGTCGGCGCCTGGCTCGTTGAAGTGATCGGTCCGCACTCGCGGCGCGCGCTGCCGGTGGTTGTGATGTCGCGGTAAGCTGCATCCCCTCTCTCGAACGGTGCGCACTTGTCATTCCCGAAGGGAACCTTTCTTATGGCGCGACCGCCGCATGTGGGTCGGTGGGGTTGTGCGAAGACATCGGCATCGCACCCATCATCACATGCGGCAGCACGAACCCAAAGAGAGATCCCCTGCGGGGAGGACAGGGGCGCCGGGTCTGGGGGATACTGGAATATGGTAGCACGACACGTCCCTCCCCCAACCACGCGCCCACCCTGTCATTCCCGAAGGGAAACTTTCTTACGGCGCGAGCTCCGCATGTGAGACGGTGGGGATGTGCATGGCGATCGCGCGCGGCTGCCGTTGAAGAGGAACTCGCATCGCCCCCATCTTCACATGCGGCAGCACGAACCCAAAGAAAGATCCCCTGCGGGGAGGACAGGGGCGCCGGGTCTGAGGGACAGGAAAAGACTGTAGCACTATCCGTTCTTCCCCCAACCATGCGCCCTCCCTGTCATTCCCGAAGGGAAACTCTCCTACGGCGCGACCGCCGCATGTGAGACGGTGGGGTTAAGCGCGGGCGACCATGTGCGGCCGCCGCTGAAGAAGAAACCGCAGCGCCCCCCATCTTCACATGCGGCAACACGAACCCAAAGAAAGATCCCCTGCGGGGAGGACAGGGGCGCGCCGGATAAGGGGGGAATGCAACCGCGACATAAGGCGGTGCGAGGCCAAAAGGAGCGAACGCCCGACTCGCCAATTAGAGGACGGCTGCCAGTAGGATCAGCACCCAGTGAGAGAGCCACCCCATGGTTGCGACCATGAACCAACGTCGCGACAGTCGGACGCAGCCAAGGCTCACGAGCCACGCGATCGGAAAGATCGACTGTATGGTGAGAGACGTCACGTAGGCCGAAGGACTAGTGTACGCCCATCCGCCACCCTCCCAGCCCCACGGGTATTGGTTCGCCTCGGGTCCGAGCACGCTCTGGAGCTCCGACCAGATTAGGAATAGCTCCATCCCGGCGAACGAGAGAACGAAGACGGAAACGACAAGCCAGACAAGTACCGCGTCTCGGGTTCGATCTTCGATCACAGCTACACCCCGCACACGACGTCCAGATTGAGTATGCGCATAGACAATCGGGTTTGAGTACGTCAGTGAAGCAGCGCCGTTCGCGACGACTACAGCCGTTGTTCGGCTGCACCATCAAGCCACATACGGCGAGCCGCTCCTGCGGGGAGGACAGGCACGCGCTTGGGGGAAGAGAAAATGGAAGCACTACACGTGTTTCCCCAACCACGCACCGACCCTGTCATTCCCGATGGGAACCTCTCCTACAGCGCGACCGCCGCATGTGAGACGGTGGGGTTGTGCGAGGTCATCCGCAGCGCCCCCATCCTCACATGCGGCAACACGAACCCAAAGAAAGGTCCCCTGCGGGGAGGACAGGGGCGCGTCGGGTTTTGGGGGATACTGGAAGCCGAACACAACACGCCAGCCTCGTGCTATTTTCCGCCAACTACCTCCCCCCCTCCACCTGTACGATACGCCCATGGTCGGCAATGCCCAGCCTGATGCGTCAACCGATCCGCGACCGGATGTCGAGGAGCTGCTGAATCGCGCCTGGGCCGCCGCGAGCGGCTCGAGCGCCCGTGCGGAGGAACTGATCGCCGAGGCGCGGAGCGTCGGTCCGTGGGAAAGCCGCTTCGATGCTCTCGTCGCCGTTATCCGCACGTTCGGAGAGTCCCGGAAGGGATACACTTCGCCGAGCGAGCCGCGCGTGCTCGAAATGATCGACACGCTCGATCCCGCGTCACTGTGGTATGCGCGCGCGTTGTCGGCGCTCAGCGTGTGCGATCACGCGCGCAGCGACTTCGAAGCGGCGCTCGACAAGGAGGAGCGATGCCTGGCGATCCAGACGGCACTCGGCAGTCGCGCGGGGATGGCGTCGGCACTCAACAACCTCGCGCGGACTCACTCCGCGATGGGAGACCGCGAGCTCGCGCTCGAGCGCTATACCGAGAGCCTCGCGATCCGCGGCGAGCTCGATGATCGCGTCGGCATGGCGACGACGCTGGCGAACCTCGCGTACGTGCACGCGTCGTCGGGCGCGATAGACCGGGCGATCGAGCACGCCGAGCAGTCCCTGCGACTGCGTCGCGAGCTCGGCGATCGTAGCGGCGAGGCGAATGCGCTGGAGGTGCTCGGCAACATCCACCAGTCGGTCGGACGCTACATCGAGGCGCGCGACGTTCACCAGAAGTGTCTGGCGATCCGGTCCGAGATCGGCGAGCGCTCAGGCATCGCATCGTCGCTCAACAACCTCGGCATCGCCCAGTCGAACATCGGCGACTATGCGGAGGCGCTCGAGTGCATGTCTGCCGCGCTCGATATCCAGACAGCACTCGGCAATCGATCGAGCGTCGCGTCGGCGCTGAGCAACATCGGAGTCATTCATCAGCAGCTCGGCAACTACTCGAAGTCACTCGAGAGCTTCGAGGGTGCCCTCGAGATCGAGAAGAGTATCGGTGATCGCGGTAGCGTCGCAGGCTCGCTGACCAATATCGGTCTCGTCCACCACGCCCTCGGCGATCTCGCCCGCGCGCAGGAGCACTTCGAGGAAGCGTACGAGATCCACCTCGCCCTCGGTCACCATCGCGCCGCCTCCCTTGCGATCAACAACATCGGCAAACTGTGCTTCGAGCTCGGCGACTTCGAGGAGGCGCTCGTGCACCATCGCCGTAGCCTCGATCTCGCACGCGAGGTTGCGGCGTCCGATCGCATCGCTGCCGCGCTGGGCGGGCTCGGCAGAGCGCTCGTCGCGCTCGGTCGGTTCGACGGCGTCCTCGATCTGTATCGGCAGTCCCTCGACATTCGCTCCCGCACCGGCGATAGGAAGGGTGTCTCCGAGACGCTCCACCTCATTGCACACCTTCAGCATGCGATGGGACTTCACTGCGCCGCCGCGGCGACGCTCGAGCGGAGCCTCGATCTTGCACTGTCGCTGGGCATTCCCAGTGGAATCCTCGCCGGGCATCAGGCGCTCGCGTCGCTGCTGCGCGACGTCGGCCTGCACGAGGGCGCCTACGAGCATCTGACCGAGTACTACCGCGTCAAGGCCGAGCACGATGACCAGGCGACGCGGCGGCGCCTCCTGACCGAGGAGGTCTCGCGCCAGCTCGAGCTTGCGCGCAAGCAGGCCGAGATCGAGCAGCTTCGAAACGTGGAGCTCGCCGACGCGAACGCGCGATTGCAGGAGGCCCACGACAGTCTGGCCAACGCGCTCGCCGATCTCAAGTCGACACAGTCGCAGCTCGTGCTCGCCGAACGGATGTCTTCGATCGGCCAGTTGACCGCCGGCATCGCGCACGAGATCAACAACCCGATCAATTTCATCCGGGCGAGCTCCCAACCGTTGCGTCGTGACCTCGACGAGATTCGAACCGCGGTCGCGGATGTCATCGCGGGCCTGCCGGACGATCTTCGGGATGCAGCGGAGGCCGAGCTGCGACGGCGCGACGTCGACGAGCTCCGCGACGAGATCGACGCGCTTCTGAAGGGGATCGAAGAAGGCGCCACGCGCACGAGCGAGATCGTGAAGGGACTGCGGACGTTCACACGGCTCGACGAGAACGATGTCAAGCGTGTCGACCTGCACGATGGACTCGACGCAACGCTGGCGCTGCTTTCGCCGCGCCTCGGCGGTCGGCTGTCGGTCGTTCGCGAGTACGGCGAAGCGCCCGACGTCGAGTGCTCGCCGGGACAGATCAACCAGGTGTTCATGAACATCCTCACGAACGCAATCGATGCCTGCGACGGCGTCGGCACGATCACGGTCCGCACCGCACGCGATGCAGACCGTGTCGTCGTCTCGATCGCCGACACCGGATGCGGCATGGACACGGAGTGTCTCGCGAAGATCTTCGAGCCGTTCTTCACGACGAAGCCCGTCGGGGCCGGCCAGGGCCTCGGCCTGTCGATCGCCTACGCAATCGTCCAGCGCCACGGCGGCAGTCTCACGGTCGAGAGCACTCCCGGCGTCGGAACGGCCGCGACGATGCGTCTGCCGATCGCGGCGGCGTACTCCGCATAGTGTCGCCCGCCACCACGCGCCGACTCTGTCATTCCCGAAGGGAAACTCTCTTACGGCGCGAGGGCCGCATGTGGGTCGGTGGGGTTGTGCGAAGTCATCCGCATCGCCCCCATCATCACATACGGCAACACGAACCCAAAGAATGATCCCCTGCGGGAAAGACAGGGTCGTCGCGTTTTGGGGATGAGAGACCCCGCACATCAGCCCTATGATCGAGGAAAGATCCCCTCCGTCGTACCTTCACGCTCGCCGCAAAACGTCGCGTGATCGAACGGATACACCCCGAGACGCATGCATGGATGACCTCGACCACCTCCTCGACCGACAGCTCGAAGAGTCGTTCGCGATGTACGACGAGCTCGTCGCAGCCCTGTCCAACAGCGACCTCGAACGCGCTCTCCCCGTTCCCTCCAACACCATCGGTTCGCAGCTCTGGTGCGTCGTCGGTGCGCGCGAGAGCTGGGCACGCGCGATCGCGAAGGGCGCCTGGGATGGATTCTCCTGCTCGCTCACAAGCATCAACGATCTCGACGCGATGCGACCTGCGCTCGCCGGCAGCGCGACCGCGGTTCAGACGGCGAGTGCCGCCGCGGGTCACGACGCGCAACGAACCGAGCTGAAGCTTCGGTTGCTCGTTCACGAGTCTCAACACCAGGGACAGCTCCTGCGCTATCTGCTCGGCCTGAAGCTGCCGGTACCGCCGCGATGGCGCGAGCGCTTCGCCCTGGGTGCGGAGGGTTGATCGCTCTGTGCCGGGCATCACTCACCCCATCTTCCGCACGACATCCCCCGCCCTCACCGTTCCCGGCTCGATCACCCGGGCGTAGATGCCGCGCATGTGCTGGTCGCGGCGCGCGGGCACGCTGATGAACCGCAGCGCGTCGGCGCCGAAGCGGCGGGAGAACTCCGCGCAGCCCGTATGCGGTTTCGCTGTGACCTCGATGATCGCCGAGCCGAGCGAGAGGCGCGTTCCGGGCGGCAGGTTCTCCAGTCCGAGATCGAGGTCGACGAAGAGCTGGTCGCCGGCGGGAGCCCAGTTCTCTCGGTCGCCGGCGATCAGACCGATCACGCGCGCGTTCATGAGCGTGAGCTGCTCGTCGGGATCGATCTCGTCGCCATCGGCCAGTGCGTCGGCCCGCCACTTGTCGCCGACCAGGCCCTCCCGCTCGTCGAGCTGGGCCTCGTCGAGCACCTCACGCTGGTCCTCGGCGGGGCGTCGCACGATGAGCTCGAGGGTGCCGGTATCGCGCGGTGACGGCTCGAGCCGCGCATGGTCGTGCTCGATCTCCTCATAGGTCCGATGCCTGATCGTCGTCGTCTCGTTCATCCTGTTCCTCGCTGGGTTATCGGTTCGCTGAATCGGGGGGGCCGGAAGATAGAATCGAGAATGAAAGTAATCCGTGCCCTTTTGCCCTATCTTGTCGCCTCCTACCTCGCTCTTTCCTACTTCATTGATCATGCTTCGGGGGAACGCTATGATCGCTCGTCTCGGCCTCGCGGCCACTCTCGCCTTTTCTCTTGCGGCCTGCGCCGGCGACGCGCCGACCGCCCTGCAGGGATCCGATCCCGGCACACAGACGCCGACCTACTCGCGCGTCGCCGCGCCGGATCAGGATCTCCGCGACCGCTACATCGTC
>DATLHO010000027.1:0-8766 GCA_035539855.1 Kapaibacterium sp. (SeqCode) | reverse complement strand
CCGGCAGCGCGTAGCTGCGGCTGTCGAGGATTCTGATGATGGTGTTCGGCCGCGCCTCGGGCGCCGCGGTCTCCCACGCGGTGATCGCGTCGACGACGGACGTGTGCGTCACCGCCGGCTCGCCCGGCGCGCTCACGCCGTCCTCGCGCACGCGCAGCACGAGCGTCGCGAGGTCGTCGTCGAGCATGCTCGCGCGACGATCGTACGGTCCGCCGCCGATCGGCGCGCTGAAGCCATACGTGTAGCTCGTGGCCAGGTCGCCCGGTGTCGCGGGCTCCTCGCCTGCTGCGAACGAGATCCGACCGCGACGCACGTCGACGCCGACGAATCCCGCAGGCGGACGCGACCACGTCGACAGGTCCATGCAGCGAATGTTCGCCAGCGGAACCGGCACGCCGGCGACGAAGATCTCCAGGCTGCGGTCCTCGCCGTGGTAGTTGCCCATCGCCGTGCTGAACGCGAGCGGCCGGATCGGACCGGGCACGTGATGCTCCTCGGCCACCCGCCGCGGATCGACCTCCGGCAGCGGCCGGGTGAACAGCGGGATGTCGTTGCCGAGAGGACTCAGGAAGAAGCCGTGTCCGTCGGGAGCCGCCGCCTGTCGCGGCGCCGCGCGCAGCACGGGGTACGCGCCGAGACGCCAGAGGAAGAACCCGATGTTGCGGATGTTATACCACCCCTCGTCGTTCGCGATCCGCCGCACGTCGACGGTGTGCGCCGCGCGGTCGAACGCGCGGCCGATGCGGTCGACCGCATCGAGGTTGCGCAGGTTGACCGTCCCGACGCGATCGAACGCGACCGGATCGTGCGCCAGCGGATCCGGCGTCTGCGCCATGCGCAGATGGTTGAGGTTCTGGGTCCAGCCGAGCAGCTCGAAGAACTCGACGCAGTGCGCTCCCCAGCCGGTCACGTCGCGCGCGAGCTCCTCGAGCATCGGCAGCGTCGCCTTGCGCCGGCGGTAGTAGATCGTTCGCGCGACGTCGGCGCGACGGCTGTGCGCGACGGCGTTGAGCGCGCGGTTGCCGACGAGATCGCCGATGTACGGAACGACCCACTCCTCGCACGTCTCGATGAACCAGTTCTCGTAGAGCTGCGCGATGTTCTCCTCGAGATGCCCCGCCTGCGCGGCGAGCACCTCGACGAGTCCGCGCAGTGGCTCGCCCCCCTCGGCGTCGCGCGTGCGCAGGACGGCCGGCAGCAGGCGGTACATCGTGTCGGCGTTGAAGCTCATGACGTCATCTCCGTCAGGGTGATGCCGAGGCGGTCGACGAGAAGCAGCTCGGCGGGCGCGATCGCGCCGCTGGTCCATCGCGCGCGACGCGCCGGCAGGTAGACCTCGAGCGACGCCGCGGCGGCGCTGCGATGGAGCGCCTCGAGATCGACCGCGACGACGCCCGCCACGCGCTGCATCAGCGCGATCACCTCACCGCGACCGAGTCCCTCGCCGAACGCCCTGCGCTCGAACGAATACTCCGCGACGAGCGCCTCCTCGATCGCCGCCAGCACGACGTCGGCGTCGTGATCGGGATCGACGAGGATGCGTGCGTTGACGTCGAAGGTGATCGCCGTGTACGAGCCGATGCGGAACGGGCGGAGCCCGTCGGTCGCGCCGGCGATCGCGTTGCGCAGATTCGCCATAAGCGTCGAGTCGGTCTCGACCGCCCCGCCGGATGCAGCCGCGACCGTCACGAAGACGAGGCGCGTCGATCCGTTCCAGATCCACTCGGCCTGGGCCTTGCCGATCCCGGCGAAGGCGCGCGCGAAGTTCTCGAAGTCGAGCAGCGACACGACGCGATCGAGCGTCAGCACGGTGAACGGCGCGTTGGCCCGCGCGTCGTCGACGACCTCGGGATCCTCGGCTCCCGTCGGCGCCATCGGTCCGACCGCCGCCTTGACGCCGAGCGGCCGCGTCAGCAGCAGGCTCAATTGACCGGCGTCGACCTCGCCGTCGACGCCCGTGCCGACGCGATAGGTCGCCGTCACGTTCTCGGTGCCGCTCGGCAGCCGCGCCCCGGTGATGCCGTCGCCAAAGGTCACGGTGATCCGTCCCTCGTCGTCGGGACGGGTCACGAAGACGCGCTCGCGCGGGCCACGTCCGTAGAGACTCGGTACCTCGTGCCACAGGATCCCGTCGACGCGCACCTCGAGCGTCGACGCGGTTCCCGAGGGCGTCGCGGCGCTGACGTAGGTCAGCGGCACGTTGCGCAGCGTGAACTCCTGGAACGCGGCCGCCGCGTCGCCGCTTCCGAGCGTCTCGGTCTTGGTCTCGCCATGAGTCGCGGGCGCGACGTTCGCCATCACCGCCACGGTGCCGCGATCGTAGATCCCCTCGAGCGCCGCGTCGAAGCGCAGCGTCGTCGGCTCGTCGCCGTCGCCCAGCGACTCGGCGATCGTCGCCACCTCGGCCGCGGTCTCGTCGTCGTCGAGCGACGCCGCGTACTCCATCTGCGTGCTCGACGCGAAGACCGTCCCGAGGAATCCCTCGCGCGTTTGCACGCTCCACTCGAAGCCACCGCTGGCGAGCGCGGCCGGGGACGCCATGAGCTCGACGAGCGTGTCGAGCTCGAGCTGCTGCTCGACGCCGTCGGCCGAGATCGCGGTGAGTCCCTTCTTGTCGAGCACTCGGGCGCGCATGCGGCGGCCGGCCACGATCACCCGCATCCCCTCGACGAGGCCGGCGACGAAGCGCTCGAGCAGCACGCGATCACCGCGGACAGGGTCGAGCAGCTCCGGCTGCGTCGCGAGCGTCAGCGGCCGCTCGGCGACGGCGAGCTCCTCGCTCTGTGCGAACACGGTCGTCGTGCGCAGCGCGCTGTCGAACAGCGTCGTGAGGGATTCTCCCGACAGTGTGAGCTGCGTCGACTTGGTCGTCAGCGTGAACAAAGCCGGCGTGATCTCGGTGATGCCGTCGACGCGATAGAGCTCCGAGTACGTCGGGATCGAGAGCACGACCCAGCTTCCCGGGACGATCTTCGGATAGGTCGTCTCGAGGTGCACCGCGTTCGCGGGCGCGTCGACCTCGTCGTTGATGTCGGAGATGGTGAAGCCGGGCCACTCGTCGCCGCTGCCGCCGTAGGCGGTCTTGAACTCGGCCGGCATCGGCTTGTACATCGGCGCGTTCGATCCGTAGAGGGCTGCGCGCTGGCGCATCGCGTAGACAGTCGGGTTGACCGCCGCGGGCGCCGAGTACGGATCGGAGGAGCCGAGCCCGGGCGCGAACGTCACGTGCGTGTAGCCGCGCTCGCGATTGGTCCGCACGCTCTTGATGCGGCGCACGTCCCAGGCCTCGCTGCCGGCGTTGTTGCGCCGCTCGTCGCCGACGATCACGAGCACATCCCCCTGCACCAGCCCTGTCGACACGCCGTCGAGGAACAGCTCCGACGCGCCGAAGCTCACCGTCCACGGCTCGCTCACGGCGGCGGCGATCGCGTTCCACTCCGGCCGCGCCTCGATCGCCTCGACGGTCTCGAAGATCTGCGGCTTCTCGTCCTGACCGGGAAGGCTCTGCACCTTCGTGCCCACCGCGATCTCGACGCGCTGCGGAGACGGCGCGGCCGTCTCGAGCGTGAACGCGAGCCACGTGCCGGCCGCGACGCCGCCGCCGAGGCGGTAGCCGATCGACGAGGCAAGCAAACGGATCGAGAGGCGCTCGGTCGCCGTGCGCAGGTATCCCTCGTTCGCGATCCGCTCCTGGTAGAACGTGAGCACGTCGAGCGCGGTCGCCCAGGCGTCGAGCAGCGACATCGTCGGGTCGTCGGGCTGGCGCGTCGTCAGGCCGGCCAGCAGCGGGTTGCGCGAGAGCTGCGAGCGCATCGATTCGAGGAACGTCGCGTGCGTTCCGATGCGGTAGGCGATCGCGTCGAGCGACGGTGCGTTGTCGATCGTCTCGGGCGTGACCTCGTCGATCGCCTCGCAGCAGTCGCAGGCCACCAGCGGTGCTTCCAGTGCGCTCACAGTCCACCTCGCATCGTCAGTTGCAGCCGCCCGTTCTCCGGGAAGCTCGGGTCGTTGTCGAGCCGGAGGATCTCCAGCCGCGCCGCTTCGATCATCCCCTTCTCGATCTCGCCGTTGGCGGTGCGTCCCCAGCGCTGGAAGAGCGTCACCTCGACGTTGTCGACGCCGGCGACCCTCATCGCGCGCTCGTAGATCGCGCTGAGGTACAGGGGCTGACCGAAGGTGAAGTTGTCCGGGTGGAAGAATCCGAGCTCGCCCGACGGCAGCCGCCGGCTCGAGAAGGTCTCCAGCAGCGAGCGCCGCACGCTCGCGCGGAAGTGCCCGGTCTCGACGCAGACGTTCATCGCGATGTCGAGCGAGACCAGCGTCGGCTCGCCGACGTCGAGGTCGATGCCGGCGATGCGATAGCCGTCGAGGTGACGCACGAGCGTCTCGCGATAGTCGGCGTCGACGGGCAGGCCGTTGCGGCGGTCGACGGTCGCGTAGACGGTGTGCCAGCTCCCGGTCCAGCGCATCGTCGCGGTGCCGCGCGCGACGTCGGGCAGCCGGGCGAGGATCGCTGCGTAGTCGCCCTCGGTCACCGCGCGCTCCTGCGTGCGGAATGCCTCCGGAGCGTAGAGCCGCACCTGCTGGAGCGACTCCGGATCGGCGCCTCCGGTGGCGGGCATCGGGTTCCACACGCGCACGATGCCATCGTCGGCGGTGACGACGCGGCGCAGCGCGCCGGCGCCGAGGTTGCCGTCGCGGCCGGTGCCGATGCGGTACGTCGCGGTGTAGATGCCGTCGGTGGGCTCGCTGCCGAGCACGCCGTCGCCGAAGCGGATGTGCGCGATGCCGTCGTTCTCCGTCTCGACGACGAAGTCCGTGTCGAACGCGTCGCTCGCCAGCAGGTCCGCGCGCCGGTCCCAGCGCGTGCCGTCGCTGTTGTCGAGGCTCACGGCCGGCACGGCGTCGCCCGGCTTCCACTGCATCGCCGTCGTCGCCGACGTCATGTCCAGCGGCGCGGCGAACGTCATCGGTCCGCTCGCCACGTGCGGCCGGTACGTTCCGCTCGCCGGAGCGCTTTCGGGAATCAGGGGATCGTTCTCGATCGTCAGACCGTGATCGGCGGCGACGACGTTGCCGCGCGCGACGCCGATCTCCACGACGCGCTTCTCTCCGTCCTCGTCCGGGATGTTCGCGCTGATGCAGAGCGTGAACGCGAGCGCGTCCGTGGCATCCCACTCGACCTCGACGATCGCACTACCGTCGAGCGGATCGATCGCCGCGTCGGCGCGCGTGAGCACGACCGCCTGGCGGTGCTCCGGATCGGCGTCGCCGGAGAGCCCCGTCGTCGCGCCGAGGATCTCCTCGAACAGCAGCACGTCGCCCGCGGCGAGCACGAGCGATCCGGCCGGATCGTCGCGCAGCGTCGCGCGCGTGGCTCCCTTCGGAAGACAGCACTCCGTGTCGCTCCACGTGTGAAACGAGATCGACGTGTGTGCCGAGCGCAGCACGACGTCGCGCATCGTCTCGAACACCGTCGGACGCGACTCGAGGACCGTCGACAGCTCGCCGGGCAGCACGCGCACGCGATCGAGCACCTCGCCGGTCAGCAGGCGTGTTCCAGCCGGCAGCAGCAGCGCTGGCGTGTCGACGTCGAAGCAAACCCAGGCGCGCGCGTTCGCGCCGTCGTGCATCGGGTAGTCGAGCATCTTCGCGTGACGGCGCACCGAGACCCGGCGCCGCGCCGTCGCCAGGTATGCCTCCGTCGCAACCGCGTCCTGGAAGTAGCTCAGGTGATCGCCGACGTAGGCCAGCAGCTCCACGAGCGTGATGCCGAGATCGGAGGGATTCGTCTCGGTCCACTGCGGCATCGTCACCGCCATGCGATCGAGCATCAGCCGCCGGAGCGACGCGTAGTCCTTCGCCATGTAGTCGATCAACGGCTCCTCGCGCTTCTCCGGCGGACACGTCGTCGTCGTGCGGCAGTCGAAGTCGGTCGGACACTCGACCTTGAACGAGAAGTCGACCTGCGAGAGGATCGGATCGAAGTCCGTCGGCGGCGCGCTCGCGCCCGAGCCGGCGACCAGGCGCAGGCGGTAGCGCGAAAAGTCACCGTAGCCGTCGGTGCGCACGACGAGCACGGCGTCGCCGTTCGGGATCGCCGCGAAGAAATCGCGTTCCTCGTTCGAGGCCGTGTTCGCCACGGGAACGGCCGACGCCGGGAATGCCCACAGCACCTTCACGGGCGTGATCCGCACGCCGCCGTCGATCGCGACGTTCTCGCGGGACAGGCCCGGCGCGGGCTTCAGAAGGTGCACCAGCAGCGTGCGCTGGCGAGGACTTCCCGCCGGCGCCTCGTGGTCGAGCACCTCGAGGTAATCGATGCCGTTGAGCGTCGCATGGTCGCGCACCAGGTGGATGCGCTCATGACTGCTGCAGCGGTACTGCGTGCTCATGGCGCGGCCTCCTGCGTGAACTGCGCGACGCGGCGCTCGCCGCTCGAGCGCAGGATGTACTGCACGGTGATGCGCAGGATCGCGTCGTCGGCCTCGACGTCGACGGCCTCGACGGCGATGCGGTCGCCGAGGAACTGCTGCAGCGCGGACTTGACCGACAGCTCCGTGGCGGCCGCGAGCGCGTCGCTGTTGGGTGCGAAGACGAGCCGCAGCAGACCGCTTCCGAACGTCGGACGGTTGACGCGCTCACCCGGGGCGGTGAACAGCAGTTGCTCGATCATGTCGCGGATGTGGTCCTCCTCGCCCGTCGTCGCCGTGCGGCCGAGCGCATCGAAGCCATAGGGATAATCGATCTGCATCATTGTCCTCGCACCCGTGCCTGTGTGGCTGCAATCGTCAGCGGTGTGCCGTTCGGCGCGCAGACCGCCTGGCTGTCGATCAGAAGCACCGGCTGGCCGCCGGCGCGCACGCGCGTCGCTGCGGTCACCCAGTTGGCGGTGACGCATGGACTGGCCGCTCCACCGGGAGCGAACGGACAGCCCGCGACCAGATGAGGCGCGGTCTGCACCGTCACCGGCTGGCCGCCCAGTCGCACGCGCGGGAACGGCGAGCTCGGCGTGGCCTGTCCGCCGTGCGCGCAGATGACGGTCGCTCCCTGCTCCACCAGAAATCCCGGCATCAGGCCACCTCCAGCGCACCGTTGTTGAGCGAGATCTGCGGACCCTGCATCGTGATCTTCGCGCCCATGCCGTTGTCGATCTCGATGCCGGTGGAGCTCATCACGATCTTCTGTCCCGCCGACGTCTCGAGCGTGATGCCGCCGATGCCCGGCGTGTCGTCGAGAATGATCTTGTTGCCGCCCTCGGTCATCACGAGGACCTTTTTGTATGGAGGCGCCAGCAGATCCGACGGCACCTCGGCAACCGACCCGACGAAGCAGCCGCTCCAGATCGGGTAGTCGGGATCGCCGTGCTCGAACTCGATCCAGACGCCGGAGCCGACCTTGGGCAGGGCGAAGAAGCCCATGCCGTCGGAGCCGAACGGAAGGCAGGGCATGGCCCAGCCGCTCTCCTCGTCGCCGTAGATGTCGGGCACGTTCGCGCGGATGCGAAACGTCTGGAGGGGATCCTGAATGTCGCGGACGATGCCGCGGTACTTGCCGTAGTAGCGTGCGTCGCTCATGGGACCACCACCGGCAGCAGGGCGCCGGTTCCCTCTCTGCTGATCGAGAAGCGCTGCGTGTACGATCCCTCGCGCGCGTCGATCGCGTGGGTGACACGGCGGACGTAGTAGTTGCCGTCGTAGGTCGCGCCGGCGCCGCGGACGCCGACGATACGCCGCGCGCGAAGCACCGCGCCGTAGCGCACGGCGTCGAGCTCTCCCTCGCCGCGGACCGGATCGGGCGAGCTCGTCGCGGCCGCGACGCTGCGTGTCGCCGCGGTCGCGGCCGACTGGTTCGCGGTGTCACGCAGGATCACCGTCCGCCGCGGCGAAGCGGGCGCGGCCGACAGCGGCGGAATGCGCAGCGACGGAAGCGACGGGATCGGGATGCTCATGCCGGTGTTCGGCTCGAGCACCGTCGACGATGTTCCGACCGGAGCGAGCGCGTCGTTGGTGAAGCGCAGCGAGCGGACGTTGGTCGCATCGCCCATGTTCATCGAGAGCGCGGGCTGCGGGATGCCGAGGCGATTCTCGGGTCCCCAGTACGCCGTGTTCGCGAGGAACGTGAGCGGCTCGATGAAGAACACGAAGCCGTTGCGCTCGGCAATGCGCCGGATGAACGCGAGGTCGGTCTGTTGCTGCCACGGCGTGCGCTGCACGACGATCGGCACGTCGGTCGTCGGCGTCACCGTCGGCACCAGTCCGTACTCCGCATAGCGAGCGACGAGCTGCGTGACGATGAGCGAGTCGGGCTGGTTGTCGTAGCGCGCGCTGCGCTCCTCGAGATCGAGCATCGCGCTGACGTCGCGACCGGTGACGGTCAGGGTCGACATCCCGGGCTCGTTGCTCGGCGCGATCTCGTGATGCGTCACGACGCCGTCGATGAGCACCTCCGGAATCGCCGTGATCTTCACGCCGACGATGATGCGGCTGAACGGATCGAGCGCACCGCCGGAGAGCAGCGGAAAATCCACCAGGTCCCGACCCAGCGTGAAGGTCATCTGAAAGCCGTCGCCCTCGGCCGCATCGTTCGTGATCTCGACGCGCGCAAGAGCCTCGACGACCTCCGGCGGAGCCGGCATCGGCGCCGAGCGGCCGGTCCAGATGACGAGGCGAATGCCGAGGATGTCGGAAAGAGGCATGGAAGGCTCGAAGCGCGTTGAATACGATCGTGAGTGCAGGCAGCGGGTGCCGCCGCCGCGGAACCCCG
>DATLHO010000026.1:0-13061 GCA_035539855.1 Kapaibacterium sp. (SeqCode) | reverse complement strand
GATTCCGGCGTCCACGAAATGAGCTCGACGCCTCCGAAGAGATACGGATTGACCGGACCTTCCGGAATCAGATTCACGACGAGATCGAGCCCGACGTTCAAGGTCGAGCTCGCGTTGTCCGTGCGGATCACCTGGCCGCTCGAGGAAACGTCCGAGGGATAGGGACTCCCCGGCTGGGCGTTCGGACCGAAGAGCCAGCTATAGTCGCTGAGGTTCTGGGACGTATATCGCCACGGCAGCACGTTGTAGCCGACCGCAGCCTGAACGCCGAGGTTCTCGAGGATGTTGTACTTCACGAGAAACTCGCCGCCGTAGCCGACCC
Source organism: Kapaibacterium sp. (SeqCode) (assembly GCA_035539855.1). Taxonomy (GTDB): domain Bacteria; phylum Bacteroidota; class Ignavibacteria; order OLB7; family OLB7; genus DATLHO01. The sequence goes on along the minus strand of DATLHO010000026.1, from coordinate 12,739 downwards.
TGAATTCCTTGAACTCACCCATGTATCGCGACGCCATGCCGGCCAGGCCGATCGACACGGTGCCGGCGTCGTTGGTCTGCGCAGGCAGACGTGAGAACGACAGCAGCAGGCCGGCAAGCGCGACCAGCGGAGCGATTCGCAAACGGAAGCGGGACCACGTCGTCATAGGACCTCCACGCAAGGCGATTAGTGCGGACGCCCGTCGGCAGAGGAAGCCGGCGGTGTGAACGAGGGCGATGGGGAGAGGTGCCCGAGGATTCGTCGCCGCGAATGTACGCAACGGACGGGCGATCATGGGCGAGGGGGGATTGTGATTGTCGGTGATCGACCGCGAGCGAGCACGAGCAGCGTGCGATTGATGCTGGCGCGCGACTATCTTCACCCGTGAGTTCAGGCAGGCTCCGTTCACACGTCATCGAGCATCGCGTATGGCTCCCGTTATCGCACCCATTCTCTTCGCGAAATCCGATCGCGATCTCGTGCTGCTTCCGCAGATGGCCAACCGGCACGGTCTGATCGCCGGCGCCACCGGCACGGGCAAGACCGTCACGCTGCAGCGCATCGTCGAGGGACTCAGCAGTTGCGGCGTCGCGACGTTCGTCGCCGACGTCAAGGGCGACCTCTCGGGACTCGGCGCGCCCGGCACTCCGCGCGCGCCGATCGATGCGCGTCGCGAGCAGCTCGGTATCGACATCGGACGCTTCGAGGCGTTTCCGATCACGCTGTGGGACATCTTCGGCGAGAAGGGCATTCCGATGCGCGCGACGGTGTCGGAGATGGGGCCGCTGCTGCTGAGTCGCCTGCTCGGGCTCAACGACACGCAGACGGGCGTGCTGTCGATGGCGTTCCGGATCGCCGACGACCAGGGCCTGCTGCTGCTCGATCTCGCCGATCTCCGCTCGATGCTGCAGTACGTCGGAGAGAACGCACGTGAGTTCACGACATCGTACGGGACGATCGCGACCGCCAGCGTCGGGGCCATCCAGCGCGCACTGCTCGCGCTCGAGGACCAGGGCGGCCATCACCTCTTCGGCGAGCCCGCGCTCGCGATCGACGACCTGCTGAAGCCGGCCGACGACGGACGCGGGCGCGTCAACATCCTTGCCGCCGATCGGCTCTTCGGCTCGCCGACGCTGTACGCGACGTTCCTGTTGTGGCTTCTCTCCGAGATCTTCGAGGCGCTTCCGGAGATCGGGGATGTGCCTGCACCGAAGCTCGTGTTCTTCTTCGACGAGGCGCACCTGCTCTTCGACGATGCGCCCGATGCTCTTCGCGACAAGATCGAAACGGTGGTGCGGTTGATCCGCTCGAAGGGTGTCGGCGTCTTCTTCGTCACGCAGAATCCGCTCGACATCCCGGACGAGATTCTCGGCCAGCTCGGCAATCGCGTCCAGCATGCGCTCAGAGCGTACACGCCGCGCGACCAGAAGGCGGTCAAGGCGGCGGCGACGACGTTCCGCACCAATGCCGCGCTCGACGTGGAGACCGCGATCGTGGAGCTCGGCGTCGGCGAGGCGCTCGTGTCGTGTCTCGACGAGAAGGGCATCCCGACCATCGTCGAGCGCGCGCTGGTGATTCCGCCATTGAGCCGGATCGGTCCCCTGACCGCCGAGGAGCGCGCGACGATCGTGAGCGCATCCGAATATCACGGTCGCTACGATCAGGAGATCGATCGCGAGTCGGCGCACGAGATGCTCAGGGCCCGCGCCGACCGCGACGCCGACGGCGTGCCGGATGCGGACGAGCGGAAACGCGAAGAGAAGGAGCAGGCGCAGGCGGAAAAGGAGCGGGCGCAGGCTGAGAAGGAGCGGGCGCGTACGCAGGCGGCAGCGGCGAAGGAACTCGAAGCCCGCGAGCGCGCCGAAGTGAAGCTCGAGGCGGCCGCACGCAAGGAAGAGGAGGCGCGACTGCGAAGGGAGCAGCGAGAGCTCGAGCGTGCGAGCGCCCGCGAGCGCAAGGCGCTCGACGGGTTCGTCTCCGGCGCGACGCGCGCGATCGGCAGCACGCTCGGGCGGCAGATCGTGCGCGGCATCCTCGGCTCGATTCTCGGCGGTCGGCGATGAAGATCGGAACCAGCACGCTCTATGCGACGATTGCCATCGTGTGCGCCACAGCGACCCTCACGGCACAGCCGACGGCGCGCGATCACTTCGAGCGCATCGCGCGACTCCTCGCCGCCGACAGCGTCGAGGCGATCGCCGACCTGGTCGTCTACCCGCTGCGACGGCCGAACCCGCTGCCGAACATCCGAACGCGCGAGGAGCTCATCGCGCGCTATACGATGCTCTTCGACGCCGAATTGCGCGACCAGCTGCAGCGACTCGACACATCGCAGATGATCATGCGCAACGGGCACGTCGGCATCCTGGCCGGCGAGATCTGGATCGACGAGGATGGTAGGATCATCGCCGTCAATCACAGCACGGCCGAAGAGCTCGCGGCCGCCGACGAGCTCACGAAGCGCATCAAGGCCGGCATGCACCGCAGCGTGCGCGAGTTCAGTCGCAACGTGCTGGTCTACCAATGCCCGAAGCACCTCGTCCGCATCGACGAAACCCGCCGCGGCCTGCGCCTCGCGACGTGGAATCGCGGACGCGGCGTGCACCTCAAGCCGGACCTGGTTCTCTACAACGGCACGATGGAGCACTACGGCACGCAGGGCGGCATCGGCTACACGTTCACCAACGGCAGGTGGACCTATCTCGTCGAGCGCATCGACATGTGCGGCGACGAAGGCGAGTGCGGACCGTACCTGACGATCAAGCGCGACGGAACGGAGATGAGCAGCGATCGCTGCGAAGAGTCGAAGTAGATCCCACTCCCTCCACGGTGCGCCGCCCTGTCATCCCCGAAGGGGACCTTTCTTTCGGCACGACGGCCGCATGAAGAACCCACAGCGCCCCCATCGCCACATGCGGCGACACGAACCCAAGGAAAGATCCCCAAGGGGATGACAGTGTGCGCTCGCAGTGAAGAGAATCGCTACCGCACCACACCCGCATCCGCCACCGCAATCCTCTCCGCCAACCCAACCCCGAAGATCTCCGTCGCTTCGCTCTTACCCCGCACGACCACCGAGTCGACACGCTGCCACTGATATCGCGCGGGATCGAGCCGGCGGACGACGTCGTGCGTGACGAGCAGCTTCGCGTCGTACTCCTTCGTCAGTGACTCGAGGCGCGACGCGAGGTTGACCGCGTCGGCGATCACCGTGCCGTCCATGCGCTCTCGCTCGCCGATCGTGCCGAGCATCGCCTGACCGGTGTGGATCCCGATGCCGATGCGCACCGGCTGCGCCGCGGTCGCGTTGTAGTGACGCAGCGTCTCGAGCATCGCCAGACCGGCGTCGACGGCCGAGCCCGGAGAGGTCGGGAACACCGCCATGATCGCATCCCCCACGTACTTGTCGATGAACCCGCCGTGCTGGCGGATCAGCGGTCCGATGAGACCGAGGTAGGCGTTGAGGAACTCGAACGTCTCGCGCGGACCGAGGCGCTCGGAGATCGTCGTGAACGATCGGATGTCGGAGAACAGCACGGTGAGCTCGCGCTGGACGACGTCGCCGAGCGCGACGTCCTTGATCTCCGCGCGACCCAGCAGGCCGAGGATCTCCTGCGGCACGAAGCGCGAGAACGAGGTCGCCAGCTCGGTCTGGTGCGCGAGCGCGCGCTCCTGGATCAGACGCTTCTCGCGGCGGTCGACCCTTGTGGCGTCGGCGAGTCCGAACGAGAGGATCATCGCGTGCAGCGCCGTGCCGATCATCCCGAAGTAGATGAAGAAGTAGGGATAGTCGCCGCGGTAGTAGAGCGTGATGAGCGCGGAGCAGATGATGTAGACGATCCACGAGGCGAGGAAGAACGCCGCCGGTCGCGAGCCGCGCCGCATCTGCACGACGCCCACGGCGAACAGCGCGACGAAGTAGGTCGCCGCCGTCGCGGTCGTTGCGGAGACCGCCGTGCGCGGGTCGATCAGCCACGTCGCCGGCATCGCCACGACGATCGCGAGGATGGCGAGGATCACGCGGTCGAGTCTCGGCGTCGCGGCGCGGCTCTTCAGGTACGCGCGCCCGAACAGGATCGACGTGACCTGCATGATCGCGACCGTGGTCACATAGGCTCCGGCCACCGGCACGGCCGTCGACGTGAACAGGTACTGAAACAGCACGCCGTCGATCACGAGGATGATCGCAACGTTCGCGGACATCGAGGCGGCGTAGTACGCGTAGGTCATCTCCCGCAGCGCCAGCGCAAATGCGAGACTCAACGAGATCATGAAGAGCATGAAGCCCACGAAGACGCCGTAGACGATCGACTGGTTCGCGGTGGTCTCCGCCAGCGCCGCGCCGTCGACGATCGTGAGCGGGAAGTAATGGCCGATCAGCCCGCCCTCGATGCGCACGAGCACGCGCATCGGCCGCTCCGGCGCGAGGCTCAGACGGGCTACCGGAACACGTGCGCGAATGCTCCTTTGGTCGAACGGGACGATGGTGCCGAGCACCGTGTGATCGATGACGGAGTCGCCGTCGAGCACGAGGACGTCGACGCGATGCACGGTCGGGTTGCCGATCATCAGGTACCAGTCGACGTCGTCGACGGAGCTGACGAGATCGGCGCGGAACCAGTAGACCGCGCGCTGATCGACGTCGAAGTTCGGGATGGTCTGACGGCTGGGAGTGAACGCGAGATCGGGCGGGACGCGCGGCGTCGCCGAGAGCTCGCGGGAGGCGGTATCGATCGCGACATCGACGCGATCCCCGATCGGCACTTCGTGTACGTCCTCGCGCAGCTCGATCGGTGGCGATTGCGCGCGCGTCACGCCCGCCGTCAGCAGCGTGCCGACGAGCCAGAGAAGTGCGATCGTGAACGTCCGAGGACGCATGGGGTATCTCTCAGGACGGCAGTGGCTCGAGCGCGGCATCGACGTCGATCGGCGCCGCCTCGGCGAGCGCATCGGGGTCGCCGCGCCGCAGGCGGATCAGATGCCATGTGTACGTGCAGTCGACGACGAACACCGCCGAGCCGAGCCAGATCGAGATGTGATCGTTCGGCGTCCCGACGAAGACGAAGGCCGTGAAGAACGCGGTGCCGAGACCTTTCAGGATCGCCGCCGCCGGCGACATGAAACGAACGAGATCGAGGCGCGTTCCCATCGCCAGGTACAGGCACGACATCGTCAGGTTCAGGATCAGCGCGGAGCGACCGCCCACCGGAGTATCGAAGCCCGCGCTGGTGAACGTGTAGAAGAAGCCGAGCCACACCAGCATCATCCCGAAGACGAACGGAACGAAGTGACGGCGCGACATGGGATTGAGCCATTGAAGCCGGCCGCGCTTGACGATGACGTAGACGATCACGAGGTCCAGCAGCAGCCACGCGCGCACGCCCCAGACGATCAGCGGTCCCATGTTCGGCTGGAACACGGTCGACCAGAGCACCTCCCACGAGATGTTCCCCACGCCGGCGAGCGCGGGCATCTCGATGAACGTGCGGCGCAGGCCGTTGCGCAGGATCACGATGTACGCGGCCGCCCATAGCACGGTCGCCGTGATGTTGAGGAACATCTCGAACGGCGAGTAGTCGACGAGGTTGAGGATACGGTACATGCGCTCGCGGCGGTCGACGCCGTTTGAGTGGAGTGCGAGGGGGAGCGGGGTGATCAGCGATGAGAAACGAGGCGGCAGCGCCTGAACATACGTCCGCGCCATGTACTCGGCAAATGGCTATGTTCCCGCACCTACCGATTCGTGCTGGACCTACCCGACTTCCTTCATGCTCACCGAACAGACCCTCGATCGCATGCGGCGCGAGGCCGATCCCCTGGCCGACGCGGTCGCCGCCGACGTCATCGGCGCGCGCTCCGGCGGCGCGTCAAGCACTCACTCCGCAGGGCGGAGCGCGTTCGCCGAATGGACCGGCATCTCCGGAGCGATCCCGCGAGGACTCCACGACGAGATCGACCGCTACCTCGACCAGACTGGTCACGTTCCCGACTGGCACGACGCCGAGCTTGTGGCGCGCGGCGAGGTCGTCTACGGCGCGTACGGGCCGGAGTGCATGATCGTGCTGCTGCTGCGATCACTTCCCGCGGGCTACGTGCAGGCGCACATCGCCTCGACCCTTCACAGCACCGCGCGCATGACCGAGGAGTCGGGATCGCTCGGTCAACTGACGCGGCGCGTGCTCGAGACGCTGCAGTTCCTGATCTACGTGATGGCTCCGAGGGGATTGCAGGCGGGCGGTGTCGGCATCCAGGCGGCGCAGCGCGTGCGATTGATCCATGCCGCGATCAGAACGTACACGACGCGCGCGCCGTCGTACGATCCGACCGGACCCGCGCCGATCAATCAGGAGGAGCTGCTGATGACCATGTTGACGTTCAGCGTGCTCGTCGTCGATGGTCTGCGCTCGCTGGGCGTGACGCTCGAGCCGGCCGACGAGGACGGCATTCTGCACATGTGGCGACTCGTCGGACACCAGATGGGAATCCGCGAGGAGTACATGCCGACCGACATGGCCGATGCGCGCGCGATGTGGGAGGTGATCTACCGGCGCAACTGGGGTCCCACGCCGGAGGGCGTCGAGCTGACGAGCGCGCTGCTCGACTATGTTCGCTCGATCACGCCGTGGCGCGTGCTTCGCTTCGCGCCCGGGCTGCTGCTGCGCTATCTCAACGGGCAGCCGCTGTCGCGCGAGCTCGGCGTCCGCTCACTGATCCAGCCCGTCGAGAGCATCGCACAATTCGGCCTGAGGCTACCGTTCGCGATCCTCTCGAACGTCGAGTTGATTCTGCGCCAGGCGACACGGTGGAGCCGATCGTTCAACCTCCGGCTGCTGCAGGGCCTGCTGCTCGAGTGGAACGATCGCAAGAAGGTGACGTTCGACATCCCGCCCTCGCTGCGCGACGCGTGGGGGATGAAGTGAGCGTGGCGGTGTCGACTACTCCAGAAACTTCCTGAAGAACGCGACCGTGCGCTCCCATGCCTTCGCCGCGGCGGCCGGATCGTAGCGCGGCGTGGTGTCGTTGTGGAAGCCGTGCTGCGTGCCGGGGTAGAGGATGCGCTCGTAGCGCACGCCCGCCTCCTTCAGCGCCGCCTCGAACTCCGGCCAGCGCGCGTTGATGCGCTCGTCGACCTCGGCCGAGTGGATCACCAGCGGCGCAGTGATCTTCGAGACATCCTCGAGGTCCGGCGCCGGACCGTAGAACGGCACGCCGGCAGCGAGCTCGTTGCCGAGTCGCGTCGCCAGGTAGTTCACCATCCCGCCGCCCCAGCAGAAGCCGACCGCGCCGATCTTCTCGGTCGTATCGTCGTGTGCTTCGAGATACCCTGCCGCGGCGACGAAATCCTCGCGCGACTTCGCGGCGTCGAGCTTCTGAAAGAGCTCGCGCGCGGTGTCCTCGTCGCCCGGATAGCCTCCGAGCGGCGTCAGCGCGTCGGGCGCGAAGGTGACGTAGTCATGGAGCGCGAGCCGGCGCGCGACGTCCTCGATGTGCGGATTGAGCCCGCGATTCTCGTGGATCACCAGCACCCCCGGCAGCGGCCCGCTGCGGCGCGCCGGACGCACAAGGTATCCGCGCATCGCGCCGTGCCCGCCCGGCGAATCGAACTCGACGTACTCGGCCTGCAGCCGTTCGTCGTCGTCGGCGATCACCTGCGCCTCGGCGAACTTCGGACTCAACTGATCGAGCAGTATCGCGGCGGTGACCGCTCCGACGGCGAATCGCGCGGCCTTGTCGAGAAACGTGCGACGGCTGATGTCGCCGTGAACGTAGGCGTCGAAGAGCGTCAGCAGCTCCTGGTCGAAGTCATGGGCGGTCTTGCGTTCCAATGGACATCTCCGGCAAGATTGGGTTGAGATGGCGCTTCCCTGTCGAAACAAACATCGCACCGAACAGCCGCTATCCGTGGGGCGCAATTCTTGATGCGGCACGGCGTCGCCTGAAGCAACACCGACGAGGCGAGATCGCTCCGCGTCTCGGAGGCCGAGGTTATTTGGATCCGCCTACTTGGCCACGCCTTCGACCACCACCGGGGACGTGTGCACGATCGATCCTGCGTTCACGCGAACGACGTAGGTGCCGGTTGGCAGTCCGCGGATGTCGAGGACGGCGGTCAGCTCGCCAGTCGCCCGCAGCCCGAGATCCTGCGAGACTACCGTGCGGCCTGCCATGTCGATGAGCGAGATACCGATCGAGCAGTTCTCGGCAATAGGGAAGCGCAGAGAGAGGGCCTCACGCGCCGGGCTGGGCCACGTGACGAGCACGGTCTTCGGAGCGGCTCGTTCCGAAGGCGACGCCGAGGCGGTCCATCCTGGCTGCTCGAGCCGTTGGAGAAGGCACCCGGGGCCCCAGAACGCTCGCAGAGCCGCGACATACACCGATCCGGACTCATCTACCTTAATTGACTCGGGTACACCCGCCTTGTCGTTGTAGATCTCCCAGCGCTTGTTCCCGTCTGCATCGAGACACATGGTCCAGAATGCGTCGGGATAGTTGGCGTAGATCGGTTCCGGGCCGCTTACGTACGTGTTCCCTCGGTCGTCGACCTGCGAGGCCGAAATGCTCTGCAGGAATCGCAACGACTGGTAGTCGGACGTATCGCCTTTTGCACATCGTCGCCATGCGATGCTCCCGTCAGGCGTCAGTCGCGTCACCGACGGAATGAGCGAATCACCGTGTTGCTTCCGTCCGTGGCGCACGACGATCGCGCCGCCGTCAGCGAGCGCATAGGCGCGAGGGTGGTCAATCGTCGGCGACGTGTGGCGCTCGACGTGCGTCCATCGGACACCCCCGCCACGACGCAGCGCGACGACGACCGCTAGAGTGTCAGCGTCCGTGTACGAGAGACACGATGCGACGACATCCCCGTCCGTCCCGAGCGACATCCCATAGGCAACCTCGCTGCTATTGTTCGAGTGTCCGTACGTCACAGGTGTAAGCGGAGTGCCGTCGGGCGCATATTCCAAGAGCACCATGTCGCGGTTGAGCTTGATGAGTGCGAGCACAGACCCGTCGTCGCGGACCCGTAGCGCCGCTGGACGCACAGTGCTTCCGACTTCGATTTGGAACGCCTTGCGGAAATCGAGTTCGCCGCCTCTTGTGAATCGCATTACCACGGGCGCGAGCGCCTGAAACACCGGCTCCCATTGTGCGAGTGCGATTATTGGGCGGTCCCAAGCGTCGAGCGCGAGTAGATAGGCACTCTGCGTGCTCAAGTTTGGGAAGTCGCGCTCCCACGCGATCCTGCCATCGGGTGTATGTTTGACCAATTTCGCCGAAAACGTATCTATTTGCACAAGCATGTAGAGCGATCCATCGCGATCGTAGAGTGCTGATCGCACGTGTGGCGCAGTATATCCCGAGAGCTCCGTCATGTGCGCCACAGAGAGCGTCGGCAGCGCATACTCGTGGATGCTGAGCCGCTGGTTGCATTCGCCGGCGATTACGGCCCGCGCAATCGACGCCCGAACTCCCACGCCATCACAGTCCATGTAACACTTCCGCTCGACAAGGGCGACTGCGCGAACCATCGGGTCGACGGTCACCGACATGGTGTCGTAGAGGACGCAGAAGTCCGGCAGAGTGACCCGCACGGCATAGCGACCACTGTAGCGAACCGTGATCTGACGATTCGAGGCGCCTGTCGACCACTCGTAGGCGATACCCTCGCGAGCGACGATTGTCGCGGAGTCGCCCTGCTTAAATCGTATCGGTCCCGGCGTATCGAAGCCCTCTGCTCGCAGTACGCACTCGTGCTTGTAGATCCGGTTCGGACCTCCGGCCGCGTCAATGGCAACATAGGCCACACCCCCATAGGCGTTGATCGATGCCGAGTACGCGTCGACGAGATTGCGCTTGCCGTTGTACCGCAACGCACTCCAGCTGGCGCCGCCATCGGTCGTTCTGATCACGAACGTCTTGCCGAGGGACATGTCTTCGCCGAAATCGTAGCAGACACCAACGAAGTATCCGTTCATCTCGTCGGCGAACTTGATATCCCGGAATTCAATAGGCATTCGGGCATTCAGGGCAGTTTCGATCGACCCAGGAAGTTTCGTCCAGGTGGCGCCCGAATCACTCGTTCGATACACTGATCCCTGACTGAAGCCGAAGCCCACCGCGGCGCTCGGGAAATGAGGCCTGTGCATCGTCAGCACCAGACCGCTCGTGTGTTCCAGTGTGAACATCGCCAGCGAAAGCGAGGTCCACGAGCGGCCGCGGTCGGTTGTCCGCGCGAGTCGCTGGCCGTGATCGGTGGGCGAGGGTGGCATTAATGCCTGGGCGTAGCCAACGGTAGGCGTGGGAAACTGCACCCGCCACAGATCGGTCACCGTCGTGTCGATAGTCGTCCAGGTTCGTCCCCCGTCTGATGTACGCTCAAGCGTTGGCGCCCGGTCGTTCAGATCGATCTGACGGAAGCCCTCGAGACTGTCGATGAACCGGAACGTCAGGGCGATCGTCGAGTCCACGAACAGCCATGTACGCCCCCCGTCAACGGTACGTGCGAAGACTCGACGGAGAGGCGAGCCTTCGAACAGTGCATAACCGTGGGTCGTGTCGAGCATCTGCAACCCGCGAAACCGGCGTATGGGCGTCGTGTCGCAGCCGCTGAGACTCGCCCATGTACGGCCGCCGTCGTTGGTACGGTAGAGTGCGTAACGGCCGCCCGGCACCGACGGACAACCTGTCGTGCTGCTCACCAGGTAACCGGTCGAACCATTCAGGAACTGAACGAGCTCTTGCTGCGACGCACTAGGCGCCGTGAGCGCAACTAGCTGCGCAGACGCGCCGGACGTTGTGAGCACGATGAGAGCGGCGATGGCCGCGAACGTGTAGCGCGAGATTTGGAGGTCCATGGCCGGCGAGGATTGGGATGATTGACTCGGCAGGAATGGGGACGCTGCGGTTGTTGTGAACGCACTGTCGAATCATGGCGAGACAGATCAGCAGTGCTCCGAGCTCAAATGCCATCCACAGGTCATTCGTGAAGCTACCGATCGACACTCACGTGCATTGCCCAGCGGGGACCTCAGATAGTGCAACAAAGTGCGACTCTCCTATCTGCATTTGTGACAACCCGCGTCTGCAGCGCCTCGCTTGTCTCGCTGGACAACGTGACGCAAACGCGGCGAGCCCTCGGCGATGCGTGTTTACACGTGCTGATCGAGCAGAATCGTGTTGCCGTCGGGATCGACCATCATGATGCTCGCCGGACCCGTCGTGCTCTCGTCGGCCTCCATCGTCATCGCCACGCCGCGCTCCCTGAGCGTGCGCTGCAGCTCGCGGATGTCGGTGAATTCGCCGAGCGGTTTGGCGTCGCTGTTCCAGCCCGGGTTGAACGTGAGCAGGTTCTTGTCGAACATCCCCTGGAACAGTCCGATCACGTGCGGACCGTTCTTCATGATGAGCCAGTTCTGCTTCTGATCACCCATGAACACCGAGAAGCCGAGCTTCTCGTAGAACTGCTTCGATGCCTCGATGTCCTTCACCGCAAGGCTGACGGAAAATGCTCCGAGCTCCATGAGTGCCTCCGTGGTTGTCGACGCGGAATCTACTGCCCGGCGCCCACATTCTCCGCCCACGTGGGTGGGGTGGTCTGGCCATCGAGGAACGGCATCACCGTCGGCGCGAGCGCGGGGGAGTAGAACAGCTCGTAGTGCGTGACGTTCGGCAGGATCGCGAGGCGGTTCGGCGACATGTGCTCGCGCATCCATCCCGCATCCTTCAGGCCGCCGCCGAGCAGTCGGTAGAACTCGATGACGTGGTCGAGGCGCACCATGTCCGCGTCGCCGTAGACGAGCATCACCGGCGCCTTCACGCTCTTGACGTCCTCCGACCAATCGTATGGCGTCCGCATCAGCTCTCCCATGCGATCGAGGAGTTTCGGAAAATCCTCCGGACGCGGCGCGACCTTCACGTACGACTGGTACATCGGCGTCTCCTTCATCGACTCCGCCATCGCCGCGCCCACCTGTGCCTGCATCGGCAGCATCTCCGGATAGAATCCGTTCTGAGCGAAGGGAGCCGACGCGATGACGACGCGACGCACGGACTCCGGATGCTGGATCGCGAGCCGCAGTGCGACGCCGCCACCGAACGAGTATCCGAAGACATCGACCGAATCGTAGCCGAGCTCGCGGATGACGACCGCGATGTCGTTGGCGATGTCGGGAAGCCGAATCGGCCGATCGCCGATGGCGGTGCGGCCGTGGCCGTGCAGATCGACGCCGATGACGGTGCGCTGCTTCGCGAGCACGGGCAGGATCGGACCGAACATGTCGATCGAGCCGAGGCCTCCGTGCAGCAGCAGCAGCGGCTCACCGGTGCCCTGGATCTCGTAGTAGTAGCGCAGTCCGTTCGCGGCGACGTAGCCGGTCTTCTTCTCGGATGTCATCGGAGTCGGTCGTGATTGTGAGAGTGCGGGGGCTGTGATCGTGAGTGCGAGGGTGAGGGTGAGGAGAGCGAGGTTGATTGCTGACATGATGATTTCCATTCGTTGATTGACTGCGTGTTGTTGACGCTATGTCGAATGGGGTGGGGGAATTTCGACAGGCCATCTCCGGAGCTGCGCGCCCCTGTCTTCCCCGGAGGGGACCTTTCTGTGGGTGCGGGTCACCACATGTCGCGATAGGGGCGCTGCCGCATCACCCCACCGCCCCACATGCGGCCGTCGCGCCGAAGGAAAGATCCCCTGCGGGGATGACAAGGACGGGCCGTGTTGGGGGTCGAGGCGCCGATGCGC
>DATLHO010000025.1:0-8158 GCA_035539855.1 Kapaibacterium sp. (SeqCode) | reverse complement strand
CGGAAGCGGATCGAGTCGATGCCCGCGGTCGCGTCGTAGGTCACGAGCTCGACGTTGCGCGAGCCGTCGATCAGCTCGACGCGCTCCATCCCGAAGTCGTACGTGCTGTCGTCGAAGGCGGCTCCGATCGCGCCGATGCACGTATCCATCAGGGCGATCTTCGGCTCCTTGTGATCCTTGAAGAGCGTGTCGAAGACGGTGCCGCCGTGGTGGCCGTAGGAGTTGTACGGTCCGTAACCGTAGATGTAGAGTCCAAACGGCACGCGGGCGTGGATGCGATGGCGGCCCGGCCCGATCTGCATCGTCGCGAAGCTGTAGCTCGTCTTCGGGATCCGCTCGACCTTGCGCCAGGCCGGCACCGTTCCGTCGAGCACGATCGAGCTGAGGCGCTCGGTCGGGATGACGACGTTGATGTAGTGGTAGCGGAAATCCTTCGTGTCGTAGTTGACGAAATCGTAGACCGAGTCGAAGTGCTCGCGCGGAGGCACCAGCATCATGAACGGATCGCCGATCGAGTCGTTCGGAAGGCTGATGCGACGCTCGTCGACCGACGAGTGATGGTACTGCGCGACGAGGATCGGGCGCGTCGCGGTGATGAGCTTCGGCCGGTCGAGCGGGATCTCGACGTGCTCGTGCGCGCGCAGGGTCGTCAAGCGGACGCTGTCGACGCTGACGACCGTGTTGTCGAACGCGGCCAGCACGCGGATGAGATTCGCGTCGGGAACGGTCTTGGCGATCTGGAAGTGCGGCGTGACCATCGCGCGCGATCCCCATCGATCGACCGACGGCAGATGCTCGACCAGGTGATCGCGGCCCACCGTCTGGGTGAACGGAACGTTCGTGCGCTGGTGACTGCCGTAGACGACGACGGGCTTGTCGGAGCGCAGCTCGGTGCCGGTCAGGTCGGTTCCGGTCGCTCCCTGCGCCTGCGCGAGGAACACCTCGCCGGCGTCGAGCGTGATCGTGAAGGGATCGAGGTTGCGCTGGTTGTTGATCCGCGCCCTGGGCGTGATGTCGACGCGTGTGGCGTTCTGCGTGGCGACGACGGCGAACTGCGACGGGAAGTCGCTGATGCCCATGATCTCCCCGAGCGGGTTCGGCTGCTGCGTGTTCGGGTACGAGAGCACGACGTGCTGCGTGCCGAGCACGTCGTCGGGCAGCGCGACGAAGCCGTCGCTCGACCAGCGCATCGTGTTGATGCCGTAGATCGTGACCTCGTCGTCGAAGACCGCGCGCAGCGTCCGTCGCGACACCTGCTGGCGGCGCGGATCGGGCATCAGCAGGGGCAACGTGTCGAGCCAGACGGTGTCGGCGAACGCCCTGGCGGTGAACGTGAAGCTGCGGCCGGGATCGTCGACGTAGGTGATCGTGCCCCGCGTGGGTCGCTCGGCCCAGATGACGAGCCCGACGCGCGGGACGTCGTCGTAGCCGTTGGTCGGAAGGAACGCGATCTGGAACTGCTTGCCACGGTTGTCCGCGCGGTCGCGAATCTGCCCGAGCGCGTCGCCGCCGCCCGCCAGCGCCAGCACGAGGATGGCTGCGGCAAGTCGTCGGAGGAGTCGGGAAGAGTGGCGCACCGCGTAGAGCTCGTTCATAGTCGGATTCCGTGACGGTCTATCGCGAACCGGTGGCGTGTGGTTGTCGCGACGTAATTTGTGCTTTCACCTGTGCAATTGCAATTCCCAGACCCTCCTGCCGTGCCCTATCAGACGCGAGTTACCCGATTGTTCGGCATTGGTTACCCGATCATCCAGGCCGGCATGGTCTGGACGAGCGGACATCGCCTGGCCGCGGCCGCGGCCAACGCGGGCGCGCTCGGCCTGATCGGCGCCGGATCGATGAAGCCGGAGCTGCTCGCCGTGCACATTCGCGACTGCCGTGCGGCGACCGACCGTCCCTTTGGCGTGAACATCCCTCTGATCCGGGGCGATGTCGAGCGACTCATCGAGACGACGCTCGACGAGGGCGTCCGTATCGTCTTCACCTCCGCGGGCAACCCCGCCATTCATATCGACAAGTTCAAGGCCGCCGGCGTCACCGTCGTCCACGTCGTCGCCTCCGTGCGCCACGCGCTCAAGGCCGAGCGCGCGGGCGTCGACGCGGTCGTCGCCGAGGGCTTCGAGGCCGGCGGTCACAACGGGCTCGACGAGATCACCACGCTCTGCCTCGTGCCTCAGGTCGTCGACGCGCTCAGCATTCCCGTGATCGCGGCTGGTGGAATCGCCGATGGACGTGGGATGGCCGCCGCGCTCGCCCTCGGCGCCGAGGCGGTCCAAGTGGGGACCCGCTTCGCGGCGACGCACGAGTCGTCGTCGCATCCGGCCTACAAACAGGCCGTCGTCGACGCCGACGACGCCGCGACGCTGCTCACCCTGAAGAAAGTGACTCCGGTCCGGCTCATCAAGAACGATTTCGCGCTCCGCGCGTGGCGCGCCGAGTCCGACGGCGCCGAGGCCGAAGAGATGCGCGAGCTGCTCGGCAGCAAGCGCGAGCGCCGCGGGATCTTCGAGGGCGACACCGCCGAGGGCGAGCTCGAGGCCGGCCAGGCCGCCGGTCTGGTGCGCGAGATCATCGGCGCCGGCGAGGTCGTCCGACGCATGATCGCCGAATTCGACGCCGCGGTCGCGCGGCTCGAGAGTGTCGCGAGCGCCGGCGCGACCGGCTGACGTTCGTCCCGGCCCCTCATATGAGGACTCCCCGGCGGGTCGGGACCTGACGGCGAGAATCCCGGACCGGGAGTATCTTCGCGGCTCGAATCCGCCGCCGGCGCACAACCGCCCGGCGGCCGGCATGCCATCCATTCACCGGGAGACTGCCGGTCCGACGCCTCCGGCGTCGCCGCTGCATCCTTCGACGCGTTCACACCATGTCCCGTGGCCAGCGCCTGTTCGTCATTCTCGTCGGACTGTTCATTGCCTTTCTGTTCATGGCCGAGCTCACCGGAGGCAAGCTCTTCCAGGTTCCGTTCGGCTTCTTCGGCATCGACATGTTCACGATGACGCTCGGCGTGATCCCGTTTCCGTTGACGTTCATCATCACCGATCTTCTCAACGAGTACTACGGCCGCAAGGGCGTGCGCTTCACGACGCTGCTCGGGATGGCCGCGCTGGTGGTGGCGTACGTGATCATCGTGATCGATCTGAGGATCCCGGCGGCGAGCTTCTCGCCGGTAAGCGATGACTCGTTCCGGAACGTCTTCGCCAACTCCGGCGCGATCATTTTCGCGTCGATGATCGCGTACCTCGTCGGGCAGATCATCGACATGCAGGTCTTCCACTACCTGCGCAACCGCACGCGCGAGCGGCACATCTGGCTTCGCGCGACCGGCTCGACGATCGTCTCGCAGCTCATCGATTCGTTCATCGTCATCTATCTCGCCTTCGGCAGCGGCATCGGCACGCAGACGCTGCCGCTGTCCGACGTGATGTCGATCGCATCGACGAACTTCGTCTACAAGCTCATCGTAGCAATCGCGATCACGCCGCTGATCTACCTGGCGCACGCGCTGATCGACCGCTATCTCGGCCGCGAGGGAGTCGTGCTGCGTCAGCAGGCGGCGAGCGATGAAGCGTTCGTCGTCGTTCCGTACCCGGGATGATCCCGAGCCCCGGGGACGAACCGGCAACCCGGAATCATTCCGCGTGCGCCGATGCATTCAACTACAGATACCGACCATCGTGAGTGATTCGACCGAAGAGGTACTCGGCAAGGCTGTCGACCGCGGGCTGCTGCGGCGGCTCGTCGTCTACCTGCGTCCGTACAAGTGGCACGTCATCGGGTCGTTCGCGCTGGCGATCGTCAGCGGTCTGCTGAGCGAGCTCGGACCGTACCTCTCGCGCGTCGCGATCGACGACTACATCGCGAACAAGGACTTCGGCGGCCTGCTCTGGATCTGCGCGCTGATCCTCGGCTCGATGCTGCTCGGCGCGGCGATGACCTACGCGATGACCTACCTGATGCAGTTCGTCGGACAGGAGACGATCCACCGGGTGCGCATGGAGATCTTCGAGCACCTCCAGCGTCTGTCGCTACGCTTCTACGACACCAACCCGGTGGGCCGGCTGGTCACGCGCGTGACGAGCGACGTCGAGGTGCTCAACGAGTTCTTCTCCAGCGGACTGGTGATGATCGCGGCGAACATCTTCAAGATCCTCTGGATCATCGCGCTGATGCTCTTCGTGTCGGTCGACCTGACGGGCGTGACGCTGATCTCGCTGGCGCTGCTGCTGTGGGCGACGTCGATCTTCCGCAAGTACGTGCGCTCGACGTATCGCGACGTCCGCACGCAGCTCTCGCGGATGAACGCGTTCATCAACGAGCACATCACCGGCATGGCGACGGTGAAGATCTTCGGGCAGGAGCGTCGCACGTTCGAGACGTTCGACACGATCAACAAGGCCTACACCGACGCGAACATCCGCTCGGTGACCTACTACGCCGTCTTCTTCCCGGTGGTCGATTTCCTGTCGTCGCTGGCGGTGGCGCTGATCCTCTGGTACGGCGGCGGCGCGCTACTCGGGGGACTTCCGAACAGCGGCCTGAAGGATGTCGTCGACGGATGGTTCGGCACGGCCAATCCGAGCCCGATGACCTTCGGCGTGCTGTTCATGTTCATCCAGTACACCGAGCGGTTCTTCCGACCGGTGCGTGATCTGTCCGAGAAGTACAACATCCTGCAGAACACGATGGCGAGCTCCGAGCGCATCTTCGAGCTGCTCGACACGCGGATGTTCGTCGACGACGCGCCGGCCGACGCGGCACCGTTCGCGGTGACCGAGGGGCGCATCGAGTTCCGGGACGTCAGCTTCAGCTACGACGGCGAGAACGAGATCATCCACGACCTCACCTTCGCGGTCAACCCCGGCGAGACCGTGGCGATCGTCGGAGCGACCGGCGCCGGCAAGACCTCGATCATCAACATCCTGATGCGCTTCTACGAGTACGGCAAGGGTGCCGTGCTCGTCGATGGACGCGAAATACGAACGATCCGGACCGAGGAGCTGCGACGCGACATCGCCCTGGTGATGCAGGACGTGTTCATGTTCCGCGGCACGGTGCTCAACAACATCACGCTCGACACCGAGCGGATCGACGAGACCGGCGCGCGCAGCGCGGCGGAGACGGTCGGCGTCGCACGCTTCATCGAGGCGCTGCCCGAGGGCTACGCAACGGCGGTGCAGGAGCGCGGCTCGACGCTGTCGGTCGGCCAGAAGCAGCTCATGTCCTTCGCCCGCGCCCTGGCGCACGACCCGAAGATCCTCATCCTCGACGAGGCAACGTCCAGCGTCGACACCGAGACCGAGATCCTCATCCAGCGCGCGATCGAGAAGCTGCTCGAGGGCCGCACGTCGATCGTCATCGCCCACCGGCTCTCGACCATCCAGAACGCCGACAAGATCCTCGTCATGCACCACGGCGAGCTACGCGAGGTCGGGACGCATGAGGAGCTGCTGGCGCGCGGGGGGATCTACTCGACGTTGTATCGGTTGCAGTATCGGTTGCAGGAGGTTTGATAGATGTCAGATGTTAGATGTCAGATGTTAGATGTTAGATGTCAGATGTCACGAGGCGCGGTAGCGAAACAGTTGTTCGTCTGGACGCGCGGGTAAGCCGGGGCACAAAACACCGATGTCACACCGCAGGGACGCCTCGCCCTTCTGCATTGTGACATCTGACCTCTGACATCTGACTTTTGACAACCCAGCAAACGAAAGACGTCAAAACGCAGGGACGCCTCGCCCTCCCGCATTGTGACATCTGACCTCTGACATCTGACCTTTGACAATCCCGCAAACGACAGATGTCACAACGCAGAAACGCCGTGGCCTTCTGCATTGTGACATCTGACCTCTAACCTCTGACCTCTAACCTTCAAGCGGACATCGCCCGCGACGGCATCTTGACCTCGCGCTCGCGGGTCCAGATCCGTGACGCGGCCGAGTCGCAGAAGCCGATCGCGCCGGCGATCAGCAGGACGACCGCACAGACCGCCGCGCAGACGATCAGCGCGATCGCGAACAGGATCCCCATCGATGGCGACGCCCAGAAGGTCGCGGCGAGTAGGATCGCCCCGACCACGAAGGCGGTGTTCCGCCCGTCGAACTCCCCCTCCTCTCCCTGCGCTTCGACTCTCTTCAGCTTCAGCTCCATCGCAA
The DNA here is from genome assembly GCA_035539855.1 of Kapaibacterium sp. (SeqCode). Classification (GTDB taxonomy): domain Bacteria; phylum Bacteroidota; class Ignavibacteria; order OLB7; family OLB7; genus DATLHO01. The sequence continues at coordinate 2,003 of DATLHO010000025.1, read as the reverse complement.
CACCTCTCCACATCCGTGTCGTTCGTTTCAGGTTTCATCGTCTGCTACAACCTGATGTACGAAGAGCGTGCCAGCCGGGCCGCTGCCCCATGCGGGGCCGAAAAATGGCGGGGAGATCGACGAGGACACCACAGTCTGAAAACCAGCCGTTCGACACCGACGGTCTGCTCAGTAGCCGAAGCTGCGCAGGCGGCTCTCGCTCTGGCGCCAGTCGGGGCGCACCTTGACGAAGAGCTCGAGGAACACGGGCTGCTCGAGGAACTCCTCGATCTGCACGCGGGCGTAGGAGCCGAGCTTGCGCAGCGCCTCGCCGCCCTTGCCGATGATGATCCCCTTCTGGTTGTCGCGCTCGACGACGATCTCGGCGCTGATGAAGAGCTTCTCGGGCATGGGCCGCTCCTTGTACTGCACGATGACGACCTCGACCGAATAGGGGATCTCCTGCTTGTACTGCTTCAGGATCTGCTCGCGGATGAGCTCCGCGACGAAGAAGCGCTGCGGCTGCTCGCTGAGCAGCTCGGGATCGTACAGCGGCGGTCCCTCCGGCAGGTATCCCGCGATGACCGAGGCCAGGTGATCGGTGTTCTGCGCGTGCAGGCCCGAGCCGGGGATGACCTCGCGGAAGATCCCCGCCGCGTTGAACTTCTCCATGACCGGAAGCACCTCCTTGCGGTCGAGGAGCTTGTCGATCTTGTTGAGAAACAGGATGACCGGCTTGTTGAGCTCGCGAACGTCGCCGAGCGGCGTCGATGCGAGGCGCTCGAGGTCGGGATCGCTGGCGTCGAGCATCAGCAGGAGAACATCGGCGTCGGCCACCGCGGTCGCAACGTAGCCGAGCATCTTCTCCTGCAGCAGATACCGCGGCGTGATCACGCCCGGAGTGTCGCGGAAGATGATCTGCGCCGTGTCGCTGGTGAGGATGCCGAGCACGTTCTTGCGCGTCGTCTGCGGCTTGTTGGTGACGATCGAGAGCTTCGCGCCGAGCATCGAGTTCAGCAGCGTCGACTTGCCGACGTTCGGCTCGCCGATGATCGTGACATACCCGGTGCGGAAGCCCGGTGTGCTCGAGGATTCGTTCTGGTCGGTCGTGGTCATTGCGTGATGGCTGTTCCGTCGGGTGCTTCGTTTGTGCGGTGAAGCTACCGCAAATTCACGTCCTGTCGATCACGGGAGCAGATCGGCCGGGTCGAGCCGGGACTGGCCGCGCCAGACCTCGAAGTGCACGGTCGCGCCCGCGGCGGCTCCGATGCTTGCGCCGGCGCGCACCGAAGCGCCCGTCGCAACGCTCGCGCGCGACAGCCGCGCGTACACCGTGCGATAGCCGTCGCGATGCTCGACGATCACGAAGGTACCGAAGCCCGGCAGGAACGATACGAGCGAGACCCTACCCGCCGCCGCCGCGCGCACGTCGGCGCCCTTCTTCGAGGCGATGTTCACGCCCGGATTGAGCGTTACGGTCTTCGTCGTCGGGTTCAGTCGCTCGCCGTAGGCATCGACGATCTTCCGCCCACTGACCGGCCACTGCAGCGCGAGCGGCGCAACCGGCTTCGTCTCCGGCCTGCGCTCGCGATCCGAGGACTTCACGGCGGCACCGGTCTTCTCTCCGGCACGGCCCGTCGCCGTGCCCTTCTTTGCGGCACCGGCCTTCGACGACCCGCTGCTCGTCTCCGAAGCGCGTTCCTTCGAAGTGCCGCTGCTCTTCTTCGCGGCGGGCTCCTTCGACGACCCTCGGCTCGTCTTCGCAGCACGCTCCTTCGACGACCCGCTGCTCTTCTTCGCGGCACGCTCCTTCGACGACTCGCTGCTCTTCTTCGCGGCACGCTCCTTCGACGATTCGCTGCTCTTCTTCGCGGCACGCTCCGTCGACGACTCGCTGCTCTTCTTCGCGGCACGCTCCTTCGACGACCGTCGGCTCGACTTCGCAGCACGATCCTTCGACGATCCACTGCTCTTGTCGGCGGCACCTGCCTTCGACGTGCCGCTGCGCTTCTGCGTGGCACGGG
>DATLHO010000024.1:0-11077 GCA_035539855.1 Kapaibacterium sp. (SeqCode) | reverse complement strand
GACCTCGGCCGTGGCGCCGCGCTGCTCGCCGTGCTGCTGATCGCCTGTCCCGTGGCAGCCATCGCGCAATCGACGATCACGTTGGAGTCCGTGCGCGAGCGGGCGCTTGCCGCCTCGCAGGAGCTGCGCGCCGGATCGCTCGTCGTGGACCAACGTCGAGCCGAGCGTGAAGCGAGCGGCATCCTGCCGGACCTCGAGCTGTACTACGAGATCGACGAAGCCCCATCGTCCTCGCTCTTCGAGCGCTCGAACACGGCGCTCGGCGTCCGCCAGAAGCTCGAGATGCCGATGGTGCAGGGCGCAAGGGCGCGCGTGCTCGACCTGGCGATCCGACAGAGCGGCATCGAGCTCGAATCCGTGCGTCGCGCGGTGGCCGTTCGCGCGGCGCACGCGTATCTCGATCTCGTCGCGGCCGCGACGCTCGTCGACATCGCCGACACCGCGGTCTCGATCGCCGATGAGTTCGCCCGTCGTGCCGGGCGTCGTCGCGAGCTTGGTGAGTCCAACGCGCTCGAGCCGCTCCAGGCCTCGCTCGCGGTCGCGACCGCGCGGCAGCGTCGTCTGGTCGCCGTCGCCGAGTACGAGCGCGCCGTCGCCGTCGTGCGAGCGCTCATCGCCGCTGCGCCAGGGGAGGTCATCGTGACGACCGACCGCCTGCGCGCACCCGCGCCGGCGCCGACGATTGCCGAGCTGGAAGGGCGCCACCGAACAGATCATCCACGCATTGGCGTCGCGCGCGCGGCCGTCGAGATCGCCGCGGCGCGAGAGGGCGTGGTGGGCGCGGAGCGCTATCCACGGTTCGAGCTCGAGTACTCTCGACAGACCGTCGACGGCGAGGGTGGATTTCACGGGGGCGTCGTTGGCGTCGAGCTCCCGTTGTGGCGACTGCTCGACGGAGCGCCCGACCGTGCCGCGCGAGCCGAGACAGCGGTGCGCGAGGCCGAGCTCGTTCGCGACAGCATTCACGTCATCAGCTCGCTGCGGTCTCTGAACGCGCGGTACGAGGCCTCGCGGACCGCGCTCGAGCAGTACGTCGACGTGCTGATTCCGCACGCGACCGAGACGGCGCGCGTCGCACTGCGGCTCTTTCAGGAGGGAGAGGCGACGTACCTCGAAGTGCTCGCCGCACAGACCACGCTCATCGAGCAGCAGCACGCGTTCGTCGCCGCACTGCGCGACGTCGAGCACCTTCGCATCGAGCTCGAGCTCGGTGCGGGAGGCGACGCGCGATGAACACCTTCAACCACATCAACTCACGCAATCTCCCTTCGCTCATGGAGCTCATTCGCACAGTCGTCGTCATCACCGCATTCGCGCTGCTCGCCGGCGTCGCCGCCTGTGATGGTGGAGGCACAGACACGGCGTCGTCGCCGAGTGCGGACTCGTCGAGCGCCTCGCACGACGAGCACGCGGGCGACGCGCATCCCGGCGACGCTCCGGCCGACGAGCATTCAGACGGTGAGCATTCCGACGACGAGCATGGTGCCAGCGCGGCGATCATCCTGACCCCGGCCGCGATGAAGGATGCGGCAATCGTCGTCGAAGCCGTGTTGATCCAGCCGATGACGACGAGCATCACTGCTCCGGGCCGCGTCGTACCGACGCAGGAGGGCGTGGCACACGTCGGCACGACGATACCGGGTCGCATCACGCGGCTCTTCGTGTCCGAGGGCGCGAAGGTCGGCAGGGGAACCGCGCTGGCGGAGATCGAGGCGGTGGGCATCGGCGAGCTCAAGGGCACCTACGTCGCCTCGCGTGCGCGTGTCGAGCAGGCACGTGGTACGCTCGCGCGGCAGGAGCGCCTGCTGGCCGAGAATCTCGGCGCGCGCCGGAACCTCGAGGAGGCGCGAGCCGAGCTTGCGCAGGCCACCGCCGACGTGCGGGCGGCCGAAGCGCGGCTGCGCTCGGTCGGCATCGAGCCGTCGACGATCGGGTCGGGGAGTTTCAGCTCGCGAATCATGCTTCGTTCACCGATCAGCGGCGTCGTCGCGCGGCGTGCGGTCGTGCTCGGCGAATATGTCGTGCCCGAGAAGGACGCCTTCGAGGTGGTCAATGCCGGAACGGTGTGGGTCGACGCGCAAGTGGCGCCGACGGTCGCAGCGTCGCTCCGCGTCGGCGGCACCGGCTTCGTGCGCGACGAGAGCGACCACCGCCACACCGGTCGCATCAGCTTTATCTCGCCGACCGTCAACGCCGCCTCGCGAACCGTCACCGTGCGCACCGAGGTCGACAATCCCGACGTCCACATGCGACCCGAGTCGTACGTGAGCATGGAGTTCGAGGGATCGGTCGGCGCGCCGGCCGTGACCGTGCCGAAGACCGCGATCGAGCAGGCCGGCGCCGATGCGTTCGTCTACCGCGAGACCGAGCCGGGACACTTCGAGCGTGTGATGGTCGAGCTCGCGGGGGAATCCGGCGACCGTCGCGTCGTCGCGGCCGGCCTGGAGTCCGGCGATCGCGTCGCCGTCGCGGGCGTGTTCTATCTGAAGTCGGCGCGGCAGAAAGGCGAGCTCCAGGAGCATGGACACTGAGTGATGGCGCGAAGCCCACGCCGGCGGAGCGACCGTGTCGCCCCGCCGGCGTTGTCGTATGTTCCGCCGGCCTCTCCCTTCACCGGTGGCAGCCGCCCCGGCCTCCAGACTTTCCCGTCGCAGCCTATGTCAGGCGAATCACTCCCGATCGACGCCAGTGTCGACGAGCACCGCCCCGCGCGGTCGCTCGACGGCACGGCGCTTCCCATCGTCGTCGGCGTCACGGGACATCGAATGATCGATGCGGCGCACGTCGCGTCACTCGAGCGAACCGTCGGGCGGATGCTCGGCGAGCTTCGACGCGATTATCCGTCGTCGCCGTTGACCGTGCTCTCGCCGCTGGCCGAGGGAGCCGACCGGCTCGTCGCGCGCGTCGCGCTCGAGGCCGGCGCGCATCTGGTCGTGCCGCTGCCGTTCGAGCACGGCCGCTACGTCGCCGACTTCACGACCGAAGAGTCGCGCGCGGAGTTCGACGCGCTGCTCGCGCGCGCGTCGCGCCATTTCGTGCTTCCGCTTCTCGAAGGGCACGACCTGGAGTCGATGTCGGTCAGCGGGCACTCGCGCGATCTTCATTACGCGCAGGTCGGCGCCTACATCGCGCGCTCGTGCCAGGTGATGATCGCGCTCTGGGACGGCCACACGAAGCAGCTCCACGGCGGCACCGCCGACGTCGTCCTGTACTGCCTGCACGGCGCCCCGCCGGTGCTGACGCCCGGCGCGTCGCCGCTCGACGCGCCGCAGTGCCGCCCGGTCTACCACGTCGCGACCCCGTCGAGTCGCGGTCTGGCCGACGGCATCGAGCCGCTCGAGGGAAGGATGCTGCGTCCGGACGGCTATGCGAGCGACCGCACCGCGCAGGACGCGCTCCGGCACCTGCTCGAGCGCATCGACGGCTTCAACCGCGACGAGCGACGACTGCACGATCGCCTGACGGCCATGCGTGAGCGCAGCCGGCAGTATATCGCGCCGCAGCCCGTGGCCGATGTGCTCGACGACGATCAGCGCGCAATCCTCGAGCGCTACGTCGTCGCCGATTCGCTCGCGCTGCACTATCGCCGGCGATCGTCCACGGGACTTCTCGCGATCGTCGTCGGTGTCTTCATCGCGGTCGCGTTCTTCGAGATCTACGGGCACATGGCGCCGGAGACGCACTGGCTGCTCGTCGCCTACCTCATCGGTCTGCTCGGTGTCTGGCTCGTACAGCGTCGCGTTCGCCGCGGTGATTATCAGACGAAGCACCTCGACTACCGCGCGCTGGCCGAAGGACTGCGCGTCCAGTTGTTCTGGAGGATCGCCGGCATTCGCGAAGGCGTCGCCGATCACTACATGCGCAAGCAGCGCTCGGTCCTCGACTGGATTCGCACGGCGATCGAAACGTGGTCGATCGGAGCAACCGAGCGCGAAGAGGCGCGCGTCGAAGCACACCTCGATGTCGTCGCACGCCACTGGGTGGCCGACCAGTCGTCGTACTTCCGCGGGGCCGCCCATCATGCCGACCACCTGCACCACCGGCTCGAGCGCATCGTCGACGCGTTCTTCGGCAGCGCGCTCGTGATCGCGCTGCTCCACCTTGTCAATCACCTCGTCGCGCACGAGGCCGTGGCTCTGGGTCACGTGCCGATCCTCGCGATCGGCGTCTGTCTGCTGACCGCGGGTGTTCTTCACGGCTACATCGGACGCCGTGCGCTGCCCGAGCTCTCGAAGCAGTTCGCGCACATGGCGACCGTCTTCGCGACCGCGCACGACCGGCTCGAGTCGATGCGCGCGTCCGGAGATTCCGCCGGCGCGCGCGCGCTGCTGACCGAGCTCGGCATCGAGGCACTGAGCGAGAACGGCGACTGGCTGATCCTCCATCGGGAGCGTCCACTGGAGATGCCGCGCGGGCACTGACGACGCGTGCAGTGTGAGAGCGTACAGTCTGAGAGCGCGATGCCGCGCGACGGTGCGCGTGCTCCCGTCTAGTCTCCGCCGCCGCCACAACCCGATCCGCCACATCCCGATCCGCCGTCGGCGCCCGTACTGTCTGCGCCGCCAGCGTCGCCGCCACCGAAGTCGGATCCCGAAGCGCCGTCACCGTCACCGTCGCCGCCATCGGCGGCGGATGAGCCGGCCCAGTACATACCGACGGCGGACGCGTCGTGGGCGGAGCCGGTTCCGGCGCGCCGTCGATTGCGCCTGCGTCCACGCGACTGATTCCACGCGAAGAGGACGATGAGAATGCCGGCAATGACGATCCAGACACCGGGGTCGACACCATCACGACGGCTGCCGCATCCGGCGATCGGTGAGAGGATCGCTCCGAAGACGGCGACGAGGCCCACGAAGGGCAGCGCGGCGAGCATGCGCGAGCGCGAGACGACGAAGTGCGTGCGCCGCGTCACGCGCATCGGCTGCAATGCGGGATCAAAGCGCTCGGTGCGCGAGGGCCAGATGTCGGCGGGAGAAGGCTCGCCGAACTCGCGCTCGTACGACTCGAGGGTGCGGGAATACCAGTCGTCGAATTTCGATCCCTCGACGGCGCCGCCCCGCGTCGGGTCGTGATGCAGCGGCGCGCCGATCGTCGCGCCGCAGAGACGTTCCCAGTACGAGCGCGAGTACGTCAGGTGCAGATGCCACGCTTCGTCGACGTCGACCGACGGCGTGACGTGGTGGCCCGCTGCAAAAGCCAGGTAGAGGAAGCGGCGATACTCCTCGACGACGCGCAGGGCGTACTCGTGCAACCATCCGCAGTCGCGCGCAAGCCGTCGTGAGAACGAGAAGGAGACGTTGGGCTCATCGAACTCGAAGTCGACGAGTCGACGCCACAGGTCGGGGTTGGATAACGGCATGAATGCTCGACGTTGTGTTGACAGACGCACGCGCGCACGGAGCCGCGAGTACGAGAAACCCGTCCCTTCATCGGGCACGCCTCACCAGCGTTTGCGACGCCCTCCGACGTTGCCACCTGCTCTGCGCCGTCTGTCCGCGGTGTAACCGTTTCGCACTGGCTCGTCCAGTGGTGCGTGCGGACAATCGAGTCCGCCGACTCATCACTCAATCGCAACCATGAGGACGACCATGCAGAACGCAGCCGAAGGTACGACCGTCGACCGACCCTACGACACGATCACTCTCGATGAGCTCCGCTCGCAGCTCGCCGCCGGCAGTATCCAGGAGTTCTGGAACGTGCTGACCGACACCTACTTCAGCGGAGAGTACATACCGGGCTCGCGCCGCGTGCCGCTCGACCAGATCGGCCGCAGCGTCGCGGCGCTGTCGCGCGACGTGACCATCGTCGTGTACTGCTCGAGTTTCGATTGCCCGCAGAGCCACGCGGCCGCCGAGAAGCTAGCGGCGCTCGGCTTCACGAATGTTGCCGTCTACGCGGGTGGATTGAAGGAGTGGGAGGATGCGGGATACGAGCTCGTCGCGACAGGAACGGCGGTCATCCCCTGAGATCGCGGTTGGTCGGCCGTGCAGGGCCCGACGGCGCGGATACGCCCGTCGGGCCTGGACGGCCTGGATTCGCTTCGCGTCGCCGCCGAGTTCTCGCGCGCAATCATGAGCGATGTCAGCTTCCCGCACCACCGCTGAGGTATGTTCATGACGAGACGGAGAGGCGATGCGGATCCTGCTCATCGAGGACGACCGGCGCATTGCGGAGTTTCTGCTCAAGGGACTGCGCGAAGCGGGCTACGCCGTCGACCATAGCGCCGACGGTGAAGAGGGTCTCGCGCTCGCGCTGGCTGAGGCGTACGATGCGGCGGTCATCGATCTCATGCTGCCGAAGCGCGATGGCTTGAACGTGATCGATGCACTGCGTGCCCGGGGCTCGTCGCTCCCCGTGCTCATTCTGAGCGCGAAGCGATCGCTCGACGACAGGGTTGCCGGATTGCAGCGCGGTGGCGACGATTACCTGGTGAAGCCATTCGCGTTCGCGGAGCTTCTGGCGCGCATCCAGGCGCTGATCCGCCGGGGCCGACAGGGAGGCGAGACGTCGAGTCTCGTCGTCGGGCCGCTGGCGATGAACCTGCTCACACGCGAGGTCAGGCGCGGCGACGTGCCGATCGCCATGCAGCCCCGCGAGTACGCGCTCCTCGAGTACCTCATGCGCAATGCCGGCCGCGTCGTCACGAAGACGATGATTCTCCAGCACGTCTGGAGCGTCGATTTCGATCCACAGACCAGTGCGGTCGATGTGCTCGTTCATCGACTACGCCAGAAGATCGACCACACGTTCGAACCGAAGCTCATCGAGACGGTGCGCGGAGTCGGGTATGTCCTTCGTGCTCCCTGAACGGCTGCATCGAGCGCTCGTCCGAAACACGCTCGGCTACCGCCTGATGCTCGGCTATGCCGGCCTGTTCATCGTGAGCACGACGTCACTCTTCCTGCTCGCCTATTACCTGCTGGGTAACTACTTCGAGCAACGCGACCACGACTTCATCCGCACCGAGCTGCACGAGTACTCGGCGGCGTACGAATCCGGCGGTCTCGATCTGCTGCGATGGGAGATCGAGAGCCGCGCAAACTACCCGCAACACCCGCCGCTTCTGCTGCGCCTCGCCGACTCCCTCAACAGGACGATCTACGTGCACGTCTCGGGCGATCTCCAGAGCGAGGATGGCGATGACCTACCCTGGCGGCGCGATCAGTTCGGCGAGGAGATCCTCCCGCATCGTCACGGCGATCAGTCGGTCGAAGTTGCCGCGCGCCGGCTCGGCGGCGGGGCCGTGCTGCAGGTTGCGGCGAGCATCGAGCCGCGAGAGGAGCTTCTGGAATCGTTCCGGAGCATCTTCGCGACAGTGGCGCTGCCGATCGTTCTCGTGGCGCTGATCGGTGGTGCGCTCTTCTCGTTCCGAGCCCTCCGTCCATTACGCAGGCTCGTGGCGACGCTTCGTTCGATCGCATCCACCGGCGAGCTCGGCCAGCGCGTAGAGCTCCCCCGGGTGCGCGGAGAATTCACCGAGATCGTCCGGTTGTTCAACCGGATGCTCGACCGTGTCGAGGAGCTGTTCCTCGCAATGCGCCGCACGCTCGACGACATCGCACACGATCTTCGCACGCCGATGACGCACCTTCGGGGCACCGGCGAGCTCGCACTCGGCAGCAGTGATGTGCCGGTGCTTCGTGAGGCGGTCGCCGACATGATCGACGATGCGGAGTCCATCTCGCAGTTGCTCGAGGCGCTGATGAGTGTCGCTGAAGCAGAGGCAGGCGGCATGTCGCTTCAGCCGCAAGCAGTCGCTGTGAGTGCGCTGATCGAAGACGTGATCGACGTCTATGCAATGATAGCCGAAGAGAGAGGCGTGAGCCTGGCGGCGCGTATTCCCGACGGGCTTACGTTCAACGTCGATCCGGGCCGCATGCGACAGGCGATCGCCAACGTCGTCGACAATGCGATCAAGTACACCCCCAGCGGTGGACGCGTCGACGTTTCCGCGTCTCTCGACGGCGCCAGCGGATTCATCATGGTGAGCGACACGGGCATCGGCATCGACCAGGAAGAGTTACCGATGATCTGGGATCGTCTCTTCCGCGGCGACCGAAGCCGCTCGACGCGCGGACTGGGTCTTGGACTGAGCATCGTTCGAGCGATCGTCGAGGCCCATGGCGGTCGCGTCGAAGCCCGGGCCAATCATCCATCCGGGACGACGGTCGTCCTCACGCTGCCTGCGTACCGCGAACCTCTCACGACTGTAAGACTCCGGTAAGGGTGCCGATAGAATCGCTCGTGTATCATTGAGTGGTCGAGCGCGACATCGATCGCGACCATTCATGAGCACCGATCACGATTCCACACGAGACCCCCGATGGACGGAGCGCACCTACACCTGATCCTGACACATGTGCCGGTCCTCGGCACGATCTTCGGCCTGGTCGTTCTGCTGTATGCCGCCGTGCGCAACCGGACGGAGTCGGCCCGCGTCGCCCTGCTGACGTTCGTCATCGTCGGCGCGGTCGCCGGCACCGCTTATCTCACCGGAGAGTCTGCCGAGGAGGCCGTCGAGGGACAGCCGGGAGTCAGCGAGGCCGTCATAGAGCGGCACGAGAACGCCGCGGATGTCGCACTCGGGTCAACGATCGTACTCGGCGTCGCCGCCCTGGGAGGGCTACTGCTGGCGCGACGCGGTCTCGGCGTGCGCGCGATCGCTGTTCCCCTGGTCGCGATTGCGTTCGGCGTCTCGGGCGTGATGGCCTGGACGGCAAATCTCGGCGGACAGATCAACCACCCCGAAATCCGCGCAGCGGGAGGGACGACCCAGGTCGACGGTCTCAACGGAGAAGACGGCGACGACGACTGAACGGTCGGCCCGATTACCGCTCGGGCCGGACGATCACTCGCAGCGAAACCAGCGCCGCGGGGATCAGCGCGAAGTAGCCGACGCTCATGGCGGCGGTGAATCCGACCACCTGTTGAAGCCAGCCGATGGCCACGTACAGCACTCCCGCTATTCCCACGCTCAATCCCATGAGTATGCCGGAGGCCGTCGCCTCCGACCGCGGGGCGCGCTCCTGTGCGGCGACGATCAGCAGCGGGAATGCCGCGTTGACGAGCATGCCGGCGAGCGCGATGGCTGCGAAGTAGAGCACGCTGCCCGGACTCGCGATGAATGCACCGAACAACGGCAGCGGCGCCAGCACCAGCGCCGTTGCGATCACCGTGCGCTGGGGGATTCGTCTGCTGATGACTCCCGCGCCCGCGCCGCCGACGGCTGCCGCGACGTAGAATGCGGCGAGCGTCCAGCCGATGATGCCGCTGTCGCGCGCGACGGACTGTTCCGAGACGAGCCAGAGCGGAAAGCCGCTCGAGAAGGTGACGAAGGCGATCTCCATCAGCACGCCGGTGGCCAGCAGGCCGCCGACGGGCCCGCGCAGGAGCGACCAGTCGAAGAACCGCGCGCGCTCGAGCGCCGGGAGCCGACGTGATGCCGGCGCGGCGAGGTTGAGCGCAACGCCGAGAAGCAATCCCGGAACCATCAGCCACGGTGTGTAGGACACGCCGAGCGATGCCGTCACGGCGATCGCCGCAATCGGTCCGATGGCGAGTCCGATCATGCCGCCGGCGCTGAACATCCCGACCGCAAGCTCCTTGTTCGGACCCGCAAGCCGCGCGATGCTGGTTCCGGTTGGATGAAATGCCGCGGAGCCCAGACCTCCGATGATCAGGAGCGCGAAAAGCGCCGGCACCGACGGTGCGACGGCCATGAGTGAAAGCAGCCCGACGCTCAGCACCAGGCCGACGACCGCGAGCGTGCGACGGCCGACGCGATCCGAGAGCGCGCCGAACAGCGGCTGCGTCACCGCGGAGCTGAAGGAGAAGACGGCGATGATCGTCGCGAGCATCGACTCCGACATCGAGAAGCGCTCCTGCAACGTCGGCAGCAGCGCGGCGAGCATGCTCGCGATCGCGTCGTTGGCGACGTGTGCGAGCGCGAGCAGGACGACGAGACCTCCCCCGAGCCGGAACGTGGGTCGGGTGCGAGCGGGAGTGACCGGCGATGTGAGGGGAGCGACACGTGGTGCCGCAACGGCGAGGCTATGGGCTGTTGCTTTCATGGCATGTGGGTCATTCGACGATCCCGGATCCGACGAGGCCGACGGTGAACGAATCACCATCGGCCTCCGGAGCTCCGTCGTCGTGGTGGTTCTGGGTCAACGGACGGCGTATCCCTGCTCGCGGATCGTCTCGATGATCTCCTCGCGCGTCGTCTTCGACGGGTCATAGGCGATCTCGGCCGATCCGATCGACATGTCCTCGATCTCGACGCCGTTCATGCCGGCAAGCGCGCTGCGGACGTGTCGAACGCAGCCACCACACGTCATTCCCTCGATCTCGAGCCTTTCGGTGAGCTTTTCCATCAGCATACTCTCCTGGTTTTCTTTAGCGACAGCCGCACTTCGCGACCTTCAGCACCAAAGACGACCGACCCCACACGCGGTTACCGCGCCTTCCCTCTCCCCCCTCTCTCCCGTCTCCCCCCTCTCCGTATTCGGAGAGGGGGCCCGGGGGGGGTGAGGTTCAGCCCGCTGCCAACCCTGACAGCCGTCATACTCCGCTCGACGCAACGCCGCTACCTTCACCCTGCGCTCCTGCGTATGCTCCATGAGAATTCGTCGCACGATATCGCTGATGCTCTGCCTGGTGATGGTCCTTGCGACCGTGCCTGCGCGTGCGTTCGAGCGTGCGTGTGCGATGGACATGGAGTCGGCGGGCCGGTGTTGTTGCTGCGGCGGTGAACGCGAGGCGCCGGGGGGCGATCGCGGTTGTGCGATGCCGGCGTCGGCGTCGCTTGCATGCTGCGAGCAATCCGCGCCGATCCCCTCGCAGTCGTCGCTTCCCGCAAGCGGCGCGGCGTGCCAGGAGCTTCAGGTGGCCATCGCCTCAGTCGTGCCTCTGGATCGGCCGGTCGTCATGCGCTCGTGCCGCATCGAGGCGCAGCCCGACGTCATCGCCGCCGAGCGACAACGAACGTATCTCCACGTCTCTTCCTTCCTGATCTAGAACCCTTCTGGAATTGCGCGGCATCGCCATGCCCTGGTGCGTGGCGATGCCGTGCTCCGTA
>DATLHO010000023.1:0-1747 GCA_035539855.1 Kapaibacterium sp. (SeqCode) | reverse complement strand
TCGCGGCAACGCTCGTCAACACGTTCTTCGCCTACGGCCTGATCGCAATCGGTGAGGAGCGACTGTACCTGCGCTCGGGCATGCTCAGCGGCATCAGCTTCGTCGTGCTGCTCGCCGTTGCCGTTCCCCTGTTCGGACTCGAAGGAGCGGCATTCGCGATGGTCGCGGGCGAGACGATCATGGCGTTCCTGCTCTACGCACGGTTCCGCCGACACGTTCGGATGCGACCCGTCCGACCCCTGCTGGTCTCGCTCGTCGTCGCCGCAGCACTCTTCGCCGCATCCCGGGCATTGCCGTCCGGCGCGCTCTGGCAGGCGCCGCTGTACGCCGCGGCGTTCGCCGGCGCCGTGCTCCTCCTCGGCGGCGTCAGGCTCCAGGACATGAGGACGAGCGCGCGATGAGCACCAGACTCACCATCGGGCTCGTCGACGACGACGCGGGCTGGATCGAGCTCCTCCGCCAGATCGGCGTGCGGTTCGGGCGCCTGGACTGGAACCGGCTCGACGCCCGAGGGTACTCCGCGATCATCACGAACCGGCCGCTCTCACCCGACGAAGCCTCCCTCGTCGAAGCGTATCTGCGCGCCGGCGGCGCCGTTCTCGACACCGGCGGACTCGCCGACCGGTTGTCGCTCGCGACCCGCATGCGCTCGGTGCGGCGGATCGTCGACGCCCGCTCGCCGTTCGAGCGCACGTGGCTCGTCGACGTCGAGGATCGCATCGAGTCGCTCGACGAGGCAGGCTCGCTCGCTCGCACGGTCGCGCTCGGAGAGCACGGCGGCGGCTGGCTCGCACACGTTCCGTTCGATGTCGGCTCGATTGTGCGGGGCTCTCGAATGGCCCGCCGGCGCTTCCATGCGCCGAGCGGCCATCATCCCGACGAGATCGTCGCACGTATCCCACTGAATCCCTATCGCGTCATCGTCGAGTCGGCGCTCGAGTGGCTGCACGCGCGACGCGGGCTTCCGTACGCGCATCTCTGGTACTTCCCGGACGATGCGCGCAGCGTCTTCGCCTATCGCATCGACAGCGACTACGGCACGCCGGAGCACATGCTCCGGCTCCGCGCGATCGCCGACGACCACGGAGTGCCGATGACGCTGTTCCTGCATGTCGGCGCACACGAGGAGCACATCGGTCTCTTTCGTGACTTCGCCGGACACGAGCTCGCCGCGCACGGATATCGCCATCGGACGTTCTCGTCGTACGAAGCGAACTGGGGCAACATCGCCGAGGCTCGCCAGGTGATGGCCGCTGCGGGACTTCATCCGACGGGCTTCGCCGCGCCGACGGGACGATGGAACCGCGGTCTCGATCGCGCGCTCGCCGACCAAGGCTTCTCCTATTCGTCGGAGTTCACACTCGACTACGACGGACTTCCGTTCTTCCCGATCATCGGCGCACGGCGATCGTCGGTGCTGCAGATGCCGATCCATCCGGTGAGCGTCGGCAACCTCGCGCGCGCGCACGCTCCTGCGGGCGCCGTCGACGAGTACTACCAGGCCGTCATCGATCGCCAGCTCGCGCACCGCGCTCCGGTGATCCTCTACCATCATCCGCTGCAGGAGGCATGGTCGACCGTCGCGGCGATCTTCGAGCGCGCGCGTGCCGAGGGCATCGCGATGACGACGATGGGAGCGTACGCCGCATGGTGGCGCGAGCGCGATGCCGCCCGCTTCGAGGCGTCCGTCGACGACGATGAAGTGACGCTCTCGGTGCCCGCCGCGGCCGACCGACTGTGCCTGCGC
>DATLHO010000022.1:0-6779 GCA_035539855.1 Kapaibacterium sp. (SeqCode) | reverse complement strand
GTAGGCTCGTTTGCTTTGGTGGGGGCTTGTATCTTCAGGCTTCGACCTCGACCACTTTCTTCCGAAGGCAATGAAGATATCCGCTACCGCCATCCGCTTCGCCGTCGCCGGCGCGGCCCTTCTCGTGATGTCCTCTGCAGCGAGCGCGCAGTACCAGCGTATCGTGCTGCTCGAAGAGTACACGAGCGTCACGTGCGGACCGTGCGCGCGCGCCGGTCAGAATCTCAACGCGATCATGGCGACCTACCCCGGTCGCACGGTGTCGGTACGCTACCACACGAACTTCATTCCGAATCCGAAGGATCGCTTCTATGAGGCGAACAGGGTCGAGAACGACGCGCGCAAGACGTACTACGGTTGGGTGGGCATGCCGGTGATTCGTGTCGACGGCACGACGGAGCCGCCGGCGACCAATCGGACCGAGGTCGAGTCGCGGGTCACCGCGCAGATGGAGATCGAGTCGCCGATTCGCATCGACGTGACGCACCAGGCGATCGAGGGCAACCAGGCGACTGTGACCGTGACGGTCACCGCCGGACCCGACGGCGTCGGCTCGGGCAACCGCCTGCGCGTCGTCGCGGTCGAGGCGCTCGTGCACGATCCGCTGTTCGCGAGCAGCCCGTACAACGGCGAGGTCGAGGTGCCCGACATCATGCGCAAGTTCCTCGGCACGACCGATGGCGAGGCGATCGAGATGTCGGCGAACGAGGTGCGGACATTCACCTACACCTACGCGTTCGACGCAGCGTGGCAGACGAACCAGATGTACGCGGTCGCGTTCGTTCAGGATGACTTCGACAAGGCGGTGATGCAGGCCGGATACTCGCCGCGCCCTGTCTCCTCGGTCGACGCCGCCGAGCTCGCCGGCTACGCCGCGCGCGCGGCCGCCCCGAACCCGACGACCGGCACGGCCCGCATCGACTACACGCTCGGCCGTCCGGGACGCCTCGAGGTCTCCGTCGTCGATGCCGCGGGCGCGGTCGTCGCCGAGCTCGAGCCGATCGAGTCGTCGACGGCCTCCGGCGCCGTGAGCGTCGACCTTGCGACGCTCGGACTCCCGGCAGGCGTCTACACCGTCGCCCTTACGTCGGGCGCGTGGAGCTGGAGCGACCGGATCGTCCTCGTACGCTGATGCGACCGGCGATCGACGTCGCGCCCTGAAGCTCCCGGCGATCGAATCGTCGTCGAGCACCCAGGCAACCGGCGATCGGACCATTGAAACGGCGCGTTCGGGATCTTCCCGCACGCGCCGTTTGCGTTGTCGGATCATGCGCGGGCGCGACCGTCTGTGATTCCAGAGCCGGGCGCGTCCGGTCTACTTCGCGCTCGACCGAGCACGCTTGGCCGGGGGATTGGCCGCGATGCCGGCCGAGGGGCAGAGCGCGGCGATCGGGCAGATCTCGCACTTCGGACGACGCGCCACGCAGATCTCGCGCCCGTGATCCTGGATCAGGTGTCCGAGCCGCGTCCAGCTCTCGGGAGGAAACAGTGGCTCGAGCGCCTTCTCGATCTTCTCGGGATCCTCGCTGTTGACGAGGCCGAGCAGGTTGGCGATCCTCTTGACGTGCGTGTCGACGACCATGCCGGGCACGCCGAAGCAGTGCCCGAGAATGACGTTCGCGGACTTGCGACCGATGCCGGGAATCGCCACGAGCTCGGGCATCGTCCGCGGCACCTCGCCCCTGTGCTCGAGCACGATTGCGGTGCTGGCCGCCTTGATCGCCTTCGCCTTGTTGCGGAAAAACCCGGTCTGGTACACGGCCTTTTCGAGCTCCTCCTGCGGAGCATCGATGAACGCCTGCGGTGACGGATAGCGTTCGAAGAGTCCGGGCGTGACCATGTTGACGCGCACGTCGGTGCACTGCGCGGCGAGAATCGTCGCGACCAGGAGCTGGAAGGGCGTCTCGTAGTTCAGCGCGATCCGTGAGTCGGGATAGGTTCGCTCGAGGATCGCGAGGATCTGCTCGGCACGCTCGCGGCGCGCCTTTTTGGATTCGCGGAGTCTGGGCATTGTGATCGTGTCGTTCAGGATCGGCGCGGAAGATACCAATGCGGATTTCACCCGAGGCCTTCACCCAAATGGGTGAACAACTTCATACCCCCACGCCCCTAGTTTCGCCAGCATCCGATGATGGGCCGCGCCCTTGCTGGCGTGCGTAATGATCCGACCGAACGAGACTCCGACCATGGCGACCCCAGTGACCACGCTGCCGCTCCTGACGACCAAGCTGCACATCCCGCGGCGCGCCGACGGGCTGATCGAGCGTCCCGGACTGCTCGAGCAGCTCGACGCGATCCGCACGCGCCGGTTGACGCTGATCTCGGCGCCCGCCGGATTCGGCAAGACGACGCTGCTGGCCGACTGGGCTGCGCGCACCGGGTTCCCGACCGCCTGGCTCTCGCTCGACGCCAACGACAACGAGCCGCAGCGCTTTCTCTCGTACGTCATCGCGGCGATGCGCACGCTCGTGCCGGACTTCGGCGAGCGGCTGCAGACCGCGATCGACCGCGGCACGCTGCCGCCGGCGGAGACCATGCTCGCGCTGCTGGTCAATGAGCTCGCCGCGCTCGACCGCGATGTCCTGCTCGTGCTCGACGATTATCACGCGGTCGACAACGAGGCGGTGCACGAAGGCGTGCTGTTCGTGCTCGAGCACGCGCCGGCGCACCTGCACGTCGCGATCGGAACGCGGATGGATCTTCCGATCCCGATCTCGCGCTTCCGCGTGCGCGGACAGCTCCTGGAGATGCGGGCATCGGACCTGCGCTTCACCATCGACGAGTCGGGACGGTTCCTCAACGGTCCGATGCGCCTCGAGCTTTCCGGCGCACAGCTCGACGCGCTCTTTCGGCGCACCGAGGGATGGGTCGCCGGGCTGCAGATGGCGGGCATCTCGCTGCAGGGACGCAGCGACACCGATCGCTTCATCGAAGCGTTCACCGGGGCCGACCGCTACGTGCTCGACTATCTGCTCGAGGAAGTGCTCAACAACCAGGCGCCCTCGCTGCACGAGGCGATCGTGCGCCTTGCGGTGCTCGATCGGTTCAACGCTCCGCTCTGCGAGACCATCACCGGCCATGCGAGCGGGCAGGAGCTGCTCGAGTCGCTCGAGCAGGCGAATCTCTTCCTGGTGCCGCTGGACAACCGTCGTGAGTGGTACCGGTTCCACCATCTGTTTGCCGACCTGCTGCGGCATCGGCTGCACCAGTTGCGTCCGCAGGAGGAGGCGGCGCTGCACGCGACGGCGAGCGTCTGGCTCGAGGAGAACGGGCTGGTGCTCGAGGGACTGAAGCACGTCGTCGCGGCGAGCTCGAGCGAGCGGGCGATAGAGCTCCTGCGCCGCCACTGGAAGCACGTCATCACCAACGGCGACCGCGAGCTGGTCGAGCGACTCTTCGCGATCATCCCCGAGAGCGAGCTGTGGTCGCACCCGGATCTCGGACTGATCCGCGCGTGGTCGTTCGTGGTGCCGCGGCGCTACGACGAGATGGATGCGCTGCTCGATCGCGTCGCCGATCACATCGAGGGTTGCGACGACGAGACGAGCAGCCACATGCGTGGCGAGATGCTGCTGCTCCGCGGGATCTCGGTGCTGCGACGCGATCGTCCGACCGAGGCGATCGGCATCCTCGAGCAGGCGATCGAGCTTCTGCCGGAAGAGAACCCGTCGGCATCGGAGATCTGGTATGCGTCGCGCGTGCTCGCGCGCTCGTTCCTCGGAACCGCGTACACGCATATCGGTCAACTCGATCGCGCGGAGGAGGTCAACCACGCGCTGTTGCGACACGCGCGCGCGACGAGCAACGAGCTCGACGACCTCGCGGCGCTGACGAACCTCGCCGAGATCGCCCTGGTGCGCGGTGACCTGACCGTGGCCGAGCGCTTCGCGCGCGAGGCGCTGATGTTCCGAGATCGTCCGTCGTTCATCGCGTCGGGCGTGGCGGTCGGCATCTACTGTTTGCTCGCGGAAGTACGCCTCGTGCGTAACGAGCTCGACGAGGCGCTGGCGGAGGCCGGACGCGCGATCGAGCTGACCGAGCCGTACGCGCCGCAGGACATGGTGAGCGCCTATCGCATGCTCACACTCATTCACGAGGCGCGGGGCGATCGTCATGCGAACATCGAAGCGATCGAGGCGCTCGAGCGCATTCCCGTGCCCGAGGCGATCCCGCGCGTGCGCCGGATGGTTGCCGCCACGCGCGCCCGGCGCGACCTCAGCGACGGGAACCTGGCCGGCGCGCTGCGCTGGGCCGAGTCTCACGAGACGTCATCGAACGGCGACGGCTCGCTTCCGCGTGGTGCGGCGGCGATGAACTCCGCGCACCGCATCCTCTACGCGCGCATCCTCATTCACGCGGCGCGGCCGCAGGAGGCGCTCGACGTCATCGCGACGATCAGAGCCGAGGCGCCGATGCGCTTCGAGAACATCGTGGAGCTGCGCGTGCTCCGCGCGATCGCCCTCGAGATGCTCGGTCAGTCAGAGGAGTCGTTCGCCGAGCTCGCCGAGGCGATTCGCCGCGCAGCGCCCGAGCGCTTCATCCGGCTCTTCGTTCGCGAGGCATCGCGAGTCGGCGGGCTACTTGCGCGACTACCGCTCAAGCGCTTCGCGGGCGTACCGGCGGCATTCGTAGAGGAGCTGCGCGATGCATGCGGCGTAGCGTCGCCGCAGCCGGTGAGCACGACGGTCATAAGCCCACGCGACCTCGACGGACTCACCGGACGCGAGCTCGAGATCCTGCAACTGCTCGCCCGCGGCTACACCAATCAGAAGATCGCCGACAAGCTCTACGTCTCGATCAACACCATCAAGACGCACGTCTCGAACCTCTTCGACAAACTCGGCGCGCGCAATCGAATCGACGCGCTCGTACGCGCGAAAGACGCGGGGATACTGGAGGAAGGGTGAACCTCACCCCCCCTACGCAACCTCACCCCCCTACCCCCCTCTCCGAATACGGAGAGGGGGGAGAGAGGAGGATACTACGGGGTTGGTCTGTAGAGGGCTTCCGTCCCTTGCGCAGCTGTCCCCTGCGCAGCTGTCCCTTGCGAAGCTGTCCCCTGCGAAGCTGTCCCCCTGCGCAGCTGTCCCCTGCAAAGCTGTCCCCTCCGTATCTTGCCGCCTCTTCGATTCGCGCGTCACGTAGTCGGTCCTTCCGAGGGCCCGGCGTGAGCCCCACCGCTGCGACATGCATACTCATGCCTATCGCAAACGCCAGGAGGCTCTCTCACATGTCGACCGCACCCCTCGACCACCGCACGCTCTACCGGCTCCCATGGAATCTCTCTGACAACGCAATCTCGTGGCTGGAGCCGACGTCCGCCTGCAATCTTGCCTGCGACGGATGCTACCGTGAGAACGTGAGCAACAGCCACAAGCCGCTCGACGTCGTGCGCGAGGAGATCGCGCTGTTCGATCGGCTGCGGAACTCAGACGGCATCTCGATCGCCGGCGGTGATCCGCTGCTGCATCCCGACATCGTCGAGATCGTGCGCGCGGTTGCCGAGCGCGGCATGAAGCCGATCATCAACACGAACGGGCTCGCGCTCGACGAGGCGATGCTCGGCGAGCTCAAGCGCGCCGGCGTCTACGGCTTCACCTTTCATATCGACAGCAAGCAGGGAAGACCGCGGTGGAAGGGCGCAACGGAGATTGATCTGCTCGAGCTCCGGCTGCGCTATGCGGAGATGCTCGCGCGCGCCGGAAACATCGCCTGCTCGTTCAACGCGACCGTCTACGAGGATACCTTCGAGCACGTGCCGGAGATGGTGGCGTGGGCGGCGAAGCACATCGACAAGGTGCAGGTGATGGTGTTCATTCTCTACCGCGCCGCGGCGCCGCAGTTGCCGTTCGAGTGGTACGCCGGCGGACGGAAGGTCGACATGGGACAGCTCGTCTACAGCGCATCGACCGAACGTGTCGTCGATATCTCCTCGCCCGAGACCGTCGCGAAGATCCGCGAGCGCTTCCCCGACTTCCAACCCTGCGCGTATCTCAACGGCACCGAGAAGCCCGACTCGTTCAAGTGGCTCATGGCCGGCCGCGTCGGACGCAACGGGAGGATCCACGGCTACGTCGGACCGAAGTTCATGGAGCTGATGCAGGTGGGGCACCACGCGCTCAAGGGACGCTACCTCGCGTACTCCTCACCGAAGACCACGCGCATGGGTCGCGCGCTGATGGCGCTCTGGCCGTTCGATCGCGGTGTGCGCTCGATCGCGAAGAGCTGGCTCGGCGCGGCGTTGCGCAATCCGCTGGAGCTCTTCCGCCGCCAGCACTTCCAGTCGGTGATGATCATCCAGCCGATCGACTTCCTCGACAACGGCCTTCAGAACATGTGCGACGGATGCCCCGACATGACGATCCACAACGGCGAGCTCGTCTGGTCATGCCGCATGGAAGAGCTCAAGCAGTTCGGAACGTGGGTCCGCACGGTGCCGGCGGCCGGAGGCCGGGGGACAGCTTCGCAGGGGACAGCTGCGCAGGGGACAGCTGCGCAGGGGACAGCTGCGCAGGGGACAGCTGCGCAGGGGACGGAAGCCCTCTACAGGTCAACCTAGTAGTATCCTCCTCTCTCCCCCCTCTCCGTATTCGGAGAGGGGGGTAGGGGGGTGAGGTTGCGTAGGGGCGTGAGGTTCATCCCTCCTCCAGTATCCCCGCGTCTTTCGCGCGTACGAGCGCGTCGATTCGATTGCGCGCGCCGAGTTTGTCGAAGAGGTTCGAGACGTGCGTCTTGATGGTGTTGATCGAGACGTAGAGCTTGTCGGCGATCTTCTGATT
>DATLHO010000021.1:0-5782 GCA_035539855.1 Kapaibacterium sp. (SeqCode) | reverse complement strand
GAGCACGGCGTCGCGGTCGGCGCGCATCCGGGCCTGCCCGATCGCGAGGGCTTCGGCCGGCGCGCGATCGCGATCACGCCCGCCGAGGCCTACGACCTCGTGCTCTACCAACTCGGAGCGCTCGGAGCGATCGTCCGCGTCGAGGGCGCGACCATGGCGCACGTGAAGCCGCACGGCGCGCTCTACACGATGGCCGCGCGCGACGCCGAGCTCGCCGACGTGATCGCCTCTGCGGTCTGCGACTTCGACGACGGGCTGACGCTCTATGGCCTGGCAGGCAGCGAGCTCATTCGCGCCGCCGAGATCCACGGTCTCGCTACCGCCGGCGAAGTCTTCGCCGACCGCCGCTACGGCCCCGACGGACACCTGCTGCCGCGCGATCATCCCGACGCGCTCGTGGGCGACCCCGTCGACGCCGCGCGCAGAGTGCGAGAGATGCTCGGCGGACACCTGCCCGCGGCCGAGGCGCCCGACATCGCGATCGAGGCCGACACCGTATGTCTGCACGGCGATTCGCCCGGCGCCGGCGAGTTCGCGAGGCGGCTGCGCGAGGAGCTGCTCAGGATGGGGCTCACAATTCAAAGGCCTGGGCGCGCAGGCATGTCCGACCAATCGGCGGCCGCGCCCTAGGCGCGTCACGTCCCAAGTGATGATCAGACGACAGAGCCGCCATGGCGCTCTCGGCGATCGAGCCCTCGACCATTTGGCCCGCACGCGCCCTCCGAGGCCCAACGACTCATACACATGCTTCTCTTCTCACGCATCATTCTCCGGCACTTCCGCAATGAGTGGGGGAAGCTGTTGTTGTCGGTCGTCGGCGTGGCGATCGGCGTGGCGGTGTTCGTGGCGATCCGACTTGCGAACACGACGGCGTTCGAGGCGTTCTCCTCGTCGCTCGACGCGGTCGCGGGGCGTGCAAATCTGCAGGCGGTCGCGGCCGGCGGACAGGGCTTCGACGAGCGGTTCATCGCCACGCTGCGCGAGGTCGCGGCGGTCGAGGCGGCCGCTCCGGTCATCGAGCAGTACGCGCAGCTCATCGACTCGGCCGAGCTCGCCAGTCCCGGAAGCGGCGCGCCGATCCTCGTCTTCGGCGTCGACGTCTTCGCCGAGGGCGCGATGCGCAGCTATCGGTTCAGCGATGACTCCAAAGGCAGCGCCGATCGAGGCAGGGACATCGGCGGCAGCGACGATCGCGGCGCGGTCGCCGGTGGCAACGGCGGCGGAGCCGGCAATCTCGAGTTCCTCCTGCGCCCGAACGCCATCATCATCACGACGAAGATCGCGCGGTCGCTCGGAATCGGCGTCGGCGACTCTCTCAGGCTGATCGCCGCCGGACGACGCCTGACGTTCGGGGTCGTCGGCGTGATCGAGCCGGAGGGCACGGCCTCCGCACTCGGCGGCAGCTTCGCGATGCTCGACATCGCATCGGCGCAGGAGATCTTCGGGCGCGTCGGCCGGCTCGACCGCATCGATCTGCTCGTCGATGAGCGCGAGGCGCCGGCGATTGCGGAGTACCTCACGAGCCAGGCGCCGCCGGACGTCGTCGTCGAGGCTCCCTCGCGGCGCAACGCGCAGACGCTGCGCATGCTCGACGCGTTCGATCTGAACCTGACGGCGCTCGCGTTCATCGCGCTGTTCGTGTCGATGTTCATCATCTACAACACGATGCTCACGAGCACGCTTCGCCGGCGACGCGAGCTCGGCATCCTGCGCGCGGTCGGCGCGACGCGCTCGCGGATCGTCGCGTACTTCCTCGGCGAGGCCGCGATCATCGGCGCGCTCGGCGTCGCGCTCGGTCTGCCGCTGGGCATCCTCCTGGCCCGGCTCGCGCTGGAGCAGGTCGTGCGCACGGTGACCGCGCTGTACATCCTGACGGTCGCCGAGCACCTGGTGATCGATCCGATGACGCTGCTGCTCGGCGGCGCGATCGGCCTCGTCGCTTCAATCCTCTCGGCGCTGCCTCCGGCAATCGAGGCCGCGAGCGTGCACCCGCGCGAGACCTTCTCGGCGCAGACGTTCGAGTCGCACGTCTCGCGCCGCTATCGCACGATTGTCGTCGCGAGCGTCGTGCTGCTGCTGGCCGCGTGGATCGCGTCGCTGCAGGGACAGGCGCTCAACTCTCCGCTGCTCGGCTTCGCCGGCGCGGGTCTCGTGCTGCTCGGCATCGCGCTGACGACACCGCTCGTGCTGCGCGCGAGCGACCGCCTGCTCGGCCGGCTGCTGAAGCGACTCGTCGGCGTCGAGGGCGAGCTCGCCAGCGCCTACCTGATGCAGTCGCTCGGTCGCGCCTCGACGGCGATCGCCGCGCTGATGACCGCGATCGCCATGCTCATCGGCGTCTCGACGATGGTCGGATCGTTTCGCAGCACCGTCGAGCTCTGGATGCGGCAGACCGTCACCGCCGATCTCTATCTCACCATCTCCAGCAACCGCCTGGCCTCCAGCGCGATCACGCCGATGCCGGGCGAGGTCATCGCATTTCTTGACTCGCTGCCGGAGGCGACGCACGTCGACGCGCTGCGCCGGCTGCGTGGGACCTACCGCGGACGCACGATCACGATCGGCGGCGCGCGTCTGGAGATGCCGCCGGACGACGCCTCGCTGACGTTTCAGGAGGGCACGTTCGCGGGCGTGCTCGCGGCGCTCGACACCGGAGCGATCGCCGTGAGCGAGGCGTTCGCGATCCGCTTCGATCGGCGCAGCGGCGACACTGTCGTGCTGTCGACGCCGGGCGGACCCCGGGCGTTGACGATCGCCGGCGTCTACTACGACTACACGACCGACGCCGGGGCGGTGATGATGCGGCGCGCGACGTTCGAGCGTCTCTATCGCGACTCGACCGTGAGCAACGCGGCGCTCTACCTGCGCGATCCGGCGGAGCTCGAGCGCGTGCGCGACGTGATCGAGCGCCGCTTCGCCGCGCGGTACAGCCTGATTGTCTATTCCAACCGAACGCTCCGCGACGAGGTCCTGAAGATCTTCGACCAGACGTTCGCGATCACCTACGCGCTGCAGATCGTCGCGATCATCGTCGCGGCGATCGGCGTGGCCAACACGCTCGCGGCGCTCGTGGTCGAGCGCGGTCGCGAGATCGGAATCCTCAAGGCGATCGGCGCGTCGGCCCGGCAGATACGCACGATGACGCTCGTGCAGGCCGGGCTCATCGGACTCGCTAGCCAGGCGCTCGGCACGGTCGCCGGTCTTCTGTTGAGCGCGATCCTCATCTACGTCATCAACCGGGTCAGCTTCGGCTGGACGATCCAGTTCGAAGTCTCTCCGGGAATCCTCGGTGTCTCGACGCTGCTGGTGATGGCGACGGCGTTTCTGGCGGGGATCGTCCCGGCAAACCGGGCCGCCGCACGCCCGGTCGCCGAGGTCGTGCGGGCCGAGTGAGTAGTCCTGTCACTTTGACACCCCGATACCATCGAACGCTGCGTATTCTCGGCGCGGGGATCGTAACTTCACGTTTCCCCGAACACCCTCATTCAGTGAGCGATATGGACCGCAAGATTCGAGTTCTGATTGCCAAGGCCGGCCTCGATGGCCATGATCGCGGCGCGAAGGTCATCGCCGCGGCGCTGCGTGACGCCGGCATGGAGGTGATCTACACCGGCCTGCGTCAGACTCCCGAGATGATCGTCGAGGCGGCGCTGCAGGAGGACGTCGACGTCGTCGGCATCAGCATGCTCAGCGGCGCGCACATGACAATCTTTCCGAAGGTCCTCGGGCTCATGCGCGATCGCGGCCTGACCGACGTGCTGCTGACCGGCGGCGGAATCATGTCCGAGGCCGACATCGAGGAGCTCAAGAAGCAGGGCGTCGGGCAGCTCTTCACCCCGGGCGCACCGACGTTCGCGATCGCCGATTACATCAAGGAGTGGGTCGCGACGCATCGCACGGCCGAGGCGTAGGTTGCACACCGAGCACGAATGACCAACGAACTCTCGCAGCACGACCTCGGAATCATCGGGCGATCACCGCAGATCCGCGAGATCCTCTCGACGATCCGGCGCGTGGCCGCGACCGACATCACCGTGCTGCTCATCGGCGAGAGCGGCGTCGGCAAGGAGGTCTTCGCGCGCGCCATCCATCGGATCAGTCCGCGCGCCGACGCGCGGATGATCGCGATCAACTGCGGCGCGATCCCCGAGACCCTGCTCGAGTCCGAGCTCTTCGGTCACGAGAAGGGGGCGTTCACCGGCGCGGTCGAGTCGCGCAAGGGACTCTTCGAGGCCGCCAACGCCGGCACGCTTTTCCTCGACGAGATCGGCGAGATGTCGCTGAGCACGCAGGTCAAGCTGCTGCGCGTGCTCGAAACGCTCGAGTTCACGCGCGTGGGCTCGACGGAGCCGCGGACGACCGACGTGCGCGTCGTCGCCGCGACCAATCGCGACCTCGCACGTGACGTCCACTCCGGACGCTTCCGCGAGGATCTCTACTACCGCCTCCGCTCCGCCTGCATCACGATCCCGCCGCTGCGAGAGCGCCCCGAGGACATCCCGCTGCTGTTCGAGCACTTCGCCGCGCAGATCGCGCGCCAGCTCGGCACCACCTTCCCCGGCATCACGCCCGACGGCATGGAGGTGCTCACGAGCTATCCGTGGCCCGGCAACGTGCGCGAGCTCCGCAACTTCGTCGAGCTCGTCATCACGCTCGAGCGCGATGCGCTGCTGACCGACGAGCTCGTGCTGCGCCACCTCGACATCGGCCGCCGTCCGCCGAAGGCCGACAATCCCGGCGCCATCGTTCACCTCGCCGGTCGCACGCCCGAGCAGGCCGAGCGCGAGCTGATCTACATGGCGCTCATCGACCTGCGCAACGAGGTCGGACAGATCAAGCAGGTCGTCCAGCGACTGGCCAGCGCGCGCGACGCGGAGCCGCCGATCGCGCGGCCTGCGCTGCCCGCGGCTCCGGTCGACCCCGTCGAGGCACTCGCCCGTGACGGCGACCTGCGACTCGGCGAGATGGAGCGCCGGATGATCCTCGCGTCGCTGCGACGCTTCAACGGCAATCGCCGGCTCGCGGCCGATGCCCTCGGAATCGCCGAGCGGACGCTGTACCGCAAGCTCAAGGACTACGCGCTCGAGGGTGAGGAGGGAGGCTCCGACGACGAGCTCGACGGAGCTCCCAACGACGAGCGGGAGG
Organism: Kapaibacterium sp. (SeqCode); assembly: GCA_035539855.1. Lineage (GTDB taxonomy): Bacteria > Bacteroidota > Ignavibacteria > OLB7 > OLB7 > DATLHO01. Next base: position 637 of record DATLHO010000021.1, on the reverse strand, counting down.
AGTCGATACGATGAACGACGTGACGCGACAGAGTGGCGGTGATCGCGGCCGCGAGCACGTCGGTGCGCGCGTTGCTGCGCACGTCGGTGCACGCGTCGGTGCGCACGTCGGTGCGCGCAGCGTTTCAATCGTCGTTGCCGCAGTCGCGCTGGCGGCGGCGCTCGGCGGCTGCTACTCGTTCAAGGGCGGGTCGGCTCCGGCACATCTGTCGTCGGTCGCGATTCCGCAGGTCGAGGACGTCAGCGGGTCGGGTCGCGCCACGATGCGCCAGGACCTGACCCAGATCCTCGTGCGCAAGTTCCGCGAGGACAACAGCCTGCGTGTCGTCGACGAGCCGGCGGCGGACTCGCGGCTCGAGGTGACGATCACCGTCGTACGCGACGCCGAGCGACTGGCGGTCTCCGGCGGACAGGAGCTCGAGACGGTGCGCGGCGTCACGCTCGAGGCACGGGTAGTGTTTCGCGACAACGTGCGGCGGCGTGCCGTGTACGAGCGGGTCTTCAGCGCGCGCTCGCAGTACAACATCGACCAGGGCGGCGCCGGCGAGACCGACGCGCTCGCCAGGGCGATCGACAATCTCTCGAACGACATCCTGCTGGCGACCGTCGCGCAGTGGTAGCAGGGCGTGGCGAGCCCG
>DATLHO010000020.1:0-5950 GCA_035539855.1 Kapaibacterium sp. (SeqCode) | reverse complement strand
GTACATCAGCTACGCGTTCGCGGCATTCTTCATCGGGGTGGTCTCGTTCCTGGTGAGCCTCGTGCTACCCGCGCTCGGGTTCGCCTGGACCGTGCTCATCGCCGCCGTGCTCATGCTGCCGCTCGTGCCGATGATGATCCGATACTCGAAGATCCTCTGGATGACGATCGATCGCACGCTCGATCCGGGCACCGGCTAGCGGCGCGTGCACGCCCACTGCAGCTCGAGCAGCTCGTCGAGCGAGCGCGCCTCCGGATGCAATTCGCTGTATCGTCCAGGTCGTTTCATCCGCGAAGATCGTCATCGAGACGCGTATGCGACGCACCGCCCGTCGGCATTATCTTGCGCGCCCCCCGGTTCGGCTGCACCGGCCTTCCTTCGCCGTTGCCGGCTCCTCGACTTGACCTGGGACCTTCCCCCGATGCAAACCCATTCCTCACCGCGGCTGCGCTTCAACGCCGCGTGCGCGCTCGTCGTGGGCGTGCTCGCGATCATCGCATCGCCTGCCGGCGCCCTGGCGCAATCAGACGCGACGACGCCATCGAGCGCCGACGCGCGCGCGCTCGACGATGCGCGTGCGAACGATGGCGCGCGTGCAAACGACGGCGCGCGTGCGAACGACGGCGCGCGTGCGCTCGACGGCGCGCGTGCGAGCGACGGCGGCTGCAGCGACTGTCCGCTGCCGGCGGCCGCGCGACGCCAGCCTGGTCGCGACTCCACCTTCGATGTGCACTTCCGCGGTGATCGTCCGCCGATCAGGCGCGTGACGTCCGTGCGGCGCGAGACGATGCGCAGCCGCGGACGGCTCGTGCAGGCTCTCGCGATCCAGTACCTCGCCGACGGCACCTGCCGCGATACGCTCGTGCCCGTCGACGAGGTCGAGCGCCTCGGCACCGCCGGCGTCGGACTCGAGGGACAGACCATCTCGATTCCGCTGCTGCCCGCGCGCGAGTTCTACCGCGATGATCTCGCCACCGCTGCTGCCGAAGGATTCGTCGAGATCGGCGGCGGCCTGCGCTTCGCCGGTTCGGATACATCGTCGCGCGAGGTCGGCTTCGCGTCGATCGCGCCGCTCGCGCAGATCGATGTCGGCCGCCGCATCGCGACGTGGCTCGACATCGCGGTCGGACTCGGCGTCGAGATCGATCGATCGCGCCTGCGCCTGCCGCTGCGCGCCTCGGTGCGCCTGCTTCCGTTCGGGACCGTGCAGGTCGAGCCCTACTTCCGCTACTCCGATCCGTGTCGCTTCGGCATGCCCGGAGAATCCCCAGCGACGCCCGGCGGGTCCTTCACCGAAGTTCCGTCCACCGCGCACGTCGACTCGACCGTGTACTTCACCTCCGACAGCCGCACGCAGCGCGACGCCTTCCGGCCGTTCTTCTATCTCGAAGGGGGGATCATTCTCAACGGCAGCTTCGACGGCGCGAGCGCGACGCCGTCGGAGAATCCGGAAGAGTACGGACAGTATCTCGGCGGCGCCGGCGCCGGTCTGCCGCTGTTCGATCTGCTCGTCGTCTCGCTCGGCTACCGCTACACCCGCATGAACGTGCGCACGCCCTGCGAGGCCTGCGGCGATCGGTTCGTCGTCAACACGAGCGTGGCGCACAGCGCCGTTGCATCGCTCGCCTTCACCTTCGATTTCTAGCGGCACCCCGATGCATCTCCACTCACGCATGCACAGCCCCATCGCAGGCGCAGCGCTCCGATCGATCGCTCTGGTCGCGGCGGTGCTGTTCGTGCTCGCGGGCTGCCAGGAACCGACGCAGCCCGACGTCGCGGTCGAGGGCGTGCGCATCGTCGTGCGCATCGTCGATCAGAGCCGCGTGCCCGTCGCCTCTGCGCTCGTGCGCTACCGCGAATCCGACTCGGCGTCGTTCGGCGGGTTCGGCCGCGTCATGACCGGAGCCGACGGTGTGGTCGAGCAGACGATGACGATCGCGAGCAGCGGCGCGGTCTTCGACTTCGAGGTGACGCCGCCGGCCGATCCGGAGATCGGCGACGCGGTCATCCTCGTCGAGGACGTGAGGATTCCCTGCCGCGACACGACGATCGAGATCGCGCTGCAGCGCACGGTCGAAGTCCCCTGCGGCGTGACGCTTCCGGCGCAGACGCTGGCCAGCTCGATCTGCCTGAACTTCCGGCGCTCGGAGATCATCTGCACGCGCGCGATCGTGACCGACTGCGCGAGGCCGATGACGATCAGCGCGCCGCCGATCACGGGGATTCCCGGCGCGACACTGCTGCTGCGCGTCAACAGCGTGGCGCAGGCGAGCCCGGCGACGCTCGCCAACGCCGGCGACGCGTGCGAGATCTGCATGGAGTATCGTCCGACGACCAACGGCAGCGCCGGAGCCCAGCGCATCGACGTCACCGCGTCCGCGCCCGGCGTCGCGCCGTACCGGCTGATCAGCGTCAACTTCTCGGGTGAGTCCAAATGCGACTCCTGCGGATGTCCGCCTCCGCTGACGATGACGCTGCCGGCGAATGACCTCGACACCGTCTGTGTCGGCGAGGAGACCGAGCTCGAGTACGACCTCGGCAGCATCGTCAACACGAACCAGGCGTGCGACCTGATCTACACGCGCGTGCGCGGTCCCGGCGAGGGCGTCCGCGTGCGCTCGTTCAACGGCGGCAGCTCGGTGCTCGGAGCCGGATCGTCGATGGGACCGTTCCGCATTCTCGTGACGCCGACGCGTGCCGGAACGATGAATGATACCGTCGTCTATCGCGTGCAGACGCGCACGCCGTCGGGAGGCCTTCGCGACTGCGCCGAGCTGACGCTCGTGCTGCGACTGCTCGCGGTCGCGCCGCCGTGTCCGCTGCAGTTGACCGGCTCGCTGATCATTCCCGGCGACTCCACGCGCAGCGCGCCGCTGGCCGCGGACATCTGCGCGACCGCGAGCCGGGAGGTCTGCATCTCGAATCCGTCGACGCGCTGTCCGCTCCGCATCGACGACATGCGCATCACCGGCCGCGACGCGTCGCAGTTCAGGATCACGCCGAATTCGTTCCCGCGCGAAGTGGCGCCGACCGGGACGCTCTGCTTCACGATCGAGTTCTCTCCCGATCGCGCGTACTATCTCTCCTCCGGCACGCCGCCGCGCTCGACGTTCACCGCGACGCTCGAGATCACGACCGCGTGCGGCACGACGACGCGGCCGCTGGTCGGGGAGATCCCTCCGCCGCGCGTGCCGCCGCTGCGCCTGTTCCCGGTCGACTGCGCGGTCAATCCCAACACCGGCATCACGGTGAACAACGACGGCTCGATCGTGACCGATCAGAGCGGCACCGGACAGTTGATCACCGTGCGCTCGATCGACCTGGCGGCCGGCACCGCGCAGCTCAACATCATGACACCGTACCGGTTCCTGCGCACCGGACTGACCGACCAGACGCCGCTGTGCGATCTGCGCTTCGATGCCGCGACGCTCGACGCCTGCCGGAGCACCGGACCCGGCGGCGTGCAGACGGTGCGGCCCGGCGACGTCTTCCTCTTCACGTTCTCGCACGGCGGCTGCGATGTCTGCGCGCTGCTGTGGGTCGAGTCGATCGACCCGGCGAGTCCGACGCGCAGTTGTCCGCAGGTGCAGTTCCGAATCTGTTCGCCCCTGGTCTACTGATCGAACGCTCATGACGTCATCGACCCGCGCGCTCGCGCCACTCCTGCTGCTGATCCTGGTCTGCTCGCACGCGCGCGGACAGGAGGCGCAGCCGTACCGTCGGCTCAACACGCCCGGCGACGATTACGCGCTCGCGTTCCGATCGACGTGCGACGGCGCCGAGGCGTGGTTCACGACGAGCGTGCCGGGCGCCGCGCGACGCAGCCGACGCATCGTCGTCAGCGCCGTCGGTCGCGCTGGCGATCCGCGCGAGCTTCCCGCTCCGGTCAACCAGCCTCGCGATCGCGGTTCGCTCGAGGTCTATCTCGACGGCGCGCCGACGTTCGCGTCGTGTGATCCGGATGTCGGCGTCTTCACCTCGAACCGCCCGCACGAGGGGCGGAACATGGACAACGATCTCTACGAGCTCCGCCGCGACGGCGACGCCTGGCGCGTGCGGCGCCTCGACGAGGTCAGCTCCGCAGCGTGGGACGACAGTCCGGCGCTCTCGTCCGACGGACGCTTCCTCTACTTCGCCTCCGACCGCGCCGCGCCCGGCTCCGGACGCACCGACCTGTACGTCGCGCGCCGGCTCGACGGCGGATGGAGCGCGCCCGTGCTGCTCTCGTCGCTGTGCACTCCCGAGGGTCGTGAGGGATCGCCCTGCATCGGCATCGACGGACGGCTCTACTGGGCGACGGACCGCTCGGGCGACTACGACATCTGGAGCGCGCGGCTCGATCCGGCGACCGGCGAGCCCGATGTCGCGACGGCGGCCGCGGTCGCGCTGTCCGGCGTCAACCGCGCCGGCTCCGACGAAGGACATCCCGCGTTCTCGCCCGGCGGCGGATGGCTCGTGTTCACGTCCAACCGCACGGCCGGCCGCGACTACGATCTCTACCACGTGCAGGCCGGGACGTTCGCCGACACCGTGCGCATCCGCGCGCTGCTGCGCACGAGCGAGCGCGTTGCGGGCGTCGACGAGCCGGACGACATCACCCGACCGTTGCCGGAGCTCGAGCTGACCGCGACCGACCTCGACGCGCGCGCGCCGCGAGCGCTCGTGACCGACCGCGACGGCGTCGTCGAGGCGATCTTCCCGCGCGCGATCGGACGCGAGCCGGGCGACGACCGGAGAGTCCGGCGGATCGAGGTCCGCGCGCGCACCGACCGCGGCGACTGGATCGCGTCGACCGACACGCTCCTGTTCGCGATGGGCTACACCTGCACGCTCGCGCACACGCTGTTCGTGTGGGACACGACCGCGCTGTACACGCCGGCGTGCCGGCAGAACTTCCCGGTGACGAACGTCGAGTTCTTCATCACCGGATACTGGTGTCCGACCAGCAGTCGCTACGCCGGCTTCGCTCCGTGCCAGTCGCCGTTCACCGATCAGGGATGCGCGGTCGTGCCGAGCATCCCCCAGCCCTGCGACGACAACGAGCTGTACGACTACAGCGTCGTGCCCGCGCGCATCGACCGCGCGCGGCAGCCCGGACTCTGCGTGCGGCTCAACGAGATCGACGAGCACGGCCAGCAGTGGGCGCGCACGGTCGACAGCGCGATCGACGGGTTCGTCGACAACATGCGGGTGGGATTGCTGAAGCCATGCATCGAGCGCGCGATCCTCGAGGGCAAGGCGATCCGCGTCGAGATCGTCGGATGGACCGATCCGCGCACGATCGACTTCGACTGCCTGTACACCGGACCCGACATCGACTTCGCCAACGGATCGATCGAGCTCGACGGCCTCGCGTCGAAGCGCTGGGTCAAAGGGGGGATCCTCGCGCGCGGCACCCATTTCCGCGAGTCGCCGGCCGGAGGCAACCAGATGCTCTCCGACCTGCGCGCCTACTACACCGCGCGGATGCTCGACAGCGTCTTCTCCACGACGATCCCGCTGTACCGCGACCTGCGCGGGCGCGGCCAGATCACCGTCGTGGCGCGCGGCGAGGCGGTCTCGCAGGCGAAGATCGCAATGGAGCGCCAGCGCTCGGTCAACGTGATCATCAACGCCGACGTCGACCAGAGCGAGTCCGCCCGCCGGAGGCGGCCGGGGGGCGCGCTGGCGATCTGCGGTGGAGCCTGCGTCGTTTGCGGGGGCGCGCCCTAGGGGCCCGGGGACAGCTGCGCAGGGGACAGCTTCGCAGGGGACAGCTGCGCAGGGGACAGCTTCGCAGGGGACAGGTGCGCAGGGGACGGGTTTGCGGGGTACTGACCGGGTAGGTTATCGACAGAATTGTCCGGGAACGTTGTCGACAGTGTTACTGTATGGCGAACCACAGGGAGGGACGCCATGCCGTGGCAGACAGCAACGACTATGGACCAACGCAATTCGATGATCGATGACC